>DASYSQ010000318.1:0-39458 GCA_036003145.1 Pseudolabrys sp.
CGGCGCGCCGGCGGTTATTGGCCGACGCGGAAAGTAAAGTCGCCCTGGGTACGATGAGTGTCCACTGACAAGACACGCCAGATCACCTTATAGGTTCCCGGCGGCAGGGTTTTAAGCGGCACGCGCAGCTGTGTGCGGTCACCAATAAGCGTTGCCTTCCCGGAATTCACGGCTGCGCCCTGCTCGTTACGGACGTCGATCGAGCTGAAGGCTGGCTCGAGCTTCTCCGTGAACCACAGCACGACTTCCTTAGGTGATTGCGCGACCGTGCTGCCGACTTTCGGTGCGGCATGGTCAAGATGGGCGTGTGCGAAGACTGAGCCTGCCGTCGCGAACATAACAGCGATGGTTGTGACGATGATGCGCATGTCTAGCGGCCGAAAGCCGGCCTCCCTGTACTGATGTTGTTTGCGAAGATGGGCCGTCCCAATGTGTTCGGGAATATGTCGTCGAGGAAGAAGTGCAACTGGGCGATGACACCAACGCCCGTGCCGCTTTGCCGGTTCACCGGGATCATGGCCTCGATTGCTACCTGGTACGTGTTTCCGGCGTAGATGATCCCCGGATTGATTGTCCCGGTCGTCACCGTGCCGGACGTCGCCGTGTTTGAGACCGGTGTCTGAAACGAAGCCTCCACGATGGGAATCAGCCGGTTGACGAAATCGGGCAGACCGAGATCGGCAACGGCGGATTTCAGATAGGGCATGCTGTACTGGAGCGTGGCGCCCCAGTTGAGCACGCGCGGGTTAAACTCCGTGTCGATGGCGGCCTCGCCGGTGTCGGGGTCGAAAGTGGCGGTAGCGATCTTCGACACGCCCGGGATGGCATACCCGACTTGACCGGTAATTGCGAAAGGTCGCGCCCAATTCATGCTGGTGGGAAGATCACCGAAACCTTTGCCGAAATAGATTGTCGGCGTGTAGACGGTGAATCGTTCGGCGCCAACATTCTGCGCACCGCTGCCGCCCCACTCAATCTCCAGACCGGCCGACAGTACGAATTCATGCTCGGGGCTTTTGAACAGACGATACTTGAGCGTCGTCTCGAGATTCTGAAAGCCGCGCGCCCCGGTCAGGTTTGATCCGCCGGGCGCGTAAAGCCGCGACCATGTCGGTGCAAACGAGACGCCAAAATCCTCGGTGATGCGTTTTGCAAACTCACCTGAGACATCAAGTTGCTTGAAGGACGGAACGTCGCCGGTTTTCGATATCGAAACGGTCGGCAGCGCCACCTCGTCGTTGACGCCGGGATCGTCGATGGCGAGCGTTGCCGGAAAGAACCGATTGCCGACGATCTCGTGAGCGCGGGCAAGTGTCGTTGAGAGTGTCGTTGCAGCCGCCAGGACGGCGGCAAGCATGGCCAGAGGCCACAAACTCCTGAACATGGAAGACTCCAGTATCGCAATGACGGATCAAGGAAGCCGCGCAAGGCGGCGCATGTGTCAGGCGAAAGCCGGAGGACCTCGGGCGAGTTTGGGATCGGCGGCAACATCGTCATGCCGCGCGATATTGATCGGGCGCAGGACCTGCAGGGTCCGTACAGGCTCGAAGCGAGCCGCCAGAACTGTGTCGGGCGCCAACGGTGGCGTGCCCGCGCTGCACAGATTGCAGTGATCGCAGGCATGCGCCGGCGTGAGCGGGCCGGGGGCGGGTGCCTGTTCGGCAGGCGCGGAGGTTTCGCTATGGCAGATGACCGTGAAAGGGTCGACGACCGGGCTCGCGGCGAGCGGTGCAAGCGCGGCCCATAGCGCCGTGTGCATGACGATGGCGATGGCCGCCAGCACGCTCAGAAAGTATCTGGTGCCCCCTCGCATGCTTTCCTTTCCGCCCTTCAGGCCAGCCTAACACGGATATAGATGCCGCAACCCCCGATAAATTCCCGAAAAAGCACGCCAGCCCTTGTGTTTTTGCGGCCGATCCGCTTTCTCTGACCTCGTCATCCACGAGTCCCATCAAGAAATCCATGCGCCTGTCCCGCTTTTTTCTGCCCATCCTGCGTGAAACGCCGAAAGAGGCGGAGATCGTGTCGCATCGGCTGATGCTGCGCGCCGGCATGATGCGACAGGAGGCCGCCGGCATCTATGCGTTCCTGCCGCTTGGATTTCGCGTGCTGCAGAAAATTTGCCAGATCGTGCGCGAGGAACAGAACCGGTCGGGCGCGATCGAACTTTTGATGCCGACGATCCAGTCCGCGGACCTGTGGCGCGAAAGCGGACGCTACGAGGCCTACGGCAAGGAAATGTTGCGTATTAAAGATCGGCACGAACGCGAGATGCTCTACGGGCCGACCAACGAGGAGATGATTACCGAGATCTTCCGAGCCTACGTGCGGTCGTACAAGGATGTGCCGCTCAATCTCTATCACATCCAGTGGAAGTTCCGCGACGAGGTGCGTCCGCGCTTTGGGTTGATGCGTGGCCGCGAATTCCTGATGAAGGACGCCTATTCGTTCGATCTCGATCAGGCCGGCGCGACACATTCCTACAACAAGATGTTCGTGGCCTATCTTCGCACCTTCGCGCGCATGGGTTTGAAATCGATCCCGATGCGCGCGGAGTCAGGACCGATTGGCGGAAATCTTTCACACGAATTCATCATTCTTGCGCAGACCGGTGAATCGGAAGTTTTCTGTCACAAGGACTACCTGGACATGCAGGTGCCGGCGACCGACGTGAATTTTGATGACGTTGCGGAGTTGCAGGGCATCGTCAACAAGTGGACCTCGCAATACGCCGCAACCTCGGAAATGCATGACGCCGCCGCCTTCGGCAAAGTGGCGTCCGACAAGCAGGTGTCGGCCCGTGGTATTGAGGTGGGCCACATATTTTATTTCGGTACCAAATACTCCAAGCCGATGAAGGCTGTGGTCGCGACGCCTGACGGCAAGGAAGTGCCGGTGCATATGGGCTCGTACGGTATCGGTCCCAGCCGCCTGGTGGCCGCCATCATTGAAGCGTCGCATGACGAAGCCGGTATCATCTGGCCGGAGCCGGTCGCGCCGTTCAAGGTAATGATCCTCAACCTGAAGCAGGGCGCTGCTGACACCGATGCTGCCTGCGAACAGCTTTACCGTGATCTCGCCGCAAAGGGCGTCGAGGTGCTCTACCATGACCTCGATGAGCGGCCGGGCGCCAAATTTGCCACAGCCGATCTGATAGGGATTCCCTATCAGATATTGATTGGGCCCCGTGGGCTGGCGGAAGGCAAAGTCGAGGTCAAAAAGCGCGCCGATGGCAGCCGGGAGAACCTCAGTGCCGCTGCGGCGCTCGATTTGCTGTCGCGGTAGCACCGCATCGTCATGCTTGGCCTTGTGCCGGGCATGAACGCCCAAAGCGTGGCTTCTCCAGCCAAGAATCCTGTGTGTTGACAAAGGCTTTGCTCTCGCGCCTTCGGCACGAATCCGCCAGAATCATGTGAACAGTCGAGCGTGGGGAACCAATCGTCGATGACTGAGCCCAACGGCACGCGGGCCTTCTCTCCGTTCGAATGGATGTTATCGCTGCGCTACCTGCGTGCGCGGCGCAAGGAAGGATTCATCTCGGTGATCGCCGGGTTTTCCTTCCTCGGAATCATGCTTGGTGTCGCCACCCTCATCATCGTCATGGCGGTGATGAACGGCTTCCGGAAAGAGCTGCTCGACAAGATTCTCGGCCTTAACGGCCATCTGCTGATTCAGCCATTGGAAAAGCCTCTCACGGATTGGGACGAAGTCGCCGCGCGTGTGGCCGGCGTCCCGGGCATCAGGTTGGCTGCGCCAATCGTCGAGGGGCAGGCGCTGGCATCATCGCCGTTCAATGCAGGCGGCGTGTTGATCCGCGGCATTCGGCTGATGGATCTGGAAAAGCTTCCATCCGTCGCCAACAACATCAAGCAGGGCTCGCTCAAGGGGTTTGATGAGGAGCAGGGCGTTGCAATCGGGCGGCGGCTTGCCGATCAGCTGTCATTGCGATCGGGCGACAACATTACGCTCGTAGCGCCGCGCGGCGCGGTGACGCCGATGGGAACGACACCGCGCATCAAGGTCTACAAGATCGCCGCTGTATTTGAGATCGGCATGTCGGAATACGACAATGCCATGGTGTTCATGCCGCTCAAGGAGGCCCAAGCCTATTTCAATCGTGCCGGTGACGTCACAGCCATCGAGGTCTACACGGACAATCCCGACCGGGTCGACCGCTATCGCAAGGCGGTACAGGACGCCGCGCAACGGCCGATCTTCATGATCGACTGGCGGCAGCGCAACGCGACGTTCTTCAATGCGCTGCAGGTTGAGCGCAATGTGATGTTCCTGATCCTGACGCTCATCGTCCTGGTCGCCGCGCTTAATATAGTCTCCGGCCTGATCATGCTGGTGAAGGACAAGGGGCAGGACATTGCCATCTTGCGCACGATGGGCGCGACCCAGGGTGCGATTATGCGCGTGTTCCTGATCACGGGCGCCTCCATCGGGGTGGTGGGCACCATTGTCGGCTTCATGCTCGGTGTGATCATATGTCTCAACATCGAGAGCATCCGGCAGTTTCTATCCTGGCTCACCAACACCGAACTGTTTTCGCCAGAGCTTTATTTCCTCTCGCATCTCCCGGCCGACATGGATTCGGGCGAGACAATCGCGGTCGTGGTAATGGCTTTGGTGCTTTCGCTGCTCGCGACGCTCTATCCGTCATGGCGCGCGGCACGCCTCGATCCGGTGGAGGCGCTGCGCTATGAGTGAGGCATATTCCATCGCCAGGGTAGAAATGGTCGAGCAGCAACAGCAGCCGCCGCAACCGCAGAAGGAAGAGGACATTCCAGTTCTGTTCCTGCACGGCGTCGAGCGCTATTACCGGCAAGGCGATGAGACGCTGCATGTGCTCAACGGCATCGAACTGGCGCTGTGGGGCGGGCAGTCGGTCGCGCTGGTTGCGCCTTCGGGCGCCGGCAAGTCGACGCTGCTGCATATCGCGGGCCTGCTCGAACAGCCCGACCAAGGGGACGTCTATATCGAGGGCCGCTCCACGGTGATTTTGGCTGACCACGAGCGGACGCGTATTCGCCGCAACGAGATCGGCTTCGTCTACCAGTCGCACCATCTGCTTCCGGAGTTCTCGGCGCTCGAAAACGTGCTGCTGCCGCAAATGATCCGCGGCCTCAGCCGTGACGAAGCCAGGACGCGGGCAATCGAGCTGCTGGAGTATCTGGGGCTGGGCAAGCGGCTCAGCCACCGGCCGGCGGAGCTATCGGGAGGTGAGCAGCAGCGGGTCGCTATCGCCCGTGCCGTCGCCAACGCCCCGCGGGTCCTCCTGGCGGACGAGCCTACCGGAAACCTGGACCTGCACACTGCTGAGCACGTTTTCCGCGCGCTGACCCAGCTGGTGAAGGCCTCGGGCCTCGCCGCCATCATTGCGACCCACAACATGGATCTGGCGGCCCGCATGGACCGGCGGGTGACTTTGCGGGAAGGCACGATCGTGGAGATGGATTAGGGCGAGCCTGATTCCGCGACGTGCCCACCAAAAAAGCCGCCAACTTGGCGGCCTTTTTCGTATCGCGTCAGGCGCGACTAGTTGAACCTGTGATGCCGCCGAAGGTCCGGGTCGGTCGTGCTGCCCACATCGAAGTACACAGGACCGTTCTCACACGGGAAAACGTGCACCCGCGGCACAAAAACCACATGATCCACGAGGGTTTTGATGACTTGACTTGAGAACAGAACATGAACTATGTTCTCTCTACGTTCCGGAGAGAAAGCCATGTTCAAAACCGTAATCCAGGAAGCCGCCGCGCTGGCATCGCTATCGCTGTTTGTTGGAATGATCGCCATCTGGACCCAGGTGCTGGGCAATCTATGAGTGCGCCGCGCCTCAGTCATGGCCGGGCCTAGCAGCTACGTCTTAAGGCCGTCCCCCGAAAGGCGTTGGCCGCGACAAGCCCGGCCATGACGACTGCGGCCAGAGAAAAGCGGGCATAGCTCGCCTTACGCCCGGTGTGGCGATGGACAGCGGGGGACGCCAACCCCACTCTGAGGACTACAGGGAATCATCCAACCTTCGAGCAGTTATGGACGGTCTCGATTTCGTGCACCTTCACGTGCACTCGTCATATTCGCTGCTGGAAGGCGCGCTCACCATTGCACGTCTCGCCGAATTGGCGAAGGCCGACCATCAGCCCGCATTGGCGCTCACCGACACGGACAACATGTTCGGGGCGCTGGAATTCTCCGAGAAGCTCGCTGGTTACGGCATTCAGCCGATCGTCGGCTGCGCGCTCGCCGTTGATTTCGGCGACAGCGACCATGGTCCGCGCAACGGGAATGTTGTGCCTGAGCGGACGCGCGTCATCCTTCTGGCGTCGCGGCCCGAGGGCTATCGCAGCCTGATGCGGCTTAATTCGCGCGCCTTTCTCGATACGCCTGCGAACGAGCCGCCGCGACTCAAACTCGAATGGCTGGTGGGAGAAACCGCAGGCATCATTGCGCTCACTGGCGGTCCGGGCGGTCCGCTCGATACGGCAATTGCCGCCGGGCAAAGTCATCTCGCGGCCACACGCCTTGGCGCGCTGATCGGGCTGTTCGGCGACCGGCTCTACGTCGAACTGCAACGTCACGGCACCCCGGCCGAGCGCCGCAGTGAGTCAGCGCTGATCGATCTTGCCTACGCCAAAAGCATGCCGCTGGTCGCCACCAACGAGCCGTATTTTGCGACTGTGCAGGACTACGAAGCACACGATGCGCTGATCTGCATTGCCGAAGGCCGGCTGCTCGCAGAAAGCGACCGCCGTCAATTGACGTCGGAGCACCGTTTCAAGAGCCGCGCCGAGATGACCGAGCTGTTCCGCGACATGCCGGAGGCGTTGGCTCATAGCGTGGAAATTGCGCAGCGCTGCGCCTTCCGCCCGCGTACGCACCAACCGATTCTGCCGCGCTTCTCGACCGGCGAGAACAGCAGGGCGCTCGATGAAGCAAGCGAGCTGCGCAAGCGCGCAGAGGAGGGCCTCGAGCGCCGTCTCGAAACCGCCGGCGTCGCGGCGGGTCACACCGTCGATGAGTATCGCGAAAGACTCGATTTCGAGCTCGGCGTGATCGCCGGCATGAAGTATCCCGGTTACTTCCTGATTGTTTCCGACTTCATCCAATGGGCAAAGAAACAAGGCATACCCGTTGGTCCCGGCCGCGGATCCGGCGCCGGGTCGCTGGTATCCTATGCGTTGACCATTACCGATCTCGATCCGATTCGCTTTGGGCTGCTCTTTGAGCGCTTTCTCAATCCCGAACGCGTGTCGATGCCGGACTTCGATATCGACTTCTGCCAGGACCGTCGCGACGAGGTGATCCGTTACGTGCAGGAGCGCTACGGCCGCGACCAGGTGGCGCAGATCATCACCTTCGGCACATTGCAGGCGCGCGGCGTGTTGCGCGATGTCGGCCGCGTTCTGCAGATGCCGTACGGACAGGTCGACAAGCTCTGCAAGCTGGTGCCGCAGAACCCGGCGGCGCCTGTATCGCTCAAACAGGCCATCGAGGGCGAACCGCGCTTGCAAGCCGAACGCGACGGCGACGCCGTGGTCAAGCGCGCCTTCGATATTGCGCAGAAGCTTGAAGGCCTCAATCGCCATGCCTCGACGCATGCTGCCGGCATCGTGATCGGTGATCGGCCGCTGTCAGAACTGGTGCCGCTCTATCGCGATCCGAAGTCGGACATGCCGGTTACCCAGTTCAACATGAAATGGGTCGAACAGGCGGGGTTGGTGAAATTCGATTTCCTCGGCCTGAAAACGCTGACCGTCCTGCAGACCGCGGTCGCGCTCGTGAAGCGGCGTGGCATCGACATCGATCTGGCCGCGATCCCGCTCGACGACAAGAACACGTATGACCTTCTGGCCCGCGCCGAAGCCGTTGGCATCTTCCAACTGGAAAGTGCGGGCATGCGGCGGGCGCTGCTTGATATGCGCCCGGATCGCTTCGAGGACATCATCGCGCTGGTCGCGCTCTATCGCCCCGGTCCGATGGCGAATATCCCGACTTATTGCGCGCGCAAGCACGGCATGGAGAAGCCTGACTACATCCATCCCAAGCTCGAACCGATCCTGCGCGAAACCTTCGGCGTCATCATCTATCAGGAACAGGTGATGCAGGCCGCGCAGATCCTCGCGGGTTTCACGCTTGGTCAGGCGGATCTGCTCCGACGGGCTATGGGCAAGAAGATCCGTAAGGAGATGCAGGACCAGCGCAAGCATTTCGTTGCTGGCTGCACGGAGCACGGTGTCGAACGTCACCAGGCCGATGCGATCTTCGACCTGCTCGAACGTTTTGCCGAGTATGGCTTCAACAAGAGCCATGCCGCAGCCTACGCACTGGTCGCCTATCAGACGGCCTATATGAAAGCGAACTTCCCGGTCGAGTTCCTCGCCGCAACCATGACGCTCGACATGGGCAACACCGACAAGCTCGCGGAATTCCGCGCGGAGGCGGAAAGGCTCGGCATCAAGGTCGACCCGCCGTCGGCGAACCGCTCGGCAGTCGATTTCGAGGTTGACGGCAACACGATCATCTACGCGCTCGCTGCGCTCAAGGGTGTCGGCAAGCAAGCGGTCGAAGCGATCATTACCGCGCGCCAGAACGGCGTTTTCGCCGATCTCGCCGACTTTGCCGCACGCGTCAATCCGCGCGCCGTGAATAAGCGCGTGCTCGAGAGCCTCGCCGCGGCGGGAGCGTTCGATTTGTTTGAGAAAAACCGCGCGCGTGTCTTTGCTGCGATGGATTCCGTGCTCGCGCGTGCGCAACGCGCGCACGACACCGCAGCGATCGGGCAGAGCGAATTGTTCGGCGGCGGTGGGGCTCGTGAGCAAATCGCGCTCCCACAGGTCGAACCCTGGCTGCCGGCTGAGCGGCTGCGTCGCGAATACGAGGCGGTCGGGTTTTTCCTGTCCGGCCATCCGCTTGACGATTACGCCGCTGTGCTCAAGAAACTGCGTGTCCAGCCCTGGGCAGAGTTCGCGCGCGCGGTTAAGGGTGGCGCAACTGCGGGTCGCGTCGCCGCAACCGTGGTGTCGCGCATCGAGCGCCGCACGCGCACTGGCAGCAAGATGGGAATTATCGGGCTGTCGGACCCCACCGGTCATTTTGAAGCGGTCATCTTCTCGGAAGGCCTGGCCGAACACCGTGACCTTCTGGAACCCGGCAACGCAGTCCTGCTGTTTCTGTCGGCGGAAGTGCAGGGGGACGAGGTACGCGCCCGCATCCAGTCGGCGGAGCCGCTCGATAGCGCCGCCGCAAATCTGCAAAAGGGCCTGCGCGTTTTCCTGCGCGATGGCGGCCCGCTCGAGGCGGTGGCCAAGCGACTGGAGCCCCTATCGCAAGCCGGATCTGCTCGATCTGCGCAGGGAAATGTGCGAGCAGCCCACGCAAATGGCGATGGCGAGGTCAGCGTGGTGCTGTTGCTCGAGCGTGGCGCCGAAGTGGAGGTGAAGCTGCCCGGGCGCTTCAAGGTGTCGCCGCAGATCGCTGGCGCTATCAAGGCCGTTCCGGGCGTCGTGCAGGTCGAGGCGCTGTAGTTCCTTCTCACAACAAATCGGTCGTGCCCGCGAAGGCGGGGACCCATACGCCATGGCCTGTCGAGACGCTGCGGCCAAATGGGTCCGGGGTCTCGCGCCAGCAGCGGGGATGCCCGCTTTCGCGGGCATCAGCGGCGAGGCAGAATGCGCCGCTATGCTAAAGCACCCCTCACGCCGCGACATTCTAAAAGCCGCCGCCGCGCTGCAGCTTGTCTGTGCCGCGCCGGTGCGCGCCGCTGCTCCACCGGCGCAAGGCATCACGCGGGGCTTGATCGCTGCAGCGATGAAAGAAGGCGAACTCACCTGGTACACATCGGCAGATCTTCAGCTCGCGGAAAAGGCCGGTAAGTCCTTCGAACAGAAATTTCCCGGCATTCGCGTGCGGGTTGAGCGGGCGGGCGGCGAGCGGATATTTGCCCGCGTCGCGCAGGAACATGCCGCCGGTCTGCATATCGCCGACACGGTCAGCACGGGCGACGCCGCGCAATTTCTGACGTGGAAACGGCAGGGCCTGCTTGTACCCTATGTGCCGGAAGATGTTGCAAGACATATTCCGGCCGAGCATCGCGATCCGGACGGGCTTTATGCGACAGTTCGATCGACCCTCTGCGTGATCGCGTATAACACGGAGCTTGTGAAGCGCGAGGACGCGCCGAAAAGTTTTGCGGAACTGCTCGATCAGAAATGGAAAGGCAAAATCGTCAAGGCGCACCCGAGCTACAGCGGCACGATCATGACTTCGACCTACCAGATGGTACGCGAGCTTGGCTGGCCGTATCTCGAGAAGCTTGCGCAACAGCAGGTGCTGCAAATCCAGTCGGCGACTGACACACCCAAGAAAATTGTGCTTGGCGAACGCCCGATCATGGCAGATGGCAATGAATCGAACGTGTTGTTGCTCAAGGAGGCGAGCAAGCCGATCGAAGTGGTCTATGCCGGCGAAGGCTCGCCTTCGATCGTGCAGCCGTCGGCGGTGTTTGCCTTCGCGCCGCATCCGAATGCCGCGCGGTTATTCCAAAATTACCTGTTCAGCGTGGAAGGGCAGGAGCTGTTCGTAAACCTGGGCGGCCTGCGCTCGCTGCATGCGCTGGTGAAAGACAAGCCGGGCCGCATACCGTTGTCGGCAATCAAAGTTTGGAAGGACGACCCGGCCGCGGTGGAAACGCAAGGCGAAGAGATCAAACGTCGCTACTCGCAAATCTTTCGTGTGTAAACTCTCGGTTTCCCGCAGGCCGATTTGGTCGGTACGATCATTCTTCTGCGCGGGGCAACGGATCGTACGGAACAAGTATTGCCGATCTGAACCGGCGGCGGCGCACGCTATGTCAACAAAATTCTCAGGGACACCAAACCGGCAGATCTGCCGGTGGAGCAGCCAACGAGATTCGAGCTTTCGATCAATCTGAAAACGGCGAAGACACTGGGGATTGGTACCCCTGTGTCGCTCCAGCAAATCGCCGATAAGCTAATCGACTGAATTCAGCGAATTGTTGCGTTGCTGTTGTCTGTAAAGGTCTTGGCTTTGCCGGCCTTGACCACGATTTGACTCTTCTCGACGCCTGCGGTGGTCCCGCTGTCGAGACGCGCATTGAGTCCAATCACGACCACGACGATCGAGGCGACAAGGGAAACAGCCACGATCTTGAGGTGAGTGGTGTGACCTGCGGACCAGAGTGAGCTGTTCATGGCGTGCCTCTGTATTTTTCAGTAGATGCCGTGTGCCCGCGCCGTGTTGGCGGCGGTGCTTACGGTCGTGCGCGGAATGGCTCGATCCTGGGTCGCGACGGCCTGCGTCGGCCGCATCGGCAGGACAACGACCTTGGTGCCGACGTTCACCCGAGCGTAGAGATCGATGACGTCTTCATTCAGCATGCGGATGCATCCGCTCGACACCTGCTTGCCGATCGTGGTCGGGGCGTTCGTTCCGTGAATGCGATAAACCGTGCCGCCAATGTACATGGCGCGTGCGCCGAGCGGATTCCCGGGACCGCCCGCCATGAAGCGCGGCAAATACGGCTGACGCTGAAGCATTTCAGCCGGCGGGATCCAGTCCGGCCATTCCGCTTTACGCTCAACCGCCTTTACGCCGGACCATGTGAAGCCTTCACGGCCAACACCGATTCCGTAACGGATGGCCTTGCCGCCACCAACAACGTAATAGAGGTAGGTGTTAGGTGTATCGATAACGATCGTGCCTGGCGCTTCGCGTGTCGAATAATCAACGACGTGACGGTGTAACCGCGCCGGAATCTGAGCAGGTGTTTGGAGTTCGTCGGCAGGCTCCGGCTCGCGCGCGGTCTGGCCGAATAAAAAGGCGGGGTGGCCGGGGGCTGTCGCATAGCCGAGTGGCTCCGCGCGAACGGCTTCGCTCTGAAGGAATGCGGCGATCACGGTCGCAGCGGCGAGGCTGCCAATCACAAACGTCTTGTTCATTGTAAGCTCCCTGCAACGGCTTTCGTTTCTTGCTTGCGAGGAGCCTAGGGCGACGACGCTCAATCAAACCATTGTGCGGTGGTTAATGGCGCATAGCGAAAAGCAAAGGCTGGCTATACGAAGGTATCGAAGTCACGGCGCTGCCGGCTCGCTAAAAGTGCTGTTCTTCGTTCGGGCGATAATTGGGGTGGAACGGGATACCGCTGATTTGAGCACGCAAATTGCATAATAATTCATCGGCCATGAAAATCGGGCATTGCCGGGCTCGTGAATTGTCGCGCGCCTGTCGAAGCCCATAATGGGAATGGAATTGTCGGGGTCATCAAGCGCGCACTAAGGTTTGATTGTTCGGGTCGTTCGCTGGGTTATCGATCATGCAGAAAGCGGCAAAAACAAAAACAAAAGGCCTCCATGCGGGGCGCGTCTCGCAGTCGGCGCGAACCACAAAAAGACCGTCACCGGAAGACGAATTGTACGAACGGCAGCCCGAGCTTCAGCTGATTTACGACACAGCGCCGGTCGGACTGGCATATCTGACGACCGATTGTCGTTACGTGCAAATCAATCAACGTTTGACGGAGATCTGCGGTATTTCGGTTGCCGATCACATCGGACGATCGGTCCGCGAAACCGTTCCGCAGGTGGCGGAGCAGGTTGAAAAGCTTATTCAAACGATTGTCCGCACGGGCGAGCCCATCACGGGCGTCGAAGTGCGTGGGCAGCGCGTCGACATGCTCAATGCCGACCACGTCTGGATTACAAATTGGCATCCTTCGAAGAACCTCGACGGAAAAGTCGTCGGGGTTAATGTGGTTGCCGAGGACATCACCGAACGAAAGCGCGCTGAAGCAGTGCTCGCGGCCAGCCAGAAAGCGCTCCGTGAAAGTGAGGCGCGCTTCCGCGAGCTTGCCGAGAACATGAGCCAGTTCGCCTGGACAGCCGACCACGCCGGCTGGATATATTGGTACAACAAGCGCTGGCACGACTACACCGGCACAACGCTGGAAGAAATGCAGGGGTGGGGCTGGCGTAAAGTTCATCACCCCAAACACGTTGACCGTGTCGTCGAACGCATTCGGCAGTGCTTTGAAACGGGTGTGCCCTGGGAAGACACATTTCCGTTGCGCAGCAAAGATGGCAGCTATCGCTGGTTTCTTTCGCGCGCCCTACCGATCCGCGACGAGGCTGGCGAAATCGTTCGCTGGTTCGGCACCAACACTGACATCACGGATCAGATGGACGCCGAGAAAGCGCTGCGTGAGCTTAACGAGACTCTCGAGCAGCGTGTGGAAGCCGAGACTCGCGAGCGTGTCCGGATCTGGAACGTCTCGCAAGATTTGTTCATAGTGGCCGATCTGGACGGCAAATATCTTAGCGTCAATCCAGCATGGACCACCGTGCTCGGTTGGTCGGAAGCGGAGTTGCTGGGCAAGACGTCGGAATGGTTGCTGCATCCAGATGATCGCGCGAAGACGCGGGTTGAGACCCAGCAGCTTGCTGCGGGCAAAATAACGCAACGCTTTGAGACGCGCTTTCGTCACAAGGATGAGTCGTATCATTGGTTGTCGTGGAAGGCCGTTCAGGACGAAGGCCGCATCTACGCCATGGCGCGAGACGTCACCGAGCTCAAGGATGCCGAGAACAAATTGAGGGACGCCCAGCAGGAGCTTGCGCAGGTTGCCCGCCGCTCGACGTTGGCCGCGATGACGGGTGCGATCGCGCATGAAATCCGCCAGCCGCTCGGGGCCATCGTGACGAACGCCAACGCGGCTCTTCGCTGGCTAAACCGCCCGGCACCCGACTTCGATGAGGTGCGCGATGCGCTCAAGCACATTGTGACGGACGGCCATCGGGCGAGTGAGGTCATTCAATCAGTCCGCTCGATGTTCTCGAAGGGTGACCACCAAGGGGCCCCCCTCGACACAAATGAACTCATCCGGGAAACGATTGCGATAGCGAGCGGGGAACTGGATGCCGCGAAAGTGACGATTGAGCTTGAGCTGTCCGAACCGCTTCCTTTGATTCCCGCGCATAGAGGCCAGCTTCAGCAGGTCGTCCTCAATATCGTCACGAACGCGGCCGACTCAATGCGCAGCATTGACGATCGGGAACGTTTGCTGCGCGTGCGATCAAGGCCCTTTGATTCGAGCGGGGTCGCGTTATCGGTGCAGGATTCCGGGACCGGGATACCCCCGGAAAATATGGGTCGCATCTTTGATGCTTTCTTTAGCACCAAGAGGGACGGCATGGGGATGGGCCTGGCAATATGCCGGTCGATCGTTGAGGCGCATGGTGGTAATTTGTCCGTATCGGCAGGTGTGCCGCACGGTTCAGTATTTCATATCGTCTTGCCCGGTATTCAATGACAGAACGCGTCAGAAACGAGCCCTCCATGTCGCCGCCTGTCGTTTTCGTCGTCGATGACGATGAATCCGTGCGCGGGGCGCTCGGCAGTTTAATCCGGTCGGTCGGTCTGAGGGTCGAAGCATTCGCGTCGGCGCCCGAATTCTTCGCGGCCAAGCGACCGGACGGTGCATGCTGCCTGATTCTCGACGTAAGGCTTCCCGGAGTAAGTGGGCTGGATTTTCAGGCAGAGCTTACCAAAGCTAAAATCCAGATCCCGATCATTTTCATCACCGGTCATGGCGACATACCCATGACCGTAAGGGCGATGAAGGCCGGCGCAGTTGAATTCCTGACCAAGCCTTTTCGCGACCAGGACTTGCTGGACGCTGTTCAGGTGGCGCTGGAGCGTGCGAAAGCGAGCCACGCAAGCGAAAAGGCGGTTACCGAGTTGAGAGCGAAGTTCGAGACGCTCACGCCCCGCGAAAAGGAAGTCATGTCCTGGGTCACAGGGGGGCTTCTGAACAAACAGGTTGCGGCGGAAATCGGCGTAACCGAGATCACCGTGAAGGTGCATCGCGGCCACGTCACAAGAAAGATGGGGGCAAAGTCCCTCGCCGAATTGGTAAAAATGGCTGATATATTAGGGGTTCGGCGTACAAAGTCGTAGGCACCCTATACCTTGGTGTAATTCCTTCGTCCCTTTCCGATAGTCGAACGTTACCATCAGAATCGTGCATATCCGTACGGAAGACCTTATCAATTTGCGACCGAGGATTTCCAACTTGTCGAAGATGCCCGTGATAGCAATTGTTGACGACGATGAATCGTTCCGCCGAGCCACGACGAGTTTTGTGCGCTCGCTGGGCTATGGCACGGCGGCATTTGACTCTGCTGAAGCGTTTCTCAAGTCGGAGCGCATCAACGACGCCGACTGTCTGATTACTGACGTGCAAATGCCCGGCATGACGGGAATAGAATTGCAGGGTCGATTGATTGCGCAGGGGCACAGCCTGCCAGTCATTTTCATTACTGCATTTCCCGAGATGAAGGCGCGGGCCCAGGCGCTCGCCGACGGCGCGATCGGATTTTTAGCGAAACCGTTCGACGACAAGGGGCTGATTCAGTGTTTGGATGAGGCGTTAGCTCGCGCCGCCTGACCGCTACACCATCGTATAGGTCGCCACTACCATTGCGGGGTGGAGAAGCTTGACGCACCCGTCCTAGTCTTCCGGCATCAAGAAAAATTATTGCAGGACGGGAGACGATGACCATCACAATCAAGCCGTCGAATTTTGCTGTGTCTCTCCGCGCGGGGGATCGTCGTGCGACGACGCTGCTAATCAAGCCATACCTGCCTGACATCGTCGCTACGCCGAAGACCGATCGGGAATTCACCGTATCCATTGTCGATGACGATCCGGGGGTGCTCAAGTCATTGGCGCGTCTCGTCCGTGCTGCAGGTTTCGTTGTACGCACGTTTTCGTCAGCCCAGGAATTCCTTGCACAACATGACTCGGATATTCCCGGCTGTGTTGTCGCTGACCTGCTGATGCCCGGTATCGATGGCCGTCAGTTACAGTCGGTGTTGCGAAAGGAAGATGCTGACCGGCCGGTCATATTCATATCAGGCACGACGGACGCGCCGACAATCGTCGATGCGATGAAGGCGGGTGCGATTGATTTTCTGGTCAAACCAGTCGATGGAAACGCGCTGCTGGCTGCACTCGCAACTGCCGTCGAGCGTCAAACCAAGGCATTTCAGAGACAGGCTGAACTGGCCGACATCCAGGACAAGCTCGCTCAGTTGACCCCGCGCGAAGGCGAGGTGCTCAGGCACGTGATTTCCGGTCGATTGAACAAACAAATTGCATGGGATCTCGGCACCGTCGAAAAGACGATCAAGGTGCATCGAAGCCGTATCATGGGAAAGATGGGCGTCCGCACGATCGCCGATCTGGTGCGATTAACCGAACAGATCGGACTTGCGCCATACGGGAGCGGTGCACAGCGGAGCAGAGACAGCCAGGGCCTGTTTCTTGGTATAGGGCCTCTGTCCGATCGTCTGTTCCGGCTGGCTGGCTCGCGACCGTCGCTATGACGCGGGGCCGGCGCGCCGCATGCGCCGTTCATTAATGTTGATAGTCTCATCACCTGGCTTATCCGGTGATCCAGCCGGGGCAGTGCGCGTCCTTATCCGCGCGCGCAGCGACCGGCATGCTTCGGGCTAGGTCCTCCAGCTGGCTAACCTTTTGTCCCGCCTTGCATTCCGGAATTTGCACCTATATAAGCCCCGGCATCACTCACGCGGACGCATGGCTTATGGCCCCGACAATGGGTCAAAAAGGCCGTCCGGTGGCCCAATGGGCTCACAATCGTCCGCGGCGGTTCAACCGGAGAAGATTATGGCTCTTCCTGACTTTTCGATGCGTCAGCTCTTGGAAGCTGGCGTGCACTTCGGCCATCAGGCCCACCGCTGGAATCCGAAGATGGGCTCGTACATCTTCGGCACCCGCAACAACATCCACATCGTCGACCTCGCGCAAACCGTGCCGATGCTGCATCGCGCGTTGCAGGCGGTGAGCGACACTGTGGCGAAAGGCGGCCGCATCCTGTTCGTCGGCACTAAGCGCCAGGCGCAGGATTCAATCGCCGACGCCGCAAAGCGCAGCGCACAGTACTATGTGAATTCCCGCTGGCTTGGCGGAACGCTGACCAACTGGAGAACCATCTCCGCTTCGATCGCGCGGCTGCGCAAGCTCGACGAGATGCTCAATTCAGGTGAAGCCGGGGGCTATACCAAAAAAGAACGTCTCACCATGCAGCGCGAGCGCGACAAGCTCGATCGCTCGCTCGGCGGGATCAAGGATATGGGCGGCGTGCCCGACCTTCTGTTCGTGATCGACACCAACAAGGAAGACATCGCGATCAAGGAGGCACAGCGCCTCAATATTCCGGTGGCTGCGGTGGTCGACACCAATTGCGATCCCGCCGGCATCACTTACGTTGTGCCGGGCAATGACGATGCCAGCCGCGCGGTCTCTCTCTACTGCGATCTCATTGCCAAGGCGGCGATCGACGGAATTTCGCGTGCGCAAGGCGAAATGGGCGTCGATGTTGGCGCTGCCGAGAAGCCAATCATTGTGGAACAGATACCGACGGCTCCTGCGGCCGGCGATCTCGGTTTCGAGCAATTGCCTGGCCCGCGTGGCGTCGCAGACGATCTCAAGAAACTGCCCGGCGTGTCGCCGGCGATCGAAAAGCAACTCAACGACCTCGGCATTTTCCATTTCACGCAAATCGCCGAGCTCAACGAAAAGGCGGCGCATAATGTCGGCGAAGAGGTGGGCTTGCCCGGACGCGTCGACAGCTGGATCGCCAAAGCCAAGGAATTGACGGCAGAGTGACACGTGAGCGTCGTCATGCCCGGCCAAAAGGCGCGAAGCACCGTCTTTAGAGGCCCGCGGGCCGGGCATCCACGACTTATTCGCCGTGCAGGTTCGAAGACGTGGATGGCCGGGACAAGCCCGGCCATGACCGAATAAGGACAAACGCTATGGCAAATATCAGCGCCCAGATGGTCAAGGAGCTGCGCGAGTCGACCGGCGCCGGCATGATGGACTGCAAGGCCGCCCTTACCGAGACAAAGGGCGACTTGACGGCGGCGCAGGATTGGCTGCGCAAGAAAGGCCTGTCGAAGGCCGCGAAGAAAGCCGGCCGGGTTGCAGCGGAAGGCCTGATCGGTGTCCAGGTGCAGGGCACCAAGGGCGTCGTCGTCGAGGTCAACTCCGAAACCGATTTCGTCGCGCGCAACGATCTTTTCCAGGGCCTCGTAAAGATGATCGCCAACGTCTCGCTGTCGGTGGGCACCGACGTCGAAAAGATCAAAGCGGCGAAAGCAGGATCAATCACTATCGGCGATTCAATCAACGACACGATCGCCAAGATCGGCGAGAATATGACCCTGCGCCGAGCGGCCGTGCTTGCGGTCAGCAAGGGCGCGATCGGTTCTTATGTGCACAATGCGGTCATCGACGGTCTCGGCAAGATCGGCGTGATCGTCGGGCTCGAATCGCCCGGCAAGGCCGACGAACTGGCTGCCGTCGGACGGCAGGTGGCGATGCATGTCGCCTCCGCCAATCCGCTGGCCCTCGATGCGGCCGCGCTCGATCCAGCGGCTGTGGAACGTGAGAAAAATGTGCTCGCAGACAAGTTCAAGCAGCAGGGCAAACCGGCTAACGTGATCGACAAGATTGTCGAATCGGGCTTGAAGACCTTCTACAAGGAAGTTTGCTTGCTGGAGCAGCCGTTCATTTTCGACGACAAGAAAAGTGTCGCGCAGGCGTTGAAGGAAGCCGAAGGCAAAGTGGGCGGGCCAATCAAAGTAACCGGCTTCGTCCGATATGCACTCGGTGAGGGCATCGAAAAGCAGGAATCCGATTTTGCCGCCGAGGTCGCGGCCGCCGCCGGTCAAAGTTGATCAAACGTCGGCCGCCTCAGCTCTCGGCGATCCCGCAACGTGATACGGATCGCAACGCATGAGTGACCCGGTCTATCGTCGCGTTATCGTCAAATTGTCCGGCGAGGCGCTGTCGGCTTCGAACGGTTTCGGCATCGATCAGGCGACAGTCGAACGTCTCGCCGCGGATCTCGCGTCAGCCGCCAAACTCGGCGTTGAGCTCGGCGTCGTCGTGGGCGGCGGCAATATTTTCCGCGGCGTGGAGGTGTCGGCGCGGGGCGTGCCGCGGCCGGTCGGCGACACCATGGGCATGCTGGCGACGGTGATGAATTGCCTCGTGCTTGAAGCGGCGGTTGAGCGCGCGGGATGTGAGGCCCGCACATTGTCCGCTCTTGCCATGACGGCCGTGTGCGAGACCTACAATCGCAAGCGGGCCATGAAGAACCTGGGGAAGGGGCGCGTCGTTTTGCTCGCGGCCGGCACCGGCAACCCGTTCTTTACGACCGACACCACGGCGGTGTTGCGCGCGGCGGAGCTTGAGGCGCAGGCTGTGCTCAAGGCCACCAATGTCGACGGTGTCTATAGCGCCGACCCGAAAAAGGACCCGAAGGCGAAGCGTTACGACAGAATCAGCCATCAGGAAGCGATCGAAAAGGACCTGAGGGTGATGGATGGCGCCGCCTTCGCGCTTGCCCGGGAAAACCGGATGCCTATCATCGTGTTCTCGATCGGTGAGAGGGGCGCCATCGAAGCCGTTTTACGCGGCAAGGGGCGCGCAACTGTCGTCGGCTAGGCCGGCGCGCGATTTGCGCCGCTCGAAAAACGCGCGGCGACCGAGGAATTGCCATGGCAAATGCAACGACGCATGACATTAACGAGATCAAGCGCCGCATGCAGGGCGCGAGCAGCGTACTGAAAACGGAATTGTCAGGGCTGCGCACCGGTCGCGCTTCCGCTCATTTGCTTGATCCGGTGATGGTCGACGCCTATGGCGCACAGATGCCGCTCAATCAGGTCGCGACGGTGAGCGTGCCGGAGCCGCGTATGATTTCAGTGAATGTGTGGGATCGTTCGCTGGTCCATCCGGTGGAAAAGGCGATCGTGAATTCGAACCTTGGTCTTTCGCCGGCGACGGAGGGGCAAACCATCCGTCTGCGCATCCCTGAACTCAATGAGGAGCGGCGCAAGGAGTTGGTCAAGGTCGCTCACAAATATGCGGAAACAGCCCGCGTTGCCGTGCGGCATGTCCGGCGCGACGCTATGGACGTGATCAAGAAGCTCGAGAAGGAACACAAGATCAGCAAGGACGATCACGATCGTTTCTCCGGCGACATCCAGAAGGCGACCGATGCCGGTATCGGGGAGATTGATCACATGCTGTCTGCAAAAGAAAAGGAGATCCTCACGGTTTGAGGTCGCGTTGCATGCCCGAGGCCGAGATTCCGCCAAGCGCTCCAACGGCATTCGATGTGCCGCGCCATGTCGCGATTATCATGGACGGCAATGGGCGCTGGGCGGCTGCGCGCGGGCTGCCGCGCGCGGAAGGGCACCGGCGAGGAGTCGAAGCGTTGCGCAGAACCATTCGCGCAGCGGGCGAGATCGGCATCAAGATTGTCACCATTTTTTCCTTTAGCGCAGAAAACTGGTCGCGCCCGCCGAGCGAAATCGGCGAACTGATGGGATTGCTTCGTCGCTTCGTGCGTAACGATCTCGCCGAGCTGCATAAAAGCAACGTGCGAGTCCGGGTGATCGGCGAGCGTCTGGGCCTCGAGCCTGATATCGGACGGCTATTGGTCGAGGCAGAGGAGCTGACGAAGAACAACGATGGCCTGACACTGGTCGTCGCTTTCAACTACGGTGCGCGACAGGAGATCGTGCGCGCAACACGTGCCATCGCGTCGGCGGTGATGGAGGGCGGCTTGAATGTCGCCGACATCGATACGGATACGTTCTCGCGATTTCTGGACGCACCCGACATCCCCGAGCCCGATTTGATCATCCGCACAAGCGGCGAGAAGCGGTTGTCGAATTTTCTGCTGTGGCAGGCTGCCTATAGTGAACTCGTTTTCGTGCCGACGTATTGGCCCGATTTCGACCGGGCCGCGCTTGAATCTGCGATCCGGGAATATCAGCAACGCGAGCGGCGGTTCGGTGGCCTCGTCGCCCAGACCGGATCCTGAATCGTGGTCGGTGCAGACCCAGCTTCGGGTTCAGACGACGCGACGAAACCAGTATCGGCAAGCAATCTCGCTTTGCGGGTGCTTTCCGCCGTCGTACTGGCGCCGCTGGCCCTGCTCACGGCCTATCTCGGGGATTGGCCCTTTGCGCTGTTCTGGGGCGCTGCTGCGCTGGCGGTTTTGTGGGAATGGATCACATTGATCGTTGGCCCGACGTACCGGGTGATGTTTTCATCGTGCGGAGGTGCGCTCGCCATTGCCGGGTTTCTTGCATGGTTCGGACGTCCAGCTGCGGCATTGCTGATGGTGGGGCTCGGCGCGCTTGCTGCGGCGATTTTTGCTCCGCCCGATCGCCGGCTGTGGGTGACCATTGGTATAGGTTACGCCGGGGCGCTGCTGTTGGCGCCGATTTTTTTGCGCGCGGACGGGACCTACGGCTTTGCTGTGGTCGTGCTATTGTTCGCGATTGTGTGGACGACCGATATTATCGGCTATTTTGCGGGCCGCGCCTTCGGCGGACCGAAATTGTTGCCCGCAGTGAGCCCGAAGAAGACGTGGTCGGGCGCGTTTGCCGGCACAGTGGGCGCCATGATTGCAGCGCTGCTGATCGCGAGCCTGTTTGGAACGTTCAACAAAATTGCAATCCTCGCTGTCGCATTGATCTTGTCGGTGCTGGCGCAATTTGGGGATCTGTTCGAATCGTGGGTGAAGCGGCAGTTCGGCGCCAAAGATTCCGGCCAACTTATTCCCGGGCACGGTGGTGTGATGGACAGGCTCGATGGTTTCTGGGCGGCTGCAGTGGTGGGCTGCCTCATCGGGCTGGTCCGCGGCGGCTTCGATGGGCCTGCGCGCGGACTGTTGCTATGGTGAATTCATGACCGTTGTCGATGTTTTCCATTCACGCTCAAAGGCACTTGCCGAGGTGCGCTCGATAACAATTCTCGGAGCTACGGGCTCAATCGGCGCGAGTACGATTGATCTGATCAGGCGCGCGCCGGAGCGTTACCGCGTTGAATCAATCAGCGCGCGGCGCAACGCGACAGCCTTGGCAAAAATCGCTCGCGAGATCGGCACCCGCCATGCCGTGGTTGCGGATCCCGCCGCGTATCGCGATCTCAAGGACGCTCTTTCGGGTTCCCGTATCGAAGCTGCGGCCGGTGAAGATGCTCTGGTTGAGGCGGCACAGCGTCCGGCTGACTGGTTGATGGCGGCGATCAGCGGGTCGGCCGGACTCAAACCGACGCTTGCCGCAATCGAGCGTGGGGCGACTGTCGCGCTCGCCAACAAGGAATGTCTGGTGTGCGCCGGCAGCCTGTTCATGCGCCGCGCCGCGAGTGCAGGTGCGACCGTTCTTCCGGTCGACTCCGAGCACAATGCAGTTTTCCAGGCGCTTGGTTCCGGCCATCGTTCGGATGTCAGGCGGGCGATCCTGACCGCGTCAGGCGGACCATTCCGGACCTGGTCAATGGATGCAATCAAGGCGGCCACGCCGGAGCAGGCGTTACGTCATCCGAACTGGTCGATGGGCCCAAAGGTGACGATCGACTCTGCAACCCTCATGAACAAGGGTCTTGAGCTTATCGAAGCTCATCACCTGTTCTCACTCAGGTCGAACGAGATCGATGTTCTCGTGCATCCGCAATCGGTGGTGCATGGATTGGTGGAATTTCGCGACGGATCGGTGGTCGCGCAACTCGGATCCCCCGATATGCGAATTCCGATCGCGCATTGCCTGGCCTGGCCGCGGCGCATCGATGGCCCGGCGGCACGGCTCGACCTGGCCGCCCTGCAGAAGCTGACGTTTGAGGAGCCCGACCTGGAACGCTTTCCGGCACTGAACTTGGCACGGCACGCAATGGAAACGGGCGGGGCTGCGCCCACCGTACTCAATGCGGCCGATGAAGTTGCCGTCAGCGAGTTTATTGCCGGGAAAATCACTTTTCCGGCCATTGCGGCGCTGGTCGAGGCAACACTCGAAGCGGCTGCGGGACGTGGTCTATTGGCGGAACCCGACGGAATCGAAGCGGCTCTGGCCGTTGACCATATGGCAAGAAGTCTCGCTCGGGACCTCTTGCCCGAAATTGCCGTAAAGGCATCCTAGGTAAAGTGCGGGTGGCACGAAGGCCCGACAAGACAGGACGAGGGTACTAATGGGTATGGAAATCATCGGAGGCTTGAGCTCGTTCGGCGGGAGCCTCGTCGGCTATATCGTGCCGTTTTTGTTTGTGCTGACGATCGTCGTTTTCTTTCACGAACTTGGTCACTTTCTGATGGCGCGTTGGTGCGGCATCAAGGTGCTGACGTTTTCGATTGGTTTCGGCCCGGAGATTGCCGGATTTAATGACCGTTATGGCACGCGCTGGAAGATTTCCGCAGTCCCGCTCGGTGGCTATGTGAAATTTTTCGGGGACGAGAATGCCGCAAGCGTTCCTGACCATGCGGCAGCTGCCGCGCTGACCGAGGCCGAAAAGAAAGACAGCTTCGTGTTCCAGCCAGTCGCTTCGCGGGCTGCGGTCGTGGCGGCGGGCCCGATTGCGAATTTCGTGCTGGCAATTGCTATTTTTGCAGCCATCTTCATGACCGTCGGCAAGCAGACGACGAGCGCGCGGGTCGACACCGTGCAGGCGGGAAGCGCTGCTCAGGTAGCTGGCTTCCAGCCCGGCGACCTGGTGCTGACAATCAATGGCGAGAAGATCGAAAGCTTCTCCGATATGCAGCGCATCGTCAGCGTCAGCGCTGGCGAACCGCTCACGATCGAAGTCGAGCGTGGAAGCGCGCAGATTACGCTCAAGGCTGTGCCACAGCTCAAGGAGCTCAAGGACAACTTCGGCAATTCTCACCGGCTTGGGGTGCTCGGAATCAGCCGATCCATGGCGCCAGGCGACATCAAAACGGAAAAAGCAGGACCATTGCGCGCGATCGTCATGGGCGCGCAGGAAACCTGGTTCGTGGTTGACCGGACGATGTCCTACATCGCGGGGGTGTTTACGGGCCGGGAAGCCGCCGATCAGCTCGGCGGGCCGATCCGGATAGCGCAGGTGTCAGGACAGGTCGCAACAGCGGGTTTTGCGGCGCTTTTCCACCTGACGGCCGTTCTTTCGGTGTCCATCGGGCTTTTGAACTTGTTTCCAATTCCACTGCTCGACGGTGGTCACCTTTTGTTCTACGTCATTGAGACGATTCGCGGACGGCCTCTGTCGGAGCGGGCTCAGGAACTCGGCTTCCGAATTGGGCTCGCGATCGTCCTGATGTTGATGATTTTCGCAACCTTTAATGACATCCTTCGTCTCGCCACTTCCTGACCGTTGCTGACGGGCAACTTTCTGAGGGAAAAGGGAAAGTTTGGGCGGGAGTTTCGTTTGCAGTGCATAAAAAACGCTGTAAAAAGCTCGCCTATGCCAGCCCGGACCGTCTGTCGAATCCGCAGTGGGGGCGGCCGCATTGGATGCAAGAGGGCGCGTAGCGAATGGGAATTTGTGTGAGGGCAGTTCGGGGATTGGCTCTCAGCTGCCTGATCCTTGGCGGTATTCTTGTCGGCGCTGGTTCCGTGACCGTGGCATTCTCGGACGCCGCGGTGGCACAGACGGCCAGTTCTATCGTCGTCGAGGGCAGCCGTCGGGTCGAGGCAGACACCATCCGTTCCTATTTCAAGCCCGGCCCCGGCGGCCGGATAGGCCCTGAACAGGAAGACGAGGCGCTCAAAGCGCTTGTTGCCACGGGCCTCTTTTCGGACGTCCGCATCAACCATACCGGCGGTCGCATCGTGGTGATGGTGGTTGAGAATCCGGTGATCAACCGGGTTGCCTTCGAGGGCAACAAGAAAGCCAAGGACGAGCAGCTCAACGCCGAAGTGCAGTCGAAACCGCGCGGCACACTATCAAGGCCGACAGTCCAGGCCGACGTACAACGCATTATCGAAATCTATCATCGCACCGGCCGTTTCGACGTCTCTGTCGATCCCAAGATTATCGAACTGCCAAACAATCGTGTCGATCTCGTCTTCGAGATCAGAGAGGGCGACAAGACGGGCATCAAGGATATCCGGTTTGTCGGCACCAAGGCCTACTCGTCGAGCCGGCTGAAAGACGTGGTCAAAACGTCTGAAAGCAACATCCTCAGTTTCCTGCAAACAACCGACATCTATGATCCCGACCGCGTAGAGGCGGACCGCGATCTGTTGCGTCGCTTCTATCTGAAACACGGCTACGCCGATGTGCGCATCGTTTCCGCAATCGGCGAATACGACCCCGCGAAGAAAGGCTTTGTTGTTACGTACACAATCGACGAGGGCGCGCAGTATCGAGTTGGCACCGTCGAGGTCATTTCGAATGTGCACGCGATCGATCCGGCGGGGCTGCGCAGTCAGCTCAAGCTGGGCCAAGGCAGCGTATACAATGCCGACCTCGTTGAAAAAACCGTTGAGGCAATGACAATCCAGGCCGCCCGGCAAGGCTATGCCTTTGCCAATGTGCGGCCACGCGGCGACCGTAATTTCGAGACCAAAACGATCAATCTGGCGTTTGTCGTCGAGGAGGGTGCGCGTGCCTATATCGAGCGCATCAACATCCGGGGCAATACGCGCACGCGCGACTATGTGATCCGCCGCGAATTCGATCTCGGTGAGGGTGATGCATACAATCGCGCGCTGATTGACCGCGCCGAGCGCCGCCTGAAGAACCTCAACTATTTCAAAACCGTGAAAATCACGAATGAGCCGGGCTCCGCGCCCGATCGTGTTGTCCTCAACGTCGACGTTGAAGAACAGCCGACGGGTGAATTCTCGATCTCCGGTGGCTACTCGACCGCCGATGGATTGATCGGCGAAGTCAGCGTTGCCGACCGCAACCTCATGGGCCGCGGAAATTACGCGAAGGCATCCGTGTCCTATGGTCAGTACGTTCGCGGTTTCGACCTGACGTTCGTCGAGCCCTTCCTGTTTGGCTATCGCATGGCTGGCGGCATCGACCTGTTTGCCCGGCAAAACTTCAGAAGCAGTTACGTGTCGTACGATTCCCAGACGGTCGGCACCAATCTGCGTCTCGGATTTGCCTTGACCGAGGAAATTGCGTTCCAGCCGCGTTATTCCTTCTATCAGCAGAAGATAACCCTGCCGAACCAGTACAATAACTGTCAGTTTTCGAGCAACGCTCTGATCAACGGCGGTCTGGGCGTCACTCCGGCGAACGAGGCAAATGGGTCGGATACGAATGTGCTGGCGAACGGTCCATTCGGTGGTTGTTACGCCGATGGTGAAGCCTCGCTGGCCATCCGGAAGGAATTGGCCGCCGGTCCCGTCAATGTGTCGCTGGTTGGCTACACGATGTCGTACAATACGCTCGACAACAACAAGCTTCCGACCAGCGGTCTCTTTGCCGAACTCCGGCAGGATTTTGCCGGGGTCGGCGGCGACGTGGATTTCATCCGCACCTCGGTTGAGACCCGCAAATATTACGAAGTCTTCTCCGACGTCGTGAGCGTCTTCAAATTACAGGCCGGCAATATATCGTCATGGGGTGGCCAGCAACTGCGCATGCTGGATCATTTCCAGATGGGTCCGAACCTCGTGCGCGGCTTTTCGCCAGCCGGTATCGGACCGCGCGACTTGACTCCGGGGACGACGAATGACGCGCTCGGCGGCAGCCTCTATTGGGGAGCGAGCGTCGAAGCACAAACGCCACTGTATTTCCTGCCGAAGGACGTCGGTATCAAGCTCGCCGTTTTTGCCGACGCTGGCTCGTTGTGGAGTTACAAGGGACCAACGTTCTGGAACGTGACCGGTGAAACCCTGCAGGTCGGCCTCGACAGCCCCTCAATGGTTCGTTCGTCTGTTGGCGTCGGCTTGCTCTGGGATTCTCCTCTCGGGCCGCTCCGTTTCGACCTGGCGTATCCGATCACCAAGTACTGTGCGACGCCGGTGGGCGGCGGCGAAGTGTGTGACCGCACGCAGGTCTTCCGTTTCAGCGGCGGCACCAGGTTCTGATCTTGGTCGCCGCGGGCACCACGGACCAGATTCCAGCAGGATGAGCGAGCCGCTTTTCTTACGACAGTCCCGGGGTCTCACGCTTGCGGAGATCGCCGACCTGACTGGCGCGACGCCGGTATTGCCGGCACCGCATTCCCGGCGCATCGTCAATATTGCTCCGCTCGATCGCGCGGCGCCTTCCGATCTTGCTTTTTTCGACAGCAGAAATTTCACTTCGGCGGCGGCCGCAACTCACGCGGGCGCGTGCCTCACGACGGCGGTGCTCGCAAAGGAATTGCCCAAGCGGGTCGCCGTATTGACAGCGCGCGAGCCTTATCGCGCCTTTGTCACTGCTGCGCGTGCGATGTTCCCTCAGGCGCTGAGGCCGTCGTCACTGTCGGAGCCCGGTGACATTGCGGGCGCACACGTCGACAGAAGCGCCCGAATGGAGGATGGCGTTACCATCGAACCTGGGGCAGTTGTCGGTCCGCGCGCCGAAATTGGCGGTGGCACGGTGATCGGAGCAAATGCGGTCGTCGGCGCAGAGGTGCGAATAGGACGCGACTGTTCGATCGGCGCGGGAGCGACCGTCAGCCACACGCTGCTCGGTGATCGGGTCATCGTTCATCCCGGGTGCAAGATCGGTCAGGACGGCTTCGGATTCGTCATGGGGGGAGGCGGTCACGTCAAGGTCCCGCAAGTCGGGCGCGTGATTATTCAGGACGACGTCGAGATCGGGGCCGGTACCACGATCGATCGAGGCGCCATCCGCGACACGGTGGTCGGCGAAGGTACCAAGATCGACAACCTGGTCCAGGTAGGTCACAATGTCAGCATTGGCCGGCATTGCATTTTGGTGGCACAAACGGGCATTTCCGGCAGTTCAACTTTGGAAGATTTTGTTGTGCTGGGTGCGCGCGTTGGTCTGAACAACAACGTGACAATCGGCGAAGGAGCGCAGATCGCGGCGACCAGCAATGTCAACGGCGATGTACCCGCCGGCGCGCGCTGGGGCGGGACACCGGCGAAACCGATAAAGCTGTGGTTCCGCGAAATGGCGACCCTTTCAAGACTCGCGCGCAAGGAAGGCAGTATCGAAGCGGCGGACGAATGAGACTGTTGTGATGAACAAGGTTGTGACCAGGCTCGAAGCGGCCGATATCGCAATGGTGCTTAAACTGCTGCCGCACCGATATCCATTTCTGATGGTTGATCGCGTGATCGACATTCAGGGTGACGAGCACGGCGTCGGCATCAAGAACGTGACCATCAATGAACCGCAATTCCAGGGCCATTTTCCCGGCAATCCGGTATTTCCGGGCGTGCTTATGATCGAAGGAATGGCGCAGACCGCGGGAGTGCTTTGCATTGCCGCGACCGGTGCGCAGCCGACATCGGTGTTCTTTCTCACCATCGACAAGGCGAAATTCCGTAAGCCCGTTCGCCCGGGGGACACGATCGAATATCACATGGACCGGATCACGCGGCGCAAATCGATGTGGTGGTATCGCGGCGAGGCGAAAGTGGCGGGCCAGATCGTCGCGGAAGCGCAGGTTGGCGCCATGCTTTCCGACGCATGATTTCCCGTATGATCGACGCGTCGGCTCGGATCGAAGCCGGGGCCATGATTGGAAAAGACGTTTCAATCGGCCCGTATTGTACCGTCGGCGCGAATGTGAGCGTCGGTGACGGCTGCCGACTGATCGCCCATGTCAATCTCACGGGCCACACGACAATTGGGCCGCGGACCGTCATTCATCCGTTTGCTTCGCTTGGTTCGCCGCCCCAATCGCTGAGTTACCGCGGCGGGCCGACCAAGCTGGTGGTGGGTGCCGATTGTGATATCCGCGAAAATGTCACAATGAGCGCGGGCACCGAGGACGGTGGTGGCCTCACCGAAGTTGGCGATCGCTGTTTCTTCATGGTTGGCGCGCATGTCGCGCATGATTGCAAGGTCGGCAATCAGGTGGTGTTCGCGAACAATGTTCTTCTCGCAGGTCACGTACACATCGGGGATCATGTTGTGTTCGGCGGTGGCGTCGCCGTGCGTCAGTTTGTTCGCATCGGGGAGGGCGCCATGATCGTCGGCCTCAGTGGGGTTCGCGCCGACGTCATTCCTTATGGCATGGCGCATGGGCCGCTCGCTGATCTGATTGGGCTCAATGTTGTCGGCATGCGGCGGCGCGGCGCTTCCAAGGCGGATATTCATCGCGTGCGCGCCGCTTACCAGGCCTTGTTTTTCGGCGAGGGTGAATTTCGCGTTCGTGTCGAAAAAGTTGCCGCCGAATGTAGTGGCGAGCCGCTCGTCGGCAAGATCATCGAATTTATTCGCAGCGCCAAACGACCGCTCACCATGGCTATCAAGCGAAGCGGGGCAGACGAGGACGCATGAACGCCGCGCCGGCCGCCGGAGAGGAAGGCCCGCTCGCGATGCTGTGCGGCGGGGGCAGTCTGCCGCTGGCGGTCGCGGATAGAGTGACGGCGGGTGGTCGCTCTGTGGTGCTGTTTCCGCTGCGCGGCGCAGCAGAAGGGATGGCCGTTGAGCGTTTCCCACATCACTGGATCCATATCGGCCAGATCGGCAAGTTCCTGCGCCTTGCGCGCGCTGCAGGCTGCCGCGACGTCGTGTTCATCGGCGCATTGGTGCGGCCCTCGCTCTGGCAAGTACACCCCGACCTCAAGGGTCTTCGTGTGCTGCCCCGCGCCATTGCGGCCTATCGCGGTGGTGATAATCATTTGCTGTCGGGCATGGGTAAACTGCTCGAGGATGAGGGTCTCCATCTGGTCGGTGCCCATGAGGTTGCACCGGAAATTCTGATGCCCGAAGGTACGCTCGGACGGGTGCAGCCCTCAGAGCGCGACCGGGCCGATGTCGGCCTGGGCCTCGACTATCTGCACGCCGCTGGCAGGTTCGATATCGGGCAGGCCGTTGTGGTAGCCGGGCTCCACGTGCTGGCGGTGGAGGCAGCAGAAGGTACGGACGCCATGGTCGGGCGCGTAGCAGAGATGCGTGCGAACGGTCGGGTGCGTGCGCCACGCGGTACTGGTGTGTTAGTCAAGGCGCCGAAACCGGCGCAGGATCGCCGCTTCGATTTGCCGTCGATCGGTCCGCGGACTGTCGAGGGAGCCGGCCGAGCGGGCCTTGCGGGTATCGCAGTCGTTGCGGGCAGCACCATCGTGGCTGAGTTGGAGCAACTGGTTACGGCCGCCGACCGCGCCAATGTTTTCGTCGTTGGCGTTCCGTCCGGATCGGAGCAATGAGGGTGCATATTTTTCTGGTGGCCGCGGAGGAATCCGGCGATCGATTGGGCGCTGCCTTGATCGCGGCCATCAGGCAACGCACACAAGGACAGGCGCATTTTTCTTGCGTTGGCGGCACGCACATGGTGGCGGCAGGCGTGCCGAGCCTCTTTCCGCTGGATGAAATCGGGATGATCGGGTTCGCTGGAATTCCGGCGCGCCTGCCAATGATTTTCAGGCGTATTCGTGAAACAGCCGACGCAATCATATCGGCGAAGCCTGACGCGTTGGTGATCATCGACAGTCCCGAGTTCACTCATCGCGTGGCGCGCCGCGTGCGCGCGCGAGCGCCGGAAATTCAGATCATCGATTACGTATGTCCTTCGGTGTGGGCGTGGCGTCCCGGACGCGCGCGCGCGATGCACGCCTATATTGATCACGTGCTGGCGCTTCTGCCGTTTGAGCCAAAGATCATGGTCGAGCTTGGCGGACCGCCCTGTCGTTATGTCGGCCATCCCCTGACAGAGCGTCTCGGCGACTTGCGCCCGAAAGACCTCGAGAAGCGCCTGCGCCTGGCCGATCCACCGCTGCTTCTGGTACTGCCGGGAAGTCGAACCAGCGAAATTCGACGCATGGCGCCTGTATTTGGGGCTGCACTTGCGCGCGTTGCAGAGTTGTTCGGCCCGTTAGAGGTCGTGGTGCCGGCTGTGCCCAGGCTTGCCGATACCGTGCGGTCTGCAATTGCGCCGTGGGATGTTTCCGCACGTGTGATCGTTGATATCGATGAAAAGAACGAAGCGTTTCGCACAGCGCGTGCGGCGCTGACAAAATCGGGAACGTCGACGCTGGAACTGGCGCTGTCAGGCGTACCGATGGTGGCCGCATATAAGGTGCGCTTGATCGACGAACTGGCGGCACGCCTGCTCGTGAACGTACCGTCGGTCATCCTCGCCAATTTGGCGCTCGGCGAAAACGTTGTTCCGGAGTTTCTCCAGCGCGATTGCACGCCGGACCGGCTCGCCAGCGCTTTGCTGCCGCTTCTGGCCGACACGGAAGAACGGCGGCAGCAGGTTGAAGCGTTCGCACGCCTGGACGCGATTATGGAAGTCGGCCAAGCCAGCCCGAGCGACCGAGCGGCCGACGTGGTGATCGACTGCGCGTCCCGCCAAACCCGGTCATCGCGCGACAGCGGTGCTGGCGCCACCGTAAGACGCAACTTGCCCGGGCTAGCCGGATAGGCGTATGTCATTGGACAACACCGGATTCCAGCCTTGACCCCACCCCCGCGCGCCTCGATCACTGCTGTCCATGGCTATCTGCCGCCGGATCTGCTCACCAATGCGGAACTTGCGCGCATGGTGGACACGAGCGACGCCTGGATTACGGAGCGCACGGGCATCAAAGAGCGCCACATTCTCAGGGGCGAAGGTCTCGGGACCTCGCATATGGCTGCGGAAGCGGTGCGGGGGCTGCTGCAGAAGACGGGCACGAAACCGGAAGAGGTCGACCTTCTGATCTGCGCGACAACCACACCTGATATGCAATTCCCGTCTACCGCAAACCTGATCTGCGACATGGTCGGCGTGCGCAATGTCGGCAGCTTCGACGTGCAGGCGGCGTGTTCGGGTTTTCTGTACTCACTTACCATTGCGGCGCAATTCATCGCCAACGGGACGGCGCGCAAAGTGGTGGTGGTTGGCGCCGACAAGATGTCTTCCATTATCGACTACAGAGACCGCGCGACGTGCGTGTTGTTTGGTGATGCCGCCGGCGCGGTTCTTCTCGAGCCGAACGATGTCGGCTACGGCATCATGGATTCCTTGATCCGTTCAGACGGCTCCGGAATGATCCACTTGCATCAAACGGCTGGTGGGAGCCGCATGCCGCCGACGACGGAGACGGTCGCCAAGCGATTGCACTACGTTCACCAGGAGGGTGCGGCCGTCTATAAATTTGCCATAGCCAAGATGGCGGAGGTTGCGGGCGAGATCATGTCACGCAACAATTTGCGCGCTGACATGATCGACTGGCTGGTGCCGCATCAGGCCAACAAGCGCATCATAGAGTCGACCGCCGAGCGCATGGGTCTTTCCATGGACAAGGTGATGGTGACCATCCACAAATTCGGCAATACGACCAACGCCACCATTCCGCTTTGCCTGTGGGACTACGAGCCGAAATTGAAACGCGGCGACCGCCTCGTGCTCGCCGCCTTCGGGGGCGGTTTCACTTGGGCCGGAAGTTACGTGCAATGGGCTTATGACGGCGCGAGCGCGCCGAAGCTCAACGGCAAAGGCAACGGCAAAAGCCGGTAGGCTTATTTCCGCCGCGAGATCGGCGCGTAGTCACGACGAGTCGCTCCGGTATAGAGCTGCCGCGGCCTGCCGATCTTCTGGTGCGGATCCTCGATCATTTCTTTCCACTGCGCGATCCAGCCGACGGTGCGCGCAACCGCGAACAATACGGTGAACATCGTGGTCGGGAAGCCCATCGCCTTGAGTGTGATGCCCGAATAGAAGTCGATGTTGGGATAGAGCTTCTTCTCGATGAAATACTCGTCGTGAAGGGCAATCTTTTCGAGCTCCATGGCGACGTCGAGCAGCGGGTCGTCCTTGATACCGAGTTCGGTGAGAACCTCATGGCAGGTCTTCTGCATGATCTTGGCGCGTGGATCATAGTGTTTGTAAACGCGGTGCCCAAATCCCATCAGGCGGTAGGAATCATTCTTGTCCTTGGCGCGTTTAATGAACTCCGGAATACGGTCGACAGATCCAATTTCGCGCAACATGTTGAGGGCGGCTTCATTCGCGCCGCCATGCGCAGGACCCCAGAGACACGCACACCCGGCAGCGATGCAGGCGAACGGATTGGCGCCGGAGGAGCCGGCAAGCCGCACTGTCGAGGTCGATGCGTTTTGTTCGTGATCGGCGTGCAGAATAAAAATGCGGTCCATGGCGCGCGCCAGAACCGGGTTTGGCTTGTACTCCTCAGTCGGCACCGCGTAGCACATACGCAGGAAGTTGGAGGCGTAGTCGAGATCGTTTTTCGGATAAACGAACGGCTGGCCGACCGAATACTTGTAGGCCATCGCAGCGAGCGTCGGAACCTTCGCAATCATGCGGATCGAAGCGATCATTCGCTGATGCGGATCGGAGATGTCGGTGGAGTCGTGATAGAAGGCGGATAGCGCGCCGACGCATCCGGTCATCACTGCCATCGGGTGTGCGTCGCGGCGGAAACCCTGAAAGAACCGGCTCATCTGCTCGTGAACCATCGTGTGACGGCTCACGCGATAGTCAAAGTCAGCCTTCTGTGCCGTGGTTGGCAACTCGCCGTAGAGCAGCAGATAGCAGGTCTCCAAAAAGTCGCCGTGCTCCGCGAGCTGCTCGATGGGATAGCCGCGATAGAGCAGAATTCCTTCATCGCCGTCGATGTAGGTTATTTTGGACTCGCAGCTGGCGGTGGACGTGAAGCCGGGGTCGTACGTAAACATCCCGCTCTGGCCATAGAGCTTCGAGATGTCCACGACGTCGGGGCCGATCGTTCCAGGGTAGATCGGCATGTCCCAATTGTTGTTCCCGACGGTCAATGTGCCGGTCTTATTCTTGGCGCTGGTCTTGGCGTCCATAGTCGAGCCCTCAAGTTGGCCGCGAGCGGTGCGCGTCGAAACGTAATGGGTTAGGGATTCTGGCCGCTTTGTGCGTATCCCATTCATATGTGCGCTGCAAGATAGCGCAAGGCCAGGGTTTGCCTTGCATATAGGCACTGCGCGGGGTGATTGCCCAATATGAAATTTTACCGGGCGGCCTGGTCCCGCAGGCGCGCAAGACTTTCGTCTCGCCCCAGAACCGCAAGGACATCAAAGATCGGCGGCGAGGTCGTGCGCCCGGTCAGGGCGGCCCGCAACGGCTGTGCCACGGCGCCGAGTTTGAGGCCTGCGCGCTCGGCATAGGGCCGTACGACGGCCTCGGCGGACGTGGCATTCCAATCGGGAACCGCCTCCAGTTCGGGCAGCAGTGCGGCAATCAGCGTCTTGGCCTCGTCGGTCAGCAGGGCCTTCGCTTGATCATTGATATCGAGCGGCCGGCTTGTCCACAGAAAGCGGGACGCATCGAACAATTCGACTAAAGTCTTGGCACGCTCTTTCAACCCGGGCATTGCCGCCAGCAGCTTGGCGCGCAGAGCCGGCGTCATTTTGCTCGTAAGCTCCTGGCCGCCCGCGATGTGGGGCAAGAGCTGCTCAAGGGCGGCAATGAGATCGGCGTCACCGCTTGAGCGGATGTAATGGCCGTTGAGGCTCTCGAGTTTTGTGAAATCGAAGCGTGCTGGCGAACGGCCGATCTGTGGAAGGTCAAAGGCGGCGATCATTTCTTCGGTGGTGAAGATCTCCTGATCGCCGTGTGCCCAGCCAAGCCGCACCAGATAGTTCCTCATCGCCGCCGGCAGGTAGCCCATCGCGCGGTAGGCGTCGACGCCGAGCGCGCCGTGACGCTTCGATAGCTTGGAACCATCGGGTCCGTGAATGAGCGGGATGTGCGCCATGATAGGCACCTTCCAGCCGAGTGCCTGATAAATCTGGGTTTGGCGGGCACCATTGTTGAGGTGGTCGTCACCGCGAATGATGTGGGTAATGCCCATGTCATGGTCGTCCACAACGACTGCCAGCATGTATGTGGGCGTGCCGTCCGAACGCAGCAGGACGAAGTCATCCAGATTCTCGTTCTGCCAAACGACGCGTCCCTGGACCTGATCCTCGACGGCTGTTTCCCCGGTGAGCGGCGCCTTGAGCCGGATCACCGGACTGACGCCCGCCGGCGCGTCCTTTGGATCACGGTCGCGGCAGCGGCCGTCATAGAGGCGCGTGCGGCCTTCCGCCCGGGCCTGCTCGCGCATCGCGGTCAGTTCGTCAGGGCTGCAATAGCACCGGTAAGCGTGTCCGGAGGCGAGCAACTGCTCGGCCACCTGACGGTGGCGGGCCGCGCGTGAAAACTGGAAGACAATCTCGCCGTCCCAGGTGAGGCCGAGCCAGGTCAGCCCATCGATAATGGCATTGATCGCCGCAGCCGTTGAGCGTTCGCGGTCGGTGTCTTCGATCCGAAGCAGCATCTTGCCGGCGTGCCTGCGGGCGAACAGCCAGTTGAACAAGGCTGTTCGGCCTCCACCGATGTGGAGAAAGCCGGTGGGCGAGGGCGCAAAGCGGGTGACGACAGGCTCGGTCATCGCGGGCCGTGTATCACAGTTCCTGTCAATTGTGTCACCGCGATTGACATTGAGCCGGGCGTTCCGTCATGGCATAGGCCGCAGGATATAATCGTTCGAAATTGAGGAAGCATGGCGAGCGACGATAAGGCAAGAGGCGAAGCGGGCCTGAGTGAAACCGGGCGCGACTTCATTCGTGACATCGTTAAGGCCGACCTCGATTCGGGTCGTGTGAAAGGCGCTGTTACGCGCTTCCCACCCGAACCCAATGGCTACCTGCATATCGGCCACGCCAAATCGATCTGCCTGAATTTCGGCATTGCCGAGGAGTTTGGGGGGCGCTGTCATTTGCGTTTCGACGACACGAACCCCGTCAAGGAAGAGCAGGAATACATTGATGCCATCGAAGCTGACGTGCGCTGGCTGGGATTCGATTGGGGCAAGCACCTGTATCATGCGTCCGACTATTTCGAACAGCTCTATGCGTGGGCGGAGGATCTGATCCGGGCGGGCAAGGCCTATGTCGACGACCAGAGCCCGCATGACATGCGCGTCAATCGCGGCACCCTGACAGAGCCCGGCAAGAATAGTCCGTTTCGAGACCGCGAGGTCGATGAAAACCTTGACCTGTTCCGGCGGATGCGGGCCGGTGAATACCCCAACGGCGCCCGCGTTTTGCGCGCCAAGATCGATATGGCATCAGGCAATATAAATATGCGCGATCCGGTGCTGTATCGGATCCTGCACGCCAGCCATCCGCGCACGGGCACAGAGTGGAAGATTTATCCGAGCTATGACTTTGCTCACGGTCAGTCCGACGCGCTCGAACACGTCACCCATTCGATTTGTACGCTGGAGTTCGAGGATCACAGGCCGCTCTACGACTGGTTTATTGCAAACCTGAAGGTCCCAGCGCGCCCTCACCAATACGAATTCGCGCGTCTCAATCTTACATATACGGTGCTGTCCAAGCGTGTGCTGACTGAACTGGTGCGCGACGGGCACGTGAGCGGGTGGGACGATCCGCGTATGCCGACGCTAGCCGGGCTGCGCCGGCGCGGCGTGCCGCCCGAAGCGATACGTGATTTCGTCAAGCGCATCGGTGTTGCCAAAGCCAACAGCGTTGTCGATGTGGGCATGTTCGACTTCTCCGTTCGCGAAGTACTCAACAAAAATGCATTGCGGCGCATGGCGGTGCTGCGTCCGCTCAAGATCTTGATCGAGAATTATCCGGAAGGACTGGTCGAGGAACTTGAGGCGGTCAATCATCCTGATGCCGGTTCAGCCGGCGTGCGGAAGATCAAATTTGGGCGTGAGATCTATATCGAACAAGACGACTTCATGGAGAGTCCGCCGAAGAAATTTTTCCGGCTTTCACCCGGGACCGAAGTCCGTTTGCGCTATGCATATTTCATTACATGCCGCGAGGTCATCAAGAATGCGAGTGGCGAGGTGACAGAGTTACGCTGCACTTACGATCCGGCGACGAAGGGCGGCAACGCGCCGGATGGCCGCAAGGTGAAGGCGACCATCCATTGGGTTTCGGCCGTACATTCCATTCCAGCGGAGGTGCGGCTCTACAATGCGCTGTTCACCAAACCCGATCCGGCCGGCGGCGAAAATTTCACGGCGGATCTCAACCCGAACTCGTTCGAAATCCTGAGCGGAGCCCGACTAGAGCCGGCGCTTGGCGACGCGAAGCTCGGCGAGCCTGTGCAGTTCGAGCGTCAGGGTTATTTCTGCCTCGACCGGGATACCCAGTCAGGCAAGCCGGTATTCAGCCGCACCATTGGCCTGCGCGACACATGGGCCAAGGATTGGGCGAAGGACCAGGCCAAGGACCTGTCCAAGGACCTGTCCAAGGACCAGGCCAAGGACCCGGCCAAGGACCCGGCCAAGGACCCGGCCAAGGACCCGGCCAAGGAGAAAACCACAGGCTGACCGAAACCAGTGGCTACAACCTGCGGATGAGTTAAGATATAACAGGTTGTAGCGGGTAGCGTCGGGGAGGCGCCCGACGCAATGGCGCGACCGAGTACAAATGGGGGCAAGCAGCGCGTTGGCGCCAGAGCCTGGACGCCGGATGTTGGTGGCCGTCCGGCGGGCCTGTTGCTGCCCGACGGCATCGCCGACGCGGCCGGGTGGCTGCGTGGGCTGGTTGCACAATGGGCCGCAGCCGAAGTTGCGCCCGGCCGCCTGATACCCTGGCTGCCCGTTGCTTTCGGGCTCGGCATCGTTGGCTACTTCACCGCCGATCGCGAACCGGCCTGGTGGGCGACGTCGATGTTGGCTCTTGCGGGTATCGCGGTCGCAATTCTGGCACGCAGACGTCCGTTTGGCTTTCCGCTCGCGCTCGGATTCGCTGCGTTTGCGTTGGGGCTTGCGATGGCCACTCTGCAGACCATGCGCATTAAACATCCAATTTTGCAAAATTCCATGGCGAGCGTCTCACTCGCGGGCTTTGTGGAGATCCGCGAGGAGCGTGAGAAGAGCGATCGCATCGTGGTGCGCGTCCAGCGCGTCGATGCGCCAGCTGCCGCAGGGGTGCCGGATCGCGTGCGCGTCGCGGTACGAAAGGGGAGCGCACCGGCAGTCGGCAGCTTCGTCGAATTCAAGGCGCATCTGTCGCCGCCGCTGCGGCCATTGCGCCCCGGCGGTTACGATTTTGCGCGCGACATGTATTTCCAACGCATCGGTGCATCCGGCTACGTGCTCGGTGCTGTCAAAGTGAAGGCGCCACCGGTCGCGGGCGGATTCTGGTTGCGCTATGCAACCGTCGTTGACGATCTGCGTGAAGGCATCGACAAGCGCATGCGCGCAATCATTGCAGGCGACAACGGCTCGATCGCCTCTGCGCTCATCACGGGAAAACGCGACGCGATATCAACGCCGGTCAACGACGCGATGTACATTTCAAGTCTCGCTCATGTGCTGTCGATTTCCGGCTATCACATGGCGGTCGTCGCCGGCATCGTATTTTTCTTTATCCGTGCGGGATTCGCCCTTGTCCCGTCGCTGGCGAATCGTCATCCGATAAAGAAATGGGCGGCATTCGGTGCGCTGTCAGCGGCAACATTCTATCTTCTGCTTTCAGGCGCCGAAGTCGCTACGCAACGTTCCTACATCATGATTGCAATCGTACTTGTTGGCGTGATGCTCGATCGTCCAACGCTGACGTTCCGCACGATCTCTGTCGCAGCCATCGCAGTCCTTACGCTGGCGCCGCAAGCGGTCGTGCATCCAAGCTTTCAAATGTCATTTGCGGCAACGCTGGCGCTGATTGCCGCGTATCAACACGGACTTCCGTGGAATGCTGACCGCGACAGCTCGCTCGGGTTGCGCATGGCATTGTGGGGTGTGCGCGAGTTCGCGGGGCTGATATTGGCTTCGCTGGTGGCCGGATTGGCCACCACACCATACGCCGCTTATCACTTCCATCGCCTGGCGCCCTACGGCGTTCTGGCAAATCTGCTTGCCATGCCGGTGGTGTCGGCTGTCGTCATGCCCATGGGTCTCCTCGGGCTCCTGGCGATGCCGTTCGGCTTCGATGCCGTGTTCTGGCGTCTGATGGGCGACGGAATTGATTGGATGATCGGGGTATCGCTTTGGGTGAGCAATCTGCCCGGCGCCGTCGGACGCATGCAAGCGTTCGGTGTCGGCCCGCTTTTGGTCGGGACCGCAGGCCTGTTGCTCATCTGCCTGCTGCGTACGCCCCTCCGATGGGCCGGTACCATTCTGGTGTTCGCCGCAGGCCTGTGGGCGTTATTGACGCCGCGTCCCGATGTACTGATTGCGGGTGACGGGCAGGCAGCCGCGTTTCGTGGCCCAAACGGCCGGCTATCGGTGCTGCACAGTGGTCGCGATAGTTTTGCGATCAAGGAGTGGCTGGCTGCCGACGCCGATGCGCGCCAGCCAAAGGATCCGACCCTGGGTGACGGCGTGAATTGCGATGCTATCGGCTGCATCGGCAGGCTCGGCGATGGCCGGCTCATATCAATGGTGCTCGGCCCTGAGGCTTTTGCCGAGGACTGTGCGCGTGCCGCGGTGGTCGTCAGCTTGCGGGAGGCAGCATCGCCGAACTGTGCGGCCACCTTGGTCGACCGGAATGTTTGGCG
>DASYSQ010000319.1:0-17734 GCA_036003145.1 Pseudolabrys sp.
GGCAGCAGCTGAACGGCCGCGCGAGGCAGGGTTGGCCGATGTGGAAAGCGGGACACGTGGGCTAAACGCCGCTCAACGTTCTTCTCCGATTAGGTGTTTTGATCTGTGGGCCGGCTCACTTTTTACCACTCGTTGCAAACACGCCCGCATCACGCGTCCACGTATCGTCCGGGGTAGACTGTCTAATAGTTGGTATCACCGACCCATCGGTCGCGGGTTTTTCGCGTGCCCACGTGTCTATTGGTACGGACCGATCTTCGCTGTCACCGCGCGTCCAAGTTTCCTCCAGCGGCAATAGTCCATCTGCAGGTGCCACCGGCGCGAAGCTCGCTTGCTCGAATTGGCCCCGTGCGCCAGCTGCGTTGAAATGTCGGATAGCCAGGAGGCGCTCGCTTAAATTGGGTAATTGGCCTGTCCGCTTGTTCAAAATTGTCCTTTGCCAGCTTTAAGGTGGACCTTTTGGGCGATCGCCTGAGGCTGATCTTCAATTAGCGAACGCGCGGAAGGTGGTTGTCCCCGCGCTCGGCTTTGTAATTTGATTGCTGCTTAAAACGACTGGACGGATCGGTCTTGTTATTTCCAGCCAAAGTCTTGGCATTTGTTCCACAGTGTTGCGGCGGAGACGGTGGGAACACGACCGATGTCCGCTTTGGGTCATAAGCAGAAATTTCGCACTGCAATCGCCATGTCCGCTTTCGCGGATATTCCGGGCGGCGGTCAGCATGCCTGCTTTGTGCCAAAAGCAGACATTCATGGACTGACCTGCGGAAAAGGAAAGACCGCCTCGCGGCCGTCTCTCCGAATTCACATCCGGTTGTTTTGATCAGGCGGGAACAGCAGCGTTCTTTCGCTTTCGGCGCCAGCTTAGGAAACCCAAAAGCCCGCCGCCGCCTGCGAAGAGTGGTAACGCACCCGGAATTGGCGTTTGGGTAAGTGTCGGATCAAGCTGCGCTGATACGAGATCGTAGTTATTTTTCGATCCAATCCAATCGATCTTGAAGTCGGGGCTATACCCCGCAAAGGTGCCCGATGAGAGCGTCACGTCGAAAACAAAAGTGAGCGAGGAGTCTGCGGCGAACTCCGGTAAGCTCGTTGGTGTTGTGTTCGCTTTAAAGCAAAAGAAATTTCCGTTGCCATTGCACCCCGACGAATTCAAGCCGCCGCCTTGTTCAGTAAATATCGAGGGTGGGTTTATCATGACGGCGCTTTCAAAATGGTTGGGCAGGCTGAATGCAATTCCGTTCACCCCGGAGCGGCCCTTTTCGATGTCCGCCGCGGCATTGATGCCCGTTATAAGGAGCGTGAACTCATTGGTGGTCGCGTTTAGCGACGTCGCGGTTAATGAGTAAGTTATGCCATCAGCAATCAGTGTGCTGGCTTGGACAGGCGTTGCCGCAATAAAGGCTGCGACCGCTAGGGCTGGCAGCGCCAGCCGCTCAAAGTTGCGCATCTATTTTTACTCCAGTGTTTTTAATCGTTTGAGAGATGCGCACAACTCTCAAAGGCCGTCTTGTGATTTCGAGCCAAAGCGTTGGCATTTGCTCAGCTGCTTGTGCCAATAGCGGAAATCGGCGGCGCATCCGCGCCAACAAAAAACCTCCGAGCACTTCGCCCGAAGGTTTCCCGGCCACGACTAAATCGGGTTAGGCGATTTGTTTTCGCTTCCTGCGCCAGCCGAGCAGGCTCAATGCGCCGAGGCCGGTGGCGAAAAGCGGGAGTGCGGCGGGAATGTGGGTAATTTCCGCTACTGTAAGTGGGAACATTTGCAGGATTGTTGACGTAACGAGATACAATGGAAACCAGCTAATTGCCGCGATCCAAGCGATTGTGAATAAGAACCCCAAGGCCAGAGCAACGAACGGACTGTATTTACGTACATGTAACATTGTCTGATCACCTGCTCTTCCGCATGGGCTCGGTTAAGCAGCGGAGCCGCCTAGTGGCTTGCCGACGACTCCGCCTGTGCCAAGCATTTGCGCCCAACACTGTTTCGTTTTTAACCGTCAGTTTGTTTAAAACGACTGGACCGTCTCGGTCTTGTTATTTCCCGCCAAACTCTTGGCGCTTGTTCCACAGCCTATTGAGGCCTAGCGCTGGAAACACGACTGATGTCCGCTTTGTGCCAAGAGCGGACATGGCGACAAGTCCGTGTGATGGACCGGAAGAGAACGCATTTGCAGCTCAGGCTGGGGCCGCTCTCGTCCCCAAAGAGCGCGGCCCCGATCTCATTGCTCCAGTAAAAGTCCCCGACGTCGGGGCCAACAGTTTCACAGTGAAAATCTTATAGATCCAATGGCAAAGGTTCGGTTCCTCCGCACCCTCCTTCCCCGGCCTCGTTGTTGAGCCCTCTGGCCAAGTCTATCAGTCGGTGCGTGGCATCTATCGCCTCGTCCAAGTCGCTACACTTACAGCTATCAACATTGAGTTTAAGATCTCGATCATACAGTTCAACCCAAAGGCTCAACCCTTCCGGTGCATTGAAGGATGGCATCTCGACCAAGCGAACCTCGAACACCCCAATTCTCGCAACCACGGCGGCGCGCGAGCCGTCGGCGCCCTTGGACGTGAGAAAGAGGCCCAGGTAAGATTGTGTGACACGCTTGGCAATCATTGTTTGTCCATCCGTGTGCCGCTTTTGCACTGGTCGATTACTTCGTTTTAGACAGCGAAAAGCCCGCACGAGTCTTGCGAGAACGCGTCAAGTAATTGCTATTCTTTGTCACCTTGCGGAGGGAACGATCGGGCGGTGCGGTTACATCCGCCGTCATTGCCCAGCACCCAGTATCCCGCGACGATAGGCGCAGGGCGCTAGCTCAATCAGCCCGCGAATAGCCGTAGCGCCTTACCACCGCTGCACTTCTTTTTTGTGAAGTGCTTCGGCGAAACTGCTTCGTTGTGTCAAATGCAATAGTGACTCCGCGGCCATGTCGGCTAGAACCGCGTGCCGGTTAACATGGAGACTGCGCCCATGGTTCCTGAGAGTTTGCGACGTCGTGTAGAGATGCCGAGAAGGCCAATCTCTCTGTACGCCAGGGTCAACAGGAACACTCGCCACGAAGCAATCCATCAGGCTACTCGGCTGGAAAGACGAATAAGCGACATTGAACGGTTTGTTGGATTTCTGACCGACATGATGCTCGGTCTTATCTCAGCTTTCTTCGCTATTATCGGGGCAGCCTTTGTTGATGGCGATGCTAATTGGCAGGATACGATCTGCGCAGGTGTGCTGGCGTTTTTGATTTCAATATGGATTACCAATTTTCTTTTTCCGAATGCGACGCGATGGGGTTTGGCTTCATGACCGCGGGTGGCCGACCGACCCCTTGAATCCCCCCGGTCGGCGACGGTCGGGCCGCGTTGCTCTTGGACCGGGCAGCGCGGCTCTTTTTATTCAGCAACGTTTGCGCGCGTTCGGCTGCACCCTCAATGTCAGACGTGCAGCATGTCCGCTTTGGGTCGAAAGCGGACATCAAGCGGCGCGATTAGAATGTTCGCTTAGGGGCAAAAACGACATCAAGTGGGAAGTTAAACCGCCGCGTTTAATCAGAACTATAGACACCACCACAACCGTGGTTGAACAGCTGGGACCGCAAACCCTCTCGATCGTCCTCGAACACAACTTCCAGAAGCCGCGCTCACGCAGCATCGGCCTTGGCGCTCTCCTGTTCACGTACGGCGAGAGCATCGAGGTCGACGAGCCGTGGGTCGTCCGGATGGGCCGGCCCTTGGAACAGTCCGGTACCATGAACCCTTATCAGGGTCTGCACGCGCCGGGCGTTTAGGTAGTCCACATGCTGGTGCCGCAGCGCGACCAGTAGCAACGTTTTTGGCAGCTCGACCCGTGCATAGGCCGGCACCCTGCGGACCTCACCGTTCTCCCGCCAAAGCAGGGGATTGAGCGTATAAACCAGTTGGTATTCATTCTCTGGCTCGGACGCTGTGCGGGACGCAATGTTCGTATTGCCCGTGCGCGCACACACCGCGGTGGATCGTAGTTCCGCGCAAACCAGGTGCACCGCAGAGAGAATCTCGCGACGCACCGCATCCACGTTGGCTGCCAAGTCGGTCGCCTCCAGCATTGACGCTGCGCTTTGTGTGACAGCCGCCACCAGTGCTGCGGCGCCGGCATCAAATCCCGGCGCGGCTCGCTCGATTGCCGCGACCATCTTCTCAACTTCATCGGCCACCATGTCGCGGTCGCGTTGCGCCTTGGTGTCAGCCAGTTCGCGTTCGGTCATGACGATCTGCTCGTCGAGTTGCGTCAATGCCGCCCGTAGGGTCTTGGCGCGGTCTTCGGCGGCACGCATGTTGGTCTCTGCTCGATCAAGCTGGGCATCGGCGGCACCGGCGATCGCCAGCCGTTCAGCCGCATCACATCTTTCCCTAAGCGTCGCTTCGGCAGCGTTCAGTCGTTCGGCGAGGTTCTTCCGCGCCGTCTGCTTATCCTTCAGCGCACTCTCGAAGCGTTCGACTGGGCTGATTGCCCGCTTGCTGAAAAATGCCATTGGTATTATCTCGCGAATCACGCCCCGACGGAGCCATCGTACTGGCTGAACTTACACCCTCGAAGGTGCGGAAGTAGGGAGCCGGCGAATGTCCGCTTTGGGTCAAAAGCGACATGTGCAGCGCACTACGCCCCGCCTATAAAGCGGGCGTTGATTAAACGACAGGGCGATCCCGTATCCGCTTTGTGCCAATAGCGGAGATCAGACGCTGCTGCGCTCTCTCATTTCGAGGGTTACAAGCCTCGCCAATAAGGTGGCCGGATAAAGTTGACCAATTATACTTTCGATGTTGCACAGGCTCCGCGCAATCGGATGCACGGGAACAATGTCACCGAACCCCGTCGACGTCAGAGTGACAAAACTCAAATAAGAGACCGAGTTGGCAAGGGCTGGATTGTCTTCGAATGTTATTCCCTTGAACGCATCGGGAACCGCCAAGCCGATCAATATGAACAGCGCCCCAAAGGCTACTGCGATGAGCAGATACAGCAGGATCGCGCCGATTATCCGGTGATAGGTAACGCGCCCACGTCTGAATACAGCTTGGGCAACGACTGCTCCGAGCGTGACCGCAATGGCAAACCAGGCAGCTGCTAGTATGTAAATGTTATAGGGCCATGGGGGATAGAACAGGCGCAGCAAGAGGACGACGACGTTAGCGGCAAAGCAGATCGACATCACGGCAAATGCCACGGGATGGTCAGAAATGATGAGCATGCCAGCCGTGATTGCTAACAGAGTGGCAATTACGAAGCCTTGAAACGCAAAGATGCCCATTGCCTGAAGCGGTGAAAATACAAACATCTCGAGCGCAATAAGCAGAGCCAGCAGCGTAAGCAGCTGGTCGGTATATTTTTGCCGTATTCGGCGTATCCCGCTTATGGGGTTCACGATTACCTTCGGCGTCCCGAAATCGCAGCCAACGCCTATTGTCCTCGACGTCGCTTAATATTTTGCTGCTGTATGAAGGCGGTAAAAAGCACCAAGGGTCGGATGTCCCCTTTGGGTCAAAAGCAGACATTTGCAGTGCAAAACGTCATGTCTGATTTACACCCGAAAGCGGACATTTACAGTGCACCGGCCCGTGTCCGCTTTGTGCCAATAGCGGACGTCGGACGTTTCCGAAATCGTATCCTATCGTACCACCCGCGCGGCTACGTTTTGCCCCCGTACACACATTGCCAATAGGATCCCCTTGAGCAGTGGATCGCGGCAGGCGCTCGCGTGCCAAAAGCCTTTCGTGTTTCACCCTGACCATACTGGAGTTAGTTCCCGCCAGTGTATGTGCAATACCAATTGACTCCCCAGGTGGTTGACAGACTGAGATCTGAAACAGGGCCTCCCGCGTGGGGCTGACTCGCAGCCGTCTTGCACTCATCCAAGTTTTTAAACTTTCCAACAATTTGAGAAGTCACACCGACAGGCATGACTGCACTGCCAGCCCCCTGGGAGAGCATCCCGATTACTATGATGAGTGCGTACATCGCTAAGCCTCCTGTGTCGCCTGTAGTAAATAATTGTGTGGCGAAAATAATTCGGTTCAATTGACCTGCATCAATGTACGAGCACTCGCTCCGGCTCAGTTAGATCGCACACACGTTTTTTGATAAAGGTGCTTGGACTATGCCCGTTGGCGACTGCTAGCTTCGCGGTCTCTCATAGGAGTAATCACCATGAGCGAAAAAGAGAAATCAGAGAAAACCCAAGCGCAAATTCTGCGTGATGCCTTTGAAGGCATGAAGGGTCGTCAACCGAAGTCAGATCAGGAACTCAACGAGTGGCTTGCCACGGACGAGGGCAAAGAGGCGACGATCTTTGAGGCGACCGCTCTTTCGACTTGGGGCGATAAGACGCGGTCGTAATTACCGGCCGCAGTCGCATTTTATAAATATCGGCGCTTGGTCGCGCGCCGCTGCGCCGTCGCGCGCCGCAAATCAGAAATGTCCGCTTTGGGTCAAAAGCCGACATGGCTAGCCCTACTGAATCAGTTCATCGGCGAGCGCAAGCACACTCGGCGAAATAGAAAGTCCAAGCGCCTTGGCCGTTTTTAGATTGATCACGAAATCGAATTGAGTCGGTTGCTCGACCGGCAAGTCGGCGGGTTTTGCGCCTTTCAGGATGCGATCGACGTAACTGGCCGCAAATTTGAACTGATCCGTAATACTGCCACCATATGAGAAAAGACCTCCAGCCTCCACATTCTCTCGGCGCTGGAAGGCGCTTGGCAATCCAGCTGTCAATGCAAGTTCAGCTATCTCTTTTACGTGCCCAAGGACTGCCGGATCTGCCAGCAGCAGAACGCCATCGACCTTGGCTTCTTTCAGACTTTTAAATGCGTGTTTAAATTCCTCGAGAGTTCGCGCCTCGACGACCATCGATTGCAGGCCCAATTCGCGAATGGCTTCCTGGCTCCGTCTAAGCTGTAACGCTACATTCGGATTGTACGAATTTGTCACCAGACCGACGACCTTCATGGTCGGAACTAGCTGGACAAAGAGGCCAAGGAGCTTGGCACTCAGATCGGAAGTGATACCGCTGACGCCGGTGATGTTGCCGCCCGGTCGTGCCAGGCTCGCAACAAAGCCGGATCCAACGGGATCGCCAACTGATGTCATGACGATAGGGATTGTTGAAGTCGCTCGACGAACCGCAATCACTGTTGGTGTAGCCCACGCGACGATGACATCAACATTCGCTTTAACGAGATCGGTTATTGCGCTGGGATCCTGATCGAAGGTTCCCCGTGGCCAGCGCACGTCGACGGTTAGATTTTGCCCTTCAACATAGCCCCGATCACGCATCGCGTCGCGAAATGCCTTAAGCATCGCTGGTGTCGGAGACACCGCCGCGACGACACCGACTCGAATCTGGCGAGCGCCATCACTTTGCTGACCGCTGGCAATGATCGGCCACACCGCCGCACTGCCGCCAAGAAGTGTAATGAACTCGCGCCGCCTCATTATCGCCCCCGAGGCTCAAGACGAGGCATCGTACCAACCCTCAACAGTAATCTGGAAGGGGGCGATGTCCGCTTTGGGTCAAAAGCGGACATTTGCAGCGCAAAAGGTCATGTCCGCTTTACCCCCCCGAAAGCGGACATCGCAGGGCGCGGCCTTTTCGGCACTGCGTAGTCCTCAGACGAAAGGTTAAGCGCAATCACCATTTTTGTGATTTGCGACACAGACGCCATCGGCGCCGAACCCCCATCAACCAGCTTTGGGCGACGAGTGCTCGCCGGGGGTTTCATGCTTCAACAGTTGTTCAACTTCGCGCTTATCCTTGTTGCCTGCATGGCTGTCTTTCTTGCACTGCGGATGGGGCGGCCCGAGGGTGGCGACGATGTGGATCGCCGGGGGTTGTAGAGCAGATGGGCGCTCTCGTTTTCCGCTGTCCTACTACTCACGAACCCTTTCGCTCGAACTTCAGGGCGACCCCCGAAGAATTGAAGAGGATATCGCCGGCCGCCACAATGGAGTTGCGCTGCGAGATTTGCAAACAGCGCCACGTGTTTGTCGTGACTGAGTGCACGATTGACGACACTGGCTAGGACCTCTCCGGTCGCTTCCACTTCATCGTCTTGAAGTCCCAGCGCTCCAGCGCGTCTGCGGACGGGCCAACTTCATGTCCGCTTCATCCCCGAAAGCGGACATGTGCAGTGCAACTTGCTATGTCCGCTTTGTGCCAATAGCGGACATGGCGCTAATCATTCAATCACCTCATCGGCGCGCAACAAGATCGACGGCGGCACTGTAAGACCGAGCGCTCTGGCGGTGTTGAGGTTGATCAAGAACTCAAATTTGGTTGGTTGTTCGATTGGGAGCTCGCTAGGTTTCGCGCCCTTCAGGAGCTTGTCCACATAAACGGCCACGCGATAACAGATGGCATCGTGATCTACGCCGTATGACATCAGCGCACCCGCATTAAAAGATTGTCGTGAATAGGCAGACAGCGGCAGCCCCTTGGCCAGCGCAAGCTTTGCTATCAGATCGCGATATGTAAAAGCCCAACCATCCGGGTTGAACATCACCGCTTGGATGCCGGCATCCTTCATTGCGGCGAAGAATGAAGGTAGTTCGTCCGGCGCGCGCCATGTGAACACCTTTCCTGAAAGCCCAAGGTTGGCGGTCGCCGCCTGAAACCCCTGCTCATAGCCGGCTGCGAGTGAAGAATTCGAATTAACGAGAAGGGCGACGCGGGAAAGTCCCGGAATAACCTCTTTGAAGAGTGCCAGCCGCTTGCCCACAATGTCGCTCGCGGAATTTGACAGGCCTGTCACGTTTGCTTCAGGCCGCGCGAGATTATTCACCAGCTTGCTGCCGATCGGATCAGGCATAAGAGCGAAAACAATCGGGATTGTTTTTGTCGCTTCCTTTGCGTAGGGAGGCGCATTCGCTCCAATGACGACGAGGACATCGACACCAGATGCCACGAGTTCGGCGGCCATGCTTCGAAACTGAGCCGCCTGCTCATTGGGAAAACGGTGTTCCAGCACGACGGTTTTGCCGTCGATGTAACCGATATCCGCGAAGCCCTTGACTATCGCCTTATAGTTCGTTCCCTCCTGCTCGGCGTTCGCGGCGTGCCAGAGTACTCCGATACGGGGGACCTTCGCGGGCTGCTGCGCGCGCGCAGCAAGCGGCCAAGTCGCCGTTCCACCGAGAAGTGTAATGAAATCGCGCCGTCTCATTGCCGCCCCCGAAGCTCACGACGAGGCATCGTAGCCGCTCAAACCTGCACTGGGAAAGGCCCGCCCATGTCCGCTTTGGGTCAAAAGCGGACATTTGCAGCGCAAAAGGTCATGTCTGCTTTACCCCCCGAAAGCGGACATTGATGCAACACCATCTCATCCGATTTTGTGCGGCGAACTCCTTGCCGACCGCGGCAGCGATAGCCGGGTCAGGAGGGCGAAGACGCGAACGATGTTACCGGGCCAGAGAGCGTGGCGAAGCTACGGCATGAAATAGAAGCTACGGCATGAAATAATTGTGGATGCGGATCGCAAAGTGCGGTGCTGTCGGATGAAATAGCCACGAACGCTGGTCGAGCTAACTTACTGATATAATGGTGCTGCCGGAGTGGATTGAACACTCGACCTCCCCCTTACCAAGGGGGTGCTCTACCACTGAGCTACGGCAGCAGAAAACGCACAACAATCTGCGAATTGGCGCGAACGCGGCGGAAACTGCCACAAGGGCCCCCGGTGACGCAAGACGAGGGCTGGCTTGCGCGGGGCGCCGCTCGGCAGATAATTGAGGCCATGAGCCGGATGAACAAAGACAGCGAGACAAAGAAAAACGGCAATCGCAGCGCGCGCCTGGCGGGGGCACTGCGTGAAAATCTTCGCCGGCGCAAGGCCCAGGAGCGGGCGCGCGGGGAATCGCAGGCCACCGGAACTGCGCAAAAGCCGGAGCCCGCACGCCGTGATGATCCGGTGCGTTAAGGAAGGGTCCGACTTTTGCCGCAATTGGCGACGGAAAGTGCTAATACTGTTGATATGGCGCTACTGGAAGGCGGCCCGCGGACCCATAGATTATGGGCTTACGCTGAATAGCCGCGAGTAAGTGGGCGGGGCGAGCATGGACCGAATACGGATAGTCGGCGGACAGCGCCTGAACGGCACGATCCCGATCTCCGGCGCCAAGAACGCGACACTCCCGCTGATGATCGCAAGCCTGCTGACCGAGGACACATTGATCCTCGAGAACGTGCCGCGGCTTGCCGATGTCATCCAGCTCCAGCGGATTCTCGGCAACCACGGCGTCGATGTCATGATCGCCGGCAAGCGAGCCGGCGATGACCCGAACCAGGGACGCACCATTCATATTTCGGCGAAACATATCGTCGATACGACCGCTCCGTACGATTTGGTCTCCAAGATGCGGGCGAGCTTCTGGGTGGTCGCGCCTCTGCTGGCGCGGATGGGCGAGGCCAAAGTCTCAATGCCGGGCGGCTGTGCCATCGGAACACGACCGGTTGATTTGCTGATCATGGCGCTGGAAAAGCTTGGTGCCGAAATCGAAATCGAAGGCGGCTACGTGATCGCGCGTGCCCGGAAAGGGTTGCGCGGCGGCGAAATCGCATTTCCGAAGGTCACGGTCGGCGGCACGCACACCGCCTTGATGGCAGCATCGCTCGCCAACGGCACGACCGTGATCGAAAATGCCGCGCGCGAGCCCGAAGTGAGCGATGTCGCAGACTGCCTCAACAAGATGGGCGCAAGAATTTCCGGCGCCGGAACCTCTCGTATCGTGGTTGAGGGGGTGCCGAAATTGCACGGCGCACGTCATGCGGTATTGCCGGATCGCATTGAAACCGGCACTTACGCAATGGCGGTCGCGATGACCGGCGGCGATGTGCTGTTGCAGAACGCGCGCCCCGAGCTATTGCAGGCTGCATTTGATGTCCTGAGCCAGACAGGCGCCACGGTGACGCCGACGAACGAAGGCGTCCGGATCGCCCGCAACGGGTCGGGGCTCACGGCGGTTGACGTCACGACCGCGCCGTTTCCCGGCTTTCCCACCGACTTGCAGGCCCAGTTTATGGCCTTGATGACGTGTGCCAGCGGCACCTCCCGCATCACCGAAACGATTTTCGAAAACCGTTTTATGCACGTGCAGGAGCTTGTGCGGCTCGGTGCCCGCATCAATCTCGACGGGGAGACCGCCACCATCGAGGGCGTCGACCGCCTGAAGGGTGCGCCGGTGATGGCGACCGACCTGCGCGCCTCGGTGTCACTGGTCATCGCCGCTCTCGCGGCCGAAGGTGAGACGATGGTCAACCGCGTCTACCACCTCGACCGCGGCTTTGAGCGGCTCGAAGACAAGCTCGCCCGCTGCGGCGCGGCGATCGAACGTATCAGCGCCTAGACGAAACCGCGTCACTCGGCCACGATCTTTCCTGCAATAGGGGAGAAATTCATCGTGGCTGACATAAAGATCATGAGCGCCGGCGCCGTGAAGTCGATGGTCGCGGCACTCAGCGCCGAATTTGAAAACGAGACGGGTAATAAACTTGACCTCAATTTTGGCACGGCTGGGTCACTGCGCGAGCGGATTAAAAACGGGGAGGTCGCCGACCTCGTCGTCCTCTCGGAATCCGCCATCGCCGAGCTCGCAAAGCTCGGTTTTGTTGTGCCCGGGAGCCGCACCGATCTTGGCCGCACTGTCACGGGAGTGATTGTGCGCGAGGGCACACACATCCCCGATATCTCGACACCTGCCGCGTTCAAACAGGCTTTATTGACGGCGCGCTCGGTGGCCTACACAGATCCGAAAGCGGGCGGCTCCGGAGGGATCATGTTTGCCGCGCTGCTGCAGAAGCTCGGTATTGCCGACGAGATCAATAAAAAGGCCGTGCTTGGAAAGGGCGGTCACGACGTTGCGGTGTTGGTCGCCGAAGGCCGGGCCGAGATCGGGACGACGTTCATCAGCGAGGTGCTGCCGGTGAAGGGCGTCAGGATCGTCGGCACGCTGCCGGGCGAGTTACATAATGCGAATACGTATACGGCGGCCATTCATGCGCGTGCTGCGTCGCCGGAAGGCGGCATGGCCCTGCTGCGCAAGCTGACCAACGCGACGACCCGCCCGCGCTGGACGGCCGCCGGCCTGGAGCCCGCTTTTCCCGAACGTTGACCATCTTGCATGGTCGGGCGAGCTTGCCTAATTACGCGGGGAGGGAGTGCGACGCCATGGACACACTGAAATTCGTGGTCCTTGACGAGGAGGATCTCGAGGTCGCTTCGACCCACCTCCAGGACGCGGTGGTGAGGGTTTCCGACGTTCTGTGGCGGCCGCACGAAAGGCGTCTCGTGCTGGCGCTGAACCGGTTCGACTGGGAGTGTGCCCAAGTTGGCCAAGGAACTAATGCAGCCAGCTGCGAATATCGCCGACGGCGCGCTGCATTGCGCTTCGAGCGGGTCATGGCGTGTAAATGTCGGCAAATAGACCCGGCCCGCAAAGACGCGGTTCTTAATCTCCTGGCCGTCGAATTTTCCGAGACCGAGCCGCCCTCGGGCGTGGTCATGCTGACATTCTCGGGCGGTGCCTCGCTGCGGCTCGATGTCGAATGTCTGGAAGCCGAACTCGCCGATCTCGGTCCCTCCTGGACAACGGCTGCCTGCCCCGCCCACGCCGAGATTGAAGAGGCCGCGAAGTCCCGTCGTACCTGACCTCGTCCCGATCGCACCAGCAGCAGCAGATTTCGGTTCAAAACTGTCGGCGGTGGTGCCAGCAGAACCAGGCACATCTTGAAATTCGGGAACTCTGGTGGCCTGGTGCCGTCGTTTCTCAAACAAGGGTGCATCAATGCGCAGGATTTTCATTTTGGCGGGCCTGCTTTCAGGCATTGCAATGTTTAGCGGCGAGCCGGCAAGGGCTGACGTCGGCTGCGGATGCGTCAGGCTCGGCTCGCCCGCGGTCTGCACGGCCACGGTCACAGAATGCAACGTCAAGGTCGGCGGCCTGTGCCTGGCTCCGTGCGATTATCAGCCACCGAAGAAGGCCAGGCACAGCAAGAAGCATAAAAATAAAGAGGCATGAAAGAGCCTATCGCTCAGCGAAAAGGCTCCGCCCCGGCGGAGCCTTTTGTTTTCAGGCACGGCGTCAGGGTTGACGCCAAGGCGCGCATCACCCATTGACCTGTCGTTCGGTTTCGAGCCGGCAGGACTGGGTTATGCCTCTTCGTTTGGACAGCCAAAAGGCGGATTTTTCCGCCGGTTTTCGCAGCCTTCTCGCGGCCAAGCGCGAGACGGCCCAGGACGTCGAGCAGGCTGTGCGTGCGATCGTCGCCGAAGTAGTGGCGCATGGTGACAAAGCGCTGCTCGAATTGACGGCCAAGTTTGACCGGATCGATCTCGCCAGGACAGGTTTGCGGGTCACCGCCCCCGAAATCGAGGCGGCGGCGAAGGCCTGCGAGGGCGAGGCGCTGGCGGCACTCAAAGTCGCCCGCGACCGTATCGAGGCCTATCATCGCCGCCAAACGCCGAGCGACGAGCGTTTCACAGACGCTCTCGGCGTCGAGTTGGGCGCGAAGTGGACTGCAATCGAAGCGGTCGGTCTCTACGTTCCCGGTGGTACGGCGGCCTATCCGTCCTCGGTTCTGATGAATGCCGTGCCGGCCAGGGTCGCCGGCGTGCCGAGGCTGGCAATGGTCGTCCCGGCGCCGGATGGCAAGCTCAACCCTCTGGTGCTGGCAGCGGCAAAGCTCGCTGGCGTCGACGAGGTTTACCGCATCGGCGGTGCCCAGGCGGTGGCTGCGCTCGCTTACGGCACCGAAACAATCGCGCCCGTGGCCAAGATTGTGGGCCCCGGCAATGCCTATGTCGCGGCCGCGAAGCGCCTGGTGTTTGGCAAGGTCGGTATCGACATGATCGCCGGGCCGTCCGAAGTTCTGATATTGGCCGACAAAACCGGCAACGCCGAGTGGATCGCTGCCGACCTGCTGGCGCAGGCCGAGCATGATGCGAGCGCCCAGTCGATTCTGATCACCGACGATGCCAGGCTCGCGACCGAGGTCGAAAGGGCCGTCGACTCCCAGCTCAAGACGCTCTCGCGGGCCGGCGTCGCCGCGGCCTCCTGGAGCAATTTCGGTGCCATCATTGTTGTCCCCAGGCTTGCCGACGCGATCGCGCTCGTCGATCAACTTGCGCCGGAGCATCTCGAAATCATGGCCGCCAATGCCGAAGAGCTTGTGGCACGCATCCGCAATGCCGGCGCGATCTTCATCGGCGCCTACACTCCCGAGGCGATCGGCGACTATGTTGCGGGTTCCAACCATGTGCTGCCGACTGCGCGCTCGGCGCGGTTTTCGTCCGGCCTCGGCGTGCTCGATTTCATGAAGCGCACGTCATTGCTCAAGTGCGGCCCTGGGCAATTGCGCGCGCTCGGACCGGCCGCGATTGCGCTCGGCGAGGCTGAAGGCTTGACCGCGCACGCTCGCTCTGTGGCTATCCGCCTCAATCAGAAATGAGCCCGGCGAAATCAACGCCTCCTCCAATGAAGCGGCGTCTCGTCGCTGTCGCTCTCGACGAAAAATCAATCGGCCGGTCCAATCCGGATGTCGAGCACGAGCGTCAGATCGCCATCTACGATTTGCTCGAGCAAAACTCCTTTGCGCCAATAGGGCAGGACGACGGGCCCTACGCACTTCATTTGAGCATCAACGGAAACCGTCTGGTCTTCGATATCCGGCTTGAAAACGGCACGCCTGTGGTCGCGCACCTGTTTTCGCTTACGCCGCTGCGCCGGATCGTCAAGGACTACTACATGATCTGCGACAGCTACTATCAGGCAATCCGTACTGCCACGCCCGACAAGATTGAGGCAATCGATATGGGCCGGCGCGCCATCCACAATGATGGCTCGCGCATTTTGATGGAGCGTCTCAAGGGAAAGGTGACGGTCGATCTCGATACTGCTCGCCGACTGTTCACCTTGATCTGCGTACTGCACTGGAAAGGTTGATGACCGGATGGCCGCGTCCGAGCGCCCTTCGCGTCCCCACGCGGTGCTATTCGCATGCGGCATGAACGCGGTGCGTTCGCCGATAGCTGCCGGGCTGCTCAGGCAGATGTTGGGAACGACGGTCTATGTCGGCTCCGCCGGCGTGCAGAAGGGCGAACTCGATCCCTTCGCGGTTGCCGTCATGCAGGAAGTCGGCATCGATATCTCGCGCCACAAGCCGATCACGTTTGAGGAACTTGAGGACCTCGAAGGGCTCAATTTCGATCTCATTGTGACGCTCTCGCCGCCTGCGCATCACAAGGCTCTGGAGTTGACCCACAAGGTCGCATCCGATGTCGAATATTGGCCGACGATGGATCCTGCCGCGAGCGAAGGCAGCCGCGAGCAGCGGCTCAATGATTATCGCGAGGTGCGGGACCAATTGATGGCTCGCATACGTGAGCGCTTCGGGCAGCAAAGTGGAGGCAATGAATGAGGGCCGGGGCGCCGTGTCGGGTTGTGGAAACGTGATCATTCCGCTAGTTTCCGCGCCCATTCAAAACGTTTTCTCCAGTTGTCGCCATCACGCGGACAAATGATCGGTCGCCCCAAATTTGTGCTTGCTTCAGGCTCGCCTCGCCGACTCGCCCTGATCAATCAGGCCGGGATCGAGCCGGACGCGCTCAAGCCCGCTGACCTCGATGAGACCCCCCGCCGCAGCGAGATTCCGCGTGCCTACGCCACGCGTCTCGCCCAGGCCAAGGCAACGGCGGCTTTGGAAAACGTGAATCTGGATGACGAACTCCGCGGCGCCTTTATTTTGGCAGCCGACACGGTTGTGGCGGTTGGCCGGCGCATTCTTCCCAAGGCGGAGCTCCTTGACGAGGCTGCGCAGTGTCTGCGCCTGCTTTCCGGCCGCAATCACCGGGTGTACACCGCCATATGTCTGGTGACTCCAAAAGAAAACTTTCGCCAGCGTCTGGTGGAAACGCGTGTGCGCTTCAGGCGGCTATCGGAAGAGGATATCGAAGCCTATCTCGCCTCGGGTGAATGGCGCGGCAAGGCCGGCGGCTACGCGGCGCAGGGTATCGCTGGAACTTTCATCGTGAAGATTGTCGGCTCATACAGCAATGTCGTTGGTCTGCCGCTTTATGAAGTCATGACGCTTTTGGGTGGCGAGGGCTATCCAATTCGTTTCGGGTGGCTGAACGCGGTGTGATGCGCGCGGATCGTGCTTCGCAGGAAGGAAGCAGCGCCGGATGAACGAAATCAACCGGAAAACGCCTGCTGCACAGTCGTGCCCGATTTGCGGGAAGCCGGTCGATCCGGAATTCAAGCCATTCTGCTCCAAGCGTTGCGCCGACCTCGATCTCCATCGCTGGCTCTCCGGCGTCTATACAATTCCGACGAAGGACGATGAAGATGAGGACGGCGAACGGCCGGCCGAAGGTGAAGCGGGTGATAAGTGAACGCGCGAGCCCATGATTGGCCCGACCGGCTGTTCGAAGTGCTCAAACACAACGGCGTTCGGCAGGTCGGGTTTGTGCCGGATGCCGGCCACGCGCGTCTGATCGACCGGTGCCGCGCCGACGATGAAATCCGTGATGTGGTGCTGACCACGGAGGAGGAGGGGGTAGCGCTGGCGGCGGGCGCGTGGCTTGGCGGCGAGCGCGCGGCCTTGCTGATGCAGTCCAGCGGCGTCGGCAATTGCATCAACATGTTCTCGCTGGCGCGGACGTGCCGCTTTCCGCTGCTGATGTTCATCACAATGCGCGGCGAGTGGGAGGAGTTCAATCCCTGGCAGGTGCCAATGGGATCGATCGTCGATCCGGTGCTCAAGCTGTGCGAGGCCGAAGTTTATCGCGTGAACGTGCCGGAGGATGTCGCCGGCGCCGCCGAACGCGCCATCCAGCAGGCATTTGGAAACGAACGCATCGCAGCCGTCATCCTGTCGCAGCAGCTGATCGGCAGGAAAGTATGGACCAAATGAAGCTCGAGCGCCGCGCCACGATGGCCACGCTGCTGGAGAACCGGGGTGACGACCTGCTGGTGGTCCCCGGTCTTGGCTCGACCGCCTGGGATGCAGCAGCTGCCGGCGACAATGACCGCAACTTCTATCTCTGGGGTGCCATGGGCGGTGCGGCCATGATCGGTCTGGGGCTTGCGTTGGCGCAGCCCAGGCGGCGCATTGCGGTGATCACAGGAGACGGTGAGATGCTGATGGGTCTTGGCTCGTTGGCGACCATCGGTACCCAGCGGCCGCGCAATCTCGCTGTCATCGTTTTCGACAATGGCGTTTATGGCGAAACCGGTATGCAACCGAGCCATACGCAAAGTGGCGTTGACCTCATCGGTGTTGCCGGAGCCTGCGGCATCGACACGTGTCTTGACGTGCGCGACGAGAATGCCCTGGCCGATCTTGCCCATAGGTTGAAGAATCTGCACGAGACGCTTTTTGCCCGCGTGCTGATTGCCGCTGAGGAGCCGCCCCGTGTGCTGCCTCTTCGCGACGGTGTTGCGCTGAAAGAACGTTTCCGCGCCGCTATAGGGATCCCCGCATGATCCTGTCCGAAAGCCGCTTGGCGGCCCTGTTCTGGACAGTGTGGATTCGAGCCTCTATAACGCCCGCGCCTTGCTGAGCGGCCCACCCGGGCCGGCCCGGCGCCCAGGTAGCTCAGTTGGTAGAGCACGTGACTGAAAATCACGGTGTCGGTGGTTCGATTCCGCCCCTGGGCACCACGCCATCGGCGATCGATGCAATCGCTGCCCGTCAGGGCAAGGGCCGCACCG
>DASYSQ010000320.1:0-12709 GCA_036003145.1 Pseudolabrys sp.
CGCGTTCGTGTGCCTTTTCAGCCAAATCTCGCGGCCGACAGACGCCCGCCGCCGATTCCACCCACGCCGGCCGACCAGACCGAACGGCTGGCGCAGGCGTTGCAGCAACTTGTGGACCGGCTGCATACGCAACCGCGGCCCGAGCCAGGCGCTGCTGCAACGCGTCCGGCAGAACGCACCGACGTCGAAATGATGAGAGGGCGTCGTCCGATAGTGCTGCGAAATTGACTGCGGCTTTAGCCCGCTCTGCGCCGCTTCGCCGCTGGCGCCGCCCGTTTGGCTTCTTCCTTGCCGGCCTTCTTGCCGGAAATGGAGAAGAGCATTTCCTTTTGTCCTTCGATCCGCTTCTTTGAACGTTTCGCCTGTTGCTTGCGCGCCGGCTGGCGTTCTTCCTTCACACTCCGCCGCAAGGCATCCATGAGATTGATGACCTTTGCAGGCGCCCGTTCCTTCGGTGCCTCAATCTTGAGGCCTTTGGATTTCTTTTCGACAAGCGCCTTGAGCGCGGCTTCGTAGTGATCTTCAAACTTGTCCGGCTCGAAGTGTCCGGATTTTGTCTCCACAATATGCTTTGCCAGATCCATCATATCCTTGCTGATCTTCGCGTTCGAAATATCGTCGAAATATTCTTTTTCGTCGCGAACCTCGTAGGGGTATCGCAACAACATTCCCATCAGTCCCTTGCCGCGCGGCTGCATGGCTATGATGTGCTCGCGACTTGTCAGTACGACGCGGCCGATCGCAACCATGTTCATCTTTTCGATGACGTCACGGATGACGACAAAAGCGTCCTGCCCCACTTTGCCATCGGGCGCAATATAGTACGGACGAATGTAATAGAGGTCGTCGATCTCGGACTTGGGCACAAATTCATCGATCTCGATTGTTCTGGTGCTCTCAAGCGCGATCGTTTCGAGTTCATCGTCATCAACCTCAACGTATTGACCTTTGGAAACCTGGAAGCCCTTGACGATGTTTTCGGACTCGACCTCTTCGCCCGTGTCCTCATCAACCTTGCGGTAGCGGATGCGGTTGCCGGTCTCCTTGTTGATCTGGTTGAAGCTGACCTTCTCGCGCTCGCTTGTGGCGGGGAAAAGTTGGATCGGGCAAGACACGAGTGAAAGGCGAAGAAAGCCCTTCCAATAGGCGCGCGGGGCCATGAGCAACTCCTACACAACGAGACAGAGGCCTAGTGTAGTCGCTGGACGCCAATCTTGCATCGTTCCAGGCCGCTTCCGTTCTCAGTCCGTTCCGCAAAATGCGGTCAAAGTAAACCGTGTACAGCGGCCTCGCCCAACGCCTGCTGCCTGCTATAGTTCCTGCCAAGTTCAAAGACAGGGGGATGCGATGCGGACGCTGATATGGCTTGGGTGCGCTGCGTTTGGCGCAATGTTGTCTGCGCCGGTACAGGCCGAGACGATCAAGATCGGAATTCTGATTCCCTATTCGGGCACCAATGCCGATCTTGGCGATGTGCAGGACAAAGCCTTCGACCTGTACATGAAGCTTCACGCCAAGGACATCGCGCCGCACAAAGTCGAGCTCATCAAGCGCGATGAAGGGCCACCGTCCGGCGCGAATGCGAAGACCGCAGCGACGGAACTCATCACACGTGACAAGGTCAATCTCATTCTTGGTGTCGTGTATTCGCCATCAGCGATCGCGATGGCGCCGGTTATCACACAGGCGAAGGTGCCTTTCATCATTGCCAATGCCGGCACCGCCTGGATCCCGCAGCTGTCGCCCTACATCGTCCGTTTCTCATTCAGCATGTGGCACGACGGCTATGCAATGGGCACCTTCGCCGAGAACAAACTCAAGTGCAAAACAGCGGCAACCGCCTACACCGATTTCCCGCCCGGCAAGGATTCGACTGAAGCCTTCAAGACCAGCTTCGAGAAGGCCGGCGGAAAGGTGACCGATGCCATCCCGATGGGCAATCCGGCGCAGGTCCCCGACATGACACCTTTCTTCCAGCGCGTGAAGGATCAGAAGCCTGATTGCCTCTTCGTGTTCATTCCGTCGGGCTCGCATGCTTCGGCCGTGGTCAAGACCTATGGCCAGCTTGGCCTGCGCCAAGCGGGCATCAAACTGATTGGGCCGAAAGACGTCGTGCCAGACAGCAAGCTTCAGACCATGGGGGATGCCGCGATCGGAACGATTGTCATGAGTTCGTACAGCAATGACCTCGACAATCCCGCCAACAAGGCATTCGTCAAGGCGTGGCATGAAGCCTATGGCCCTGACAACTATCCCGATTTTGAGTCGGCCAATGCCTGGGATGCCATCGACGCTGTTTTCCACACGATCAAGAAGCTCGATGGCAAATTCGACGCCGATACGTTCGTCAATGAAATCAAGCATTGGAAGGCGTCGGGACCGCGCGGAAAGATCAGCATCGATCCCGAGACGCGCGACATCGTGAACGACGAGCATGCGATGGAAGTGATCCGCAAGCCGGATGGCAAGCTCGGAACCAAGATTCTTGGCACCATCAGCCAGGTCAAAGATCCTTGCAAGGAGCTCAAGATTGGCCGCTGCGGCACTCCATAGCCGGCAGTGTCTTCGCTCGGCCGTTGAACATCATCCGGCGATTTCGTTGCCGATGATTTCGACAATGATGTACGCGCACAAGAAGATATAGATCAGGATGAAAACGCCGGCCGACGGCCCAAAGATCGCCATGAGGCCAGCTGCCGCGGCAAGCACGGTCGCGACCCAAACGTCCAGCGGAATCAATGCAAACATGGCGCCCTCTTTCCTTTGGGCACCCGGCGGAGTATTTTTTCCTACCGACGCGCGGGCGCCCGGTAGGAGTCATCAGCCTTTCGGCGGTTGTCGGGGGACTCCATCCCCATCAACGTTACGGAAATCATAGACCGCCTGCTTGCCCGGTCAAGGAGCCCACGCCTTCGCAAACAGGTATTTGAGACCGTCGAAGTCGACGGTTTTGTCATTCCGACAACGCACCCAGACCGTACATGATCCTCAGGACCGGGCTCATCTGCAGGCCGATCCGATCGAACCATGCCTTGAACACGCCGGCCACACGCCCGTCACGATAAATCTGTGCAAGTCCTGTGTTGACGGCGAGCCGGAACGCCCAATCGCCACGCGGTAAAACGATTGCATAAGGCTCAACGGACAAGTCATCGGGCAGCATCACCAAGGCTTGCGGATCCTTCATGCGAGCACCGACCAGCAACAACTTGTCGCTGGCGAAGCCGTCGACACCGCCCGATTCCAGCATTGCGATCGCTTCTACCCCGTCTTTCACGGAGACGAGCATCGCCTCAATCTTCTGCTGCTTCATCTGCGCGATAATCGCCTGCTCGTTCGTTGTGCCACCTGCGACCGCAATTTTCTTACCCGCCATATCCGCAAACGAGCGGATATTGGAGGCCCTCGTAACGACCATCCCGGTACTCTCGACGAACACAAAGCTGGAAAAGTCCACCTCTTTCATGCGGCCCAGGGTCGCCGTGCTTGCCCCACATTCCATATCAGCCTTGCCAGCCGCCACAGTCGTAAAGCGCGTCTGAACAGTCACCGGGACCCATTCGATCTTGAGGTTTGCGACTCCGCTCTGCCGCTCGATGGAATTCACAACTAATTTGCAAAGATCGATCGTGAAGCCGACCGGCTCGTTCTTTTCATTGACGAATGAAAATGGCCTGGCATCCGTCCGGTAGGCAATTTTGATCGTCTTCGTGTTCGCAATGGTCTTCAAACGGCTGTTGGATGGAATGTCGGTCTGCGCAAAAGCCGTCACGGAGAATAGAGCCAGGAATAGAGCGGTCAGTCGCAACATGATCGTCACCAAATGTTGGAGTGGTATTGTCCGAGGCCGGCATCATCCTATCATTCGATAGTTACGCATGGCGATAGGGTGAGCTTCAACATCAGCACGCTACGGTGGCAGCAGAATCGACTGATTTTTATGGTTTTCGAGAATGAGTCATCGATACGGGCGAACGATCGCAGAACGGCTCCGTGGCCAAATGAACGCGACCATGTGTTGAAAGCTGTCACGGACTACGAGCGCATGGCGAGCGACACAGACGCGAAATCGAACAGGGACTTTCTTGCTGACAGGAACGCGCCACAAGCCGGCAATTCACGCGCTGGACCGGCCGGTCGAAACGCGGAGGTCTGTCAGCATTTCAAATTTTTCGCAGGTCAAGTTGGGTCGTTGCGCTGTTAGATCAAGCCACAGAGTTCACGATGTGACTGTCGCTAAGGTCCAACTCTAGTACAAAATATGTCGCACCGCGCATATGTAAGTGAATGTCTGCTCACCCACATGTATGCCAGGCAACGATAACTTCAAATTGAATTCAGTTCGGAGCTACTAGTGTCGTGTCCGTTATCCACCTGGCCGACGGCCACAACGCAATCCAAAGAACAGGAATCAATTATGAAGAGCTCTGTGAAAGTGATCCGAATCATTGCAGCGATTGCAGTAGGCTTCGTCCTCGCGGTCGGCACGAATGGCGCGTTCGCCAAGACCATCATCCGCCACGACGGAAACGTCGTGAAACCTCCCGTCCATGACCGCGAGGGCAAGCAAGTCAATCGACTGCCCGGCCGGTCTTCTGGCGCCGCGCCGAAAAAGGTGAAATGCGGCATCAATGGACGCAGCAACTATTGCGCCGTCGTTCAGTAACGAAACTCAAGATCGGGAGGGAGGGCGAATATTCCCTCCCTCTTTGCTGTCAGGGTAATTGCGACCCCGCCAGAATGGCGGAACGGCGAACTAGAGATTCTCGTCAGAGCAAGGCGACAAGCCGCCCTTGCGGGCACAGCCATAGTCCTCGCACAGATGGGAAAGATCGCCCTCGCACGGGTACCCGGTGATCGGACAACGGATCGGTGCCTTGCTCGCGGCCAATGCTGCGGTAAAAAACCAGGGATTGGCCCAAACTAGTTCCTTCAACGCCGCCTCCGCGAGTAACGCTTAATCGCTTGCAGTCATCGGGCCGATGACAGTGGGCACTTCGTTGACTCTCGTTATCGGAAAGCCCGCCAGCCGCGAGTGTTCTCGAACCAGGCCCTCGCTCTCGGCGAGGTAAACGCAAAAGGTCCTGTCGGCAGCGATGTATGAGTGGACCCACTGCACCTTGCCGGAAAGCTTGACGAGCGCATCATTGGACGTCACGGCAAGACCTTTGAGCTGCTCACGGCTCAGACTTCCGACATTCGGTATGTCCCGTTCGATCAGATAGCGTTTCATTGCCTCGTCTTTACCCTACACCGGGGAGTCAGGATCGTTTGGCAACAGGTACGCATGATCTTCGATCATGCGGCGAGCCTGCTGACGCCGCGATTCCGCCAACGCATCCTTGAACCGCGCAAAGAAACGTTTGCGCTTTTTGGCCTTTGCGCGTTGGGAAACGGCTGTGCGGGGGGCGCGAGCGCCCCCGTAGGTCACGGTATTCATCACGTTTTTCCTTCGCGAGAATGTTCGGCAATTCGGCGGCGTTCGTCGCCTGATACAATGCCGAGGCGACTCATCGTTTCATGATGACGACTTCCAGATACTCGCTGGGTACGATCATCGTTTCATCATCGGCCCTGTTCATACGTGATATGAGATCATACAGATCCTTCTCGAGACGATTCTGCTGAAGCGTATCGAGCGCCGAGAAAGCCTTGAGCATCGGGCCGTAGTAATTCCTGAACACTTCGATGAAGTGTTGCGCCGAGCGATAGCGGAAATTGAAGTAGCGCGACTCGGTCTTGATCCAGCTTGCAGCTGGTCCGAACATCTCGGTCAGGCGAGTGCGTGTCCCCCAAAGCAATGGAGATTTCGCCGCAGCCGGAGGCGGTAGATATTTCCCAAGCGTCTTGAAGACCTGTCCGATGAAGCCATCCGGCGTCCAGTTCGCGAGACCGATCTGGCCTCCTGATTTGCAGACCCGCAGAAGTTCGGCTGCGGCCTTGTCCTGGCTGGGCGTAAACATCACGCCGAAGGTCGAAACCACCGCGTCGAATGTGCCCTCGGCAAACGGCAAATCCTCGGCATCGGCCTCCATGAATTCGATGGTCAAGCCTTCTGCCTGAGCGCGAGTGCGGCCACGCTCCAGCAAGCTGGCCACATAATCCGTCGAAACCACGTCGCACCAGCGCCGCGCGGCGGCGAGACTCACCATTCCGTTTCCGGCAGCCACGTCGAGCACTTTACTCCCCCCGCCCAGATCGAGAGCTTCGCAAAGCTCCTCGCCGACGATCTGCAGGGTTGTGCCTACGATGGCATAGTCGCCTGACGACCAGGCTGCCTTTTGGCGGGCCTTTATGGCCGCAAGATCGGGCGATGCGGTTTCCTGCCGTACCGGTTTGGCAGCAGTTAGCGTTGCAGCGGGCATCAATACCTCCTGTCCAATTTCCAACATGATTGGGATGTGAGTACCGCCTCCGCATCCGGAAAACTTTGGCCCGGCCTTGATTTGTGCTTGAGACGGGCTTGATTATTTCGTGAGGCGGCTCAGTCGCGCAGTCGGGGGCGACCAACGTGCAATTTGTCTTTGGGGATCATACGCTTGACGGCGACCGTCGCGAGCTTCTGCGAGGGTCCGAATCCATTGCCGTTGAGCCCCAGGTCTTCGATTTGCTGGTCTTCCTCGTGGAGAACCGCGACCGCGTCGTCAGCAAGGACGATCTAATCGCGTCGATCTGGCATGGCCGGATCGTTTCCGATTCAACACTGACCAGCCGCATCAACGCTGCGCGCAAGGCATTGGGCGACAGCGGTGGGAAGCAGAAGCTGATCCGCACTATTGCCCGCAAGGGGATTCGCTTCGTGGGCACAGTGCATACGCGGCCACCGGGTCTCGAGCCGCATGCCGAAATCCATGAGTTGTCACGCGCGGCTCTGCCATTGCCCGACCGTCCAGCCATCGCCGTGCTCCCCTTCGTCAACATGAGCGGCGACCCGGAGCACGAGTATTTTTCCGACGGCATCAGCGAGGACATCATCACTGGCCTGTCCAAGCTGCGCTGGTTCTTCGTGATCGCACGCAACTCCTCGTTCACATACAAGGGCAAGGCCGTCCACATGAAGCAGATCGCCGAGGAGCTCGGCGTCGGCTATGTGGTCGAGGGCAGCGTGCGCAAAAGCGGCGACCGCGTGCGCATCACCGCACAGCTCAATGACGTCGCAACAGGCAGCCATATCTGGGCCGAACGCTACGACCGCGACATTACTGACGTGTTCGCCGTACAGGATGAGATCACCGAGGCCATCGTCGCCGCGATCGAGCCGCAGCTTTATGCGGCGGAAAATTTCCGCGCCCAGCGCAAGCCGCCCGACAGCATGGATGCATGGGATCTGGTGATGCGCGCGCTGTCGTATTACTGGAGGGTGACGCGGCAGGACAACGTTGTTGCCCAGGCCCTTCTTGAGAAAGCGACCGCCATCGACCCCAACTACGGTCAGGCGCTCGGCGTGCTTGCCGCCAGCCAGACGTTCAGCGCGCACATGGGCTGGGCGGACATGGCGGAGGTGGTATGGATCGCCGAGCGAGCAGCGCTGGCGGCGATCCGGGCCGACAGCGAAGATCCCTGGGCGCACTACGCACTGGGTAATGTCTGTCTATTCACGCGGCGTTTCGATGACTCGATTGCCGAATTCGAAGTCGCGCTGCAGCTAAATCCAAACTTCTCGCTGGCGCAGGGCTATTACGGTCTGGCGTTGTCCTATTGTGGGCGCTGGGAAGATGGCGACCTCGCCGCGCGCCGCGCGCTGCGACTTAGCCCGCGCGATCCATTTTCAGCGATCTATTGCGGCATCGCCGCCTACTCCCAGTTCGTTGGACACAACTACGAGGAGGCGATGCGTTTGGCACGCGAGTCTATCCGACTACGCAACGATTTCGTCGGCGGCCACAGAGTGCTCACCGCCGCCGCCGGTATGCTCGGCCAAAAGGAAACCGCCAAAGCCGCATTGCTGGAACTGCGCCGCGCGCAACCCAATGTCTCTGTCGACTGGGTCGCCAATCAGGTGCCATTCAAGCGGGACGCCGATCGTACTCACTATCTCGAGGGCTTCCGCCGTGCCGGGCTGGAGTAAGCCTCCAGGCGATGCCGTCGGCCGGCATCACCTGTGGTGTTGTCTCAAATACTCGTGCAATGAGGTCGAGCCCGTTTCCTTGAGCAACGTCTTGAGCATCATGTCCTTGCGGTGGCCTTTGGCGAAACCTTCGCCGTATTCCTTTCGCAGGGATCCGACCCGCGTATTGCCGTGCTTTTTTTCAATTCTGCCGCCTTTGTCGCGATGACGGCCATCCAGTCCACGACGTCCCCCTGCCATAGTGGCCTCCTTCCGCTCAATGCCGGCAAGGCTGGTCCATTTCAGACCGTTACGATCTCAGGAGCGCACTTTCCAAAACAGGCGCGATTGTCGGGGTAGTGGAGACATTCCGATTGGATTGATCGCCCGGCAAATCCTGTTGACTGGTGCGCGTTCGGAAATGAGCCAGCACAAAGACGCGAATTGCGGATGAAAGATTATGGCTACTGCGGCCGTGGTCGATCCTCTCCACGAGTGTCGATACCGCCACATTGTCCCGGGCGGCAATCTCGCGCAAACCATCCCAGAACTGGTCCTCCAGGGACACGCTCGTCTTGTGTCCATTGAGTATGATCGAGTGCTTGATGACAGGCGATTTCATCAATATCTCCCTGCGTCGGATTTTCGTGTCGCCGTCAGCGACAGACTTCTTCGAGAAACCATAGTGCAGACAGGGAATTTGACATATTGGACTACGGTCCAATCAATCGTACCGCCCAAACGCGGTTAGGACAGCGAGGCGGTCAGCGTCCATGCCATGGTCTTGGGCTTTCCTCGCTGAAATCGGGAAAGCCAAGCGTCGAGAGCCGCGCATGAATATCCTTCGTCTCTACGCTCGTGTTCTGTCCTTGCTCGGCTCCGAGGGCCCATTGGCATGGATATTGGCACTGGCAAATCTGGCACTGGCCTCAGCCCAGTTTGCCGAACCGGTGCTGCTCGGCCGCATCATCGACACGCTGACCGGAGCCCAGATGCGCGCTGGACGGCCGGAGTGGTCACACCTGACGTTGCTGCTTGCCGCATGGGCGGGCTTCGGACTTTTCACCATCGCGTGCGGGACGTTGGTTGCTCTTTACGCAGATCGCCTCGCGCATCGGCGACGCCACGTCGTTTTGACGAGCTATTTCGAGCACGTCCTGCAGCTTCCCCTCTCCTACCACGGCAATACGCATTCCGGCCGGTTGATGAAGATGATGCTGCATGGCACGGAAGCGTTGTGGGGACTGTGGGTCGGATTCTTCCGCGACAACCTCTCTTCGCTTATTTCATTATTCGTCTTGTTGCCGGTTTCGCTGTTTATTAACTGGCGTCTCGCTCTGCTGCTGATTGTCCTGTGCATCGTTTTCGCGGTGCTCACCGCGCTTATCGTACGCAAGACCGAAACGTTACAAAGCACGGTCGAGCAGCATTACTCGGATCTTGCGGAACGCGCCTCGGACACGCTCGGCAATATTGCGTTGGTGCAGAGCTTTTCTCGTCTCGAAACCGAGGTCGCCGAGCTACGCCATGTCGTCGAACGTTTGTTGTCCGCACAGATGCCGGTCCTTTCGTGGTGGGCATTAGCGAATGTGTTGACCCGCACCGCGACCACATTAACGGTGCTCGCGATCATCATCGCCGGCACCCTACTCACCATTCAGGGCAAGGCAACGGTCGGCGAAATGGTGACGTTCATGAATTTTGCGGGACTTATTATCGCCCGACTGGAGCATAGCGTCGCTTTCATCAACAGCGTGGTATCGGAGGCACCGACGTTGCGCGAATTCTTCACTGTATGGGACACGGTTCCGTCCATTCGCGATCATCCGGACGCCGTCGATCCCGGCAGGCTGCGCGGCCTCGTCGAATTCAAACACGTTTCATTCTCGTATGACGGCAAGCGGATGGCTGTGGAGGATTTGAGCTTCACAGCGATGCCGGGTGAAACAATTGCGCTGGTTGGAGCAACCGGCGCAGGAAAATCAACAGCAATTGCGCTGCTTCACCGCGCCTTCGATCCGCAGTCAGGCCAGATTGAGATTGACGGGACGGATATCCGCAAATTCAAGCTTTCGGCATTGCGCCGAAACATCGGTGTGGTTTTTCAGGAGGCGCTGCTGTTCAACCGTTCGATTACCGAGAATCTGCTGGTTGGGAAGCCCAATGCGACCGATGCGGAGATTCTCGATGCAGTCGAACGTGCGCAAGCGCTGGAATTCATCGAGCGCAAATCAGCAGGTTTTGGCGACAGTGTCGGCGAGCGGGGCCGCGCACTGTCCGGTGGTGAACGTCAACGATTGTCGATTGCGCGCGCGCTTTTGAAGGATCCGCCGATCCTTATTCTCGACGAGGCAACGAGCGCCCTCGACGCCGATACCGAAGGGAAGGTCATGCGTGCGCTCGACGAGGTTATGAAGGGCCGCACCACATTCGTCATCGCGCACCGGTTATCGACGGTGCGCAAAGCGTCTCGCATCCTCGTCTTCCACCAGGGCAGGGTTGTCGAAAAGGGAACGTTCGACGAGCTCGTCGCTGCCGGGGGCCGATTTGCCCGCCTCGCCAAGCAGCAATTCATTTCAGCCGAGCCGATCGGCTTCCCGGTAACAGTCGACTGACGTGCCTTCCTAGATCACATAAATGCGGTCGGGCAATTCGTTGCGGTTGATATCCGATGGGGGAAAATGCTTCGCCAGCTCACTTCCGCATATTTCTATGGCAGTAATGAAACCATCGGCGACGAAGCCGTTGCGCGTGTGCGCAATGAGCGTATCCACCGCTTCCTGCCATTTGGCCTGTGGAACGCGCGCGGCGATATCGTCGCCGGCAATAATGCGCGCGTAGCGCTCCGTGAGTGAAACGAAGATCAATATTCCCGACTGATTCCTGTTGCTGGCAAGTCCGCGGCTCGCGAATTGCTCCATGGCAAACCGGTAAGCGATGGCGCGACGCGCCCGGCGCGGCATAAGCGCGACCCGAACGGGCGGCAAGCAGAGCACGACGAGCAGCGTCACGAACACGATAACTTGCAACAACAGCATCCGATAAACCGTCATTGCGGTGAATGCCGTGAGCAACCACGGCAATGCAAGCGCAACAACCGCCGCGATAAAAACCGGCAACCCTGTCACATGCGATGACGTCTGCGCCAGTACGCAGACGATTTCACCGGACGTCCGCGCCTCCGCAGCCCGGATGGCGCGCGCGATTCGGTCATGGTCGTCCTTCGAAAGGCTCATCACCAGCTCCCCGAAGCGCCGCCGCCACCCGAAGACCCGCCACCTCCGGAAAACCCTCCGCCCCCGGAATAACCTCCTCCACTCGAAAATCCGCCACCACCTCTCGAGCCACCCGAACTGACCAGAATGTTGAGAAGCGTGTTGAAGAATAGCCAGCGAAAAGTCCGCGAAACGATGAGCATCGTGATGAGAGCGATCAAACCCGCCAGAAGCAACCAGCTTGCCGGATCGGCAGTTTGCTGATTGTCGAGCCGCAGCGACGGACGTTCCTGCCATTCCGCCGCATCGGTGGTCAAAACAGTGATGATGTCATCGACACCACGTGAAATGCCGCCGCTGAAATCTCCGATTTTGAATCGCGGCGTGATGGCATTGACAATGATGACTTTTGACAACGCATCGGTGAGCGTTTTTTCAAGTCCGTAGCCGACCTCGATACGAACTCGCCGCTCATTCGGCGCCACCAGAAAAAGCACACCATTGTTCTTTGATTTCTCGCCAAGTTGCCAGGTTCGGAACAATTCGTTGGCATAAGGCTCAATGTCCTGACCTTCCAGGGAGGACACTGTGGCAACGACAAGCTGAATGCCGGACTTGGTTTCAAGATCTGCGAGCTTTTGCTCTATCGCGCTGCGCGTCGACGGCTGAATGATGTTGGCCTGATCGACGACGCGGCCCGAGAGCGCAGGAAAATTGAGCGCCAGCGCGCCGGTAACCGCCCACAATAACGCGGCAATGGCGATGATCGGGCGCATATCCCTTCTACCAACGGCAGAAGAGGCGCGGCCCGCAGTCATTTTGATGCCTTTGAGGCTCTTTAGAATTTCACTTGCGGCGGCTTGGCCGCATCTTCACTTGCGGCGAATTCCGCCATCGGCTTGTTTCCACGGAAGACCGTATTGGCCCAGATGATGCCCGGGAACGTCCGCAACTCGGTATTGTAGAGACGGACAGCTTCGATGTAGTCGCGCCGAGCGACCGCAATGCGGTTCTCGGTGCCCTCGAGCTGCGACTGGAGGGCCAGGAAGTTCTGGTTGGACTTGAGATCGGGGTAATTTTCGCTGACTGCAATGAGCCGGCCGAGCGCGCCGCTCAGCTGGTTTTGCGCATCCTGGAACTGTTTGATTCTATCGGGATCGGTAAGCTGCGAGGCGTCCACCTTTATTTGTGTCGCCTTGGCGCGCGCCTCAATGACTTGAGTAAGGACTTCCCTCTCCTGCTTGGCGTAGCCTTGCACAGTGGCCACCAGATTTGGGATGAGATCCGCGCGGCGCTGATAATTGTTCTGTACGTCTCCCCATTTTGCCTTGGCCTGCTCTTCAAGAGTCGGGATGGTGTTGTAGCCACATCCGGCAACTGTCAGTCCCGCAAAAATGACGAAGATGAGACTGCGAATATGCGCCATCGTCATGGTCATGACGGCCCC
>DASYSQ010000321.1:0-7098 GCA_036003145.1 Pseudolabrys sp.
ACTGACTTCGCAATATCAAGACCAATCGTGCTAACCTCGCCCATGGACGGCTCCCCTCAATGTGGTTCGCTTTGCGCAACCACCCTATGGCACTCTTGATGCCTCAGAGCGGGCGCCGTCCACAGCATCAAAAGCAGACATATGCGCTGCAACGAACAATGTCCGCTAAGGGCCGAGAGGCGACATTCCGTCTCCGCTCAATTTCACCCCTTTTGCGATCCTTGACTATCCGCAATCGAGCGCTTCAATGCTCAGGATAGTCGGGAGATGCCGCGCGATCTCGCGCCAGTTCTCACCCTCATCGAGACTGGCAAACACGGAGCCGCTATTGGTTCCAAAGTAGAGTCCCACCGGCTCGCGCTCGTCACGCGCCATGGCTTGCCGAAGAACGGTGAAGTAGCAAGCTTCCTGTGGCAATCCATCGCGCATGGCCTGCCAGGTCTTGCCGCTGTCGCTTGAACGCCATACGGCCGCAGCAGCATCGGGCGGAAAGCGGCCTGCCATGTCACCATTCAAAGGCACAGTCCAGATGGTTTCCGGATCTCGTGGATGAACGCAAATCGGAAATCCGAAAGTTGACGGAAGGCCGCGAGTAATGTCGTCCCAGCTCCGCCCCCCATCGGCAGAACGCCAGACGCCATGATGATTTTGCTGATAAAGCATGTCACCGGAGCCTGGTGCCCGCATCATATTGTGGACGCAATGTCCGATTTCGCCGTCGCGGGGTGCAGCGGGATGGGAGTGTTGTGTGCTGGGCTCCGTGTTTGATAGACGATTGCGGCGATCCCAGGTCGTACCTCCATCCTCAGTCGCAAAGACGCCAGCCGACGAAATCCCGATCCAGAGCTTTTTGGCATCTGCCGGATCAAACAAGATCGTATGCAATACCAATCCGGCGCCGCCAGGGCTCCAACTGTCGGCAGAAGGATGGTCTCGCAAACCTTGCACTTCTTCCCAATTTTTGCCGCCGTCCCGGCTCAAAAGCAATCTTGCCGGTTTGGTTCCGGCATATAGCGTGCCGTGGGCGTAGCAAAGCGACCAAATTTGCGAGAACTGATCGGCAAATCGCAAGGGCCGGCTAGTCCAGTTCGTCATGGCGGCGAGTTGCGGATCGTTGGCCGCCCAGTCGTCGATCTGTCCTTTAGTGAGCTTCGCAACGTCCCAGGTTGCGCCCAAGTCTTCAGAGCGCCAAACACCCGCGCCGTGCCATTCGCCACCTCCACCGGCCCACAGCAGCCGCGTCGCAGGATCACCGATGATGTGGTTGATGGGCCAGCCATCGCAGAATGGCCCCTTAACTGTCCAGCCCTTACGGTCGCTTCTGCTCGATATCATGAAGGCACCCTTCGTCGTGCCGACAAGTATCGTGACCCCGTCTTGGCTCATCGCCATGGCTCTCCCGTTGTTGGCGTGAGGAAGCGCGTCCATTCAAGGGGCGTCATTCCCGGACTGGTCGCTATCAAAACAGGAATTTGCGGCCCGCAAAATGGGGGCCAACAGTGAATTTGCGCTGCGAAAATGCTCCTGCGCGCATGTCCGCTTTGGGTCAAAAGAGACATTTGCAGTGCACTAGGGGATGTCCGCTAAGTGCCAATAGCGGACATCGCTAGTACTTTTCAATCACCTCATCGGCGCGGGCGAGCATTGCTGGCGGAACGGTGAGGCCAAGCGCGTTTGCCGTCTTGGCGTTGATTATTAACTCAAACTTGCTGGGTTGCTGGACCGGCAAATCGGCCGGTTTCTCCCCTCTAAAGATGCGATCAACATAAGAGGCGGCATCGCGGTACTGTTCGAGAATTTGCGGTGCATAGCACATTAAGCCACCGTCGGAGACGAACAGACGATATGGATAAATCGTCGGTAGTCGATACTTCGCGGCTAGTTCGATAATTTGCTGACGATGGATTTGAGCGAGAGCACTGGTCGTTACGATTAAGCCACCATTGGGCTGTCCCGCGAAGTTAGCGATAGCGGTCTCGATCTCTTTGGCATCGCGAACACCGAGCGTACTGAACTGTACTCCAAGCAGCGGTGCCACGGCTTGAATGGCCCCTAACTGTCCGCCGCCCGAAACTTGATCCGGGTCGCGAATAACACCTACGCGAGTGATGTGGGGCGCGATCTGTTTGAGCAGTTCCATCCATTTCCCGCTCATGCCGTAGTCTGTCGATGTGAAGCCGGTAGCGTTTCCCCCCGGCTTTGCAAGGCTTGCGACAAATCCGCCGGCGATCGGATCAGACACGGATACGAACACAATTGGTATGGTTCGGGTCGCCCTTTGAAGCGGCCCCATGATCGTGCTGCCGTGTACCAGAAAGACGTCCGGCTTGAGTGCGATCAGCTCCGCCGCATTTTTGCGGTGTTGATCGACGTCTCCGAGGCCCCAGCGATAATCGAACCGTACGTTGTGGCCTTCGCTCCAGCCCAATTCCTTTAGCCGTTGTTGGAAGGCTGCAAGGCGAGCCTTCGTTTCCAAATCGTCAGCTGCCAAATTCAATAGGACAGCGATCCGTCGTGTCTGCTCGGGCAACGCATGGGCTATGTGCGTCGAACCGCCGACCGCGCCCGCGATCAGTATGAGGAATTCACGTCGCCTCATTTTTCATTTACCCCCCGAGCAAGTCCCAATCCTAGCGGCTGTACCTCATTTTAGGAAAGGGGGGTCTAGTCCATCGTGGCTCGATATCAATAAGCCTGACTACGATCAACGCACGCTTGAATGTCACCGATGCGAGCATCCCGAGTCGATGATTGTTAAGTTCAAATAGGATTCGCTGGGCGTGAAAGTCGAGGAGGATGAGATGGCTCCTGTAATCGTTTTCGAACCAGCTACCGCGCATTCCGATGCCGTCGTGCGACCAGTTTGCTCCGTATGCGGAACGGCGATGTTGCTGGTTGGGATAGAGTCAGAGCGCCCCGGCTACGAACTACGCACTTTCGAGCGCCCAACGTGCAGACATTTTGAAACCGCAGTCGGGAAAATCGCGTAGGACTCCTCAGTTGGCGGCGCTGAGTCCCCGAAGGCTTCCCGACAGAAAAAACAAGCCACCACCATGTCCGCTAAGGGCAATAGCGGACATTGCCGGGCGCAAACAATCGCTCTTGTTAGCGGGTGCGTTGGGGTACTCGCCCTCTCATCGCATTGGCGAATGACTCGTAGACAATTTGCCCATCGGAAGTAGCAGGCAGGTCTTCGCGTAGTCGCACGCGGAGTTGCTCCCGCTTATCCGGTGACATGTCAGCAATCACTTTGCCCTGCGGCCCAACAGGTACTGTATTCGAATCCCAAAAATCATCGAAACTGGAAAACCTCACAGGAATGCGAATGACGCAGGTCTCGATAGCCTCCAGCCCTGCCATTTCCCAGAAGCCGCGCATGGCTTCCAACCGCGACGCTGCCGGATTGGGCCGGACTGGACGAGTCAAATCCAAAGATTCTATCGCCGTGTAAATCGGCGTGGTCGGTGCTCCGCCGTTCTGAATATCCCACATATAACTGGCGACCCAACCGCCGGAGCGTACCACGCGTGCCATTTCCGCAACCGCCTTTGCTGGGTCGCGCAGAAACGCAAGTACCAGCGCCATGATTGCCACATCGAAAGTGCCGTCGCCGAATGACAGTTTCTGCGCATCGTCCACTTCGAATTTTGCCATCTTCGCTCCGGGCCGTGTGCGCGCGAAGGCGAGTTGCTCGTCGGAGGGATCAATCGCGATCACCGTGGCAGGAGCGCAGCGAGCAATAATCTCTTCTGTGAAGGCACCGTTGCCACAGCCGACATCGAGCCATCGAAGACCCTTTGGCAGGTCGAGCCAGGCGAGGAACGTTTCGCCAACAAGACGGCTCCAACGGCCCATCATCCGTTCATAGGCTTCCCCGTCAGTGAAAAGCTCAGCTTTGTCCATGTGGAATCCGCCTCATTGCTTTTTCACAGGGCACGAAGCTGTTTCGCGGCTGGACCATGTCCTGCAGCTACGGGAATAAAACTCCCGACGTGCAGGTCGCGCAGAACTTCGCTCCGGGCACGTCGTTTTTCAACGAGCAAAGCTGCTTGCCTGAGCTCCAAGAATAAGCGCGACAGGCGTTGCCTTCTGCGCAGCGCTCAGCGCACGTAACAGCATTCGGCGTAGATATCAGTGTAATTTCTGAACCCGGTAAGTCCACATGCATGACTGCTGGCGCAAATTTCATTTGCCCGGTTCCCACCCAGGAACCCTGATTGGCAGTCGCGGGCGGCGGGATGCATGAAGTCTGAGGCTGAAACTCGCCCAGCGGATAAGGCCTGACGAGTCTCGGCGTGAATATGGATTCAGCTGGAGGTACTGCCGGGTCCTGATCCCACATAATTAAGGCAGCGTTTAAGTTCGTACTTGCATTCTGCACGCTCCACATCGGTATTGAATTTGCGGGGGGGCCGCCAATCCCGGCGCTGAAATTCAGCACTGGGACTGGCGTACGGATGAAGAGCTTGCCGAACCCTCCCTGAAATCCGTTCGAAGCATCGCCAAAGACCCAATTCGGCGCATCAGAGGCGCACATATTCATTGAGCAGGTACTTCCATAGACTGACTGCGCACCAATACTTTTCGTTTCCTGTGTAGCGCACATCGAGAGGTCGCCGAAGGCTCTGGCCTCTCCTGGCCTGATGAAAAGGGGCCGAACGATGTAGCCAGCCGATAGCCCCGTCCCCGTCGCCACTGTTGCATAGGAGGGCGTCACTGCCAGCTTGGCCCGAGCGTCGTTGCAGGGGACTGTTTGGATCGTTTCGTTTCCCCAATCCCAACGGCCGATACAAAGGTTTGAGTTTTTCACCGTGAACTCATAGACACCCGGCACGAGAGGCCACGGATTGATGAGCGCCGCTAATTGCGCCGCCGTTGGTGCCAGCGGTGCGAGCGTCCAAGTCTGTTGGGGCTGGCCGTTACAGGTAAAGACCTGAACCCTTCCTCCATTATTCGCCATCTGGTCGGAAGCGGCATCAAGACAGAGACCCGAGGAAACAACAATTGCGTTCAGTCCCGGAACGACCGTCCAGCGCTGATTGGCCCAACCATTGCACGTATAGACCTGAACGGATCCGCCGTCCGCCGTGAAAGAACGGGAGTCAGCATCGAGGCACAGACCGCTGTCACTTTTAATGGTGGAGGTCGTACTGTCAAAGTGCCAAGTCTGATTGGGGTTTTGATTGCAATCCCAAACCTGCACACGACCGCCATTCGCGGTCCAATCTGCCGAATCGGCATCCAGACACTTCCCGTTCGCGAGCGTAATTGCACCGCTCATTTGCACGGCGGAGGCCGGCGTACAAACAAAGGGGAGGCAGGATAGCGCTAATGACAGAACGATGAGGCGTCGTTTGGCGCGCGGACACGACAAAATCATTTTTATGCCCGATTGTTGACCCGAAGAGTCACTCCTTCGCTCCAGACCCAAATATTGTAGCATGAGTTGAATGTCCGCTTTGCCCCCGAAAATGTCCGCTCTTACCCCAAAAGCAGACATCGGACAGGGTGAGTGGTATGTCCGCTAAGTGCCAGAAGCGGACATTCGCTCTCCTATTCAATCACCTCGTCGGCACGGGCGAGCAGCGTTTGCGGCACGGTAAGGCCGAGCGCCTTCGCGCTCTTCAAGTTGATGACCGTCTCGTACTTGGTTGGCGCCTGCACTGGCAGATCAGCCGGCTTCTCGCCCTTGAGAATGCGATCGACGTAACCAGCTGCGAGCCGGTACTGGTCAATCAGGTCGGCCCCATAAGAGGCAAGTCCGCCAGCAGCGACGAAGACACGATCGAAGTAGACCGCGGGCAGCTTGTGGCGGGTCGCCAGCGTGACAATCAGATCGCGATGACGAATCCCTGACCCGCTCGCCGTCACTACCAGACCACTATTTGGAGAGCGCACGAAGGCCGCAACGGCATGCTCGATCTCACCGGCGTCGCGCATATTGACAGGGTTGACTTCCACCCTGAGCGACGGCGCAACGGCCTGAATGGCGGCAAACTGGCTGGTTGCAAAGCCTTGTGTGGCATCTCGAAGGACCGCCACGCGCGTTACGCTCGGCGCGATCTCCTTGAGCAGCTGCAGCCATTTGCTGCTCAGGCTGTATTCCATATTGCTAAAACCGGTGGCGTTGCCGCCTGGCCGCGCCAGGCTATCGACCGTGCCGGTGCCGACCGGGTCGATGACGTGCACGAACACAATCGGCACGGTGCGGGTCGCCTGAATCAATGGCCCCACAGGTGAAGTTCCACCGGACAGGATGACGTCGGGCGCGAGTGCGACCAATTCCGCCGCTTGCCTGCGAAGCTCGGCGGCATTGGTCGTGGCCCAGCGGACTTCGATGCGGACGTTGCGGCCGATGTTCCAGCCCAAGAGCGCCAGTCCCTGCTGGAACGCCCCGATGCGGGCCTGAAATACCGCGTCGTCTGCGGCGGCGGGCAGGAGTATGCCGACGCGCCGCATCCGATCGAGCTGGGCGCGCGCGCCCAGCGGCCACGCAACCACCGCGCCGCCAAGAAGCGTCACGAACTCGCGCCGCTGCATGTTCGCCTCCAACGCACGAGCGCGCATCTTATCGGCTCAAACGCGTACTTTGATAGGGGCTGAAATCGGCATCAGAACCATTGTGCCGTGCACAGCCGATGTCCGCTTTGGGTCATAAGCAGACATTTGCGATGCAAAACGGCATGTCCGCTTTACCCCCGATAGCGGACATGTGCAGTGCACTGGCGCATGTCCGCTTTGTGCCAAAAGCGGACATCATGACGAAATGTCCACGATCGTCTCGTCGAGAACCGCGGCGATCAACGGATTGACAAGATCGGGACGCGCGAGCGGCGCCATGTGGCCGCCAGAAGGCGGTGGGTCCCCGATGGCTTTTGTCAATCAAAGCCACGCTTTAGCTTCTAGGGAGGGAAGCGCGTGGGTCGGAGCGGGCACCCCGTTGACCGCGGCCTTCTAACTAATGAATGCTCAGATTGTCGTGCGGGAATTCGGCAAAGTGACTCCAACGCTGCGGCTCTGAATAGTTGGTAGTCACTTTTTGTCTAAGTGGAGCCTCTGCAGTCTTCACCGATTTTCTTTCTGAACGCTTGTAGGGGG
>DASYSQ010000322.1:0-6623 GCA_036003145.1 Pseudolabrys sp.
ATCCCCGAGCACGACCTTCGCGACCGTGGCAACCGGCGTATTCTCAAAATTGAGTTCGTAGCCGTCAGAGCCGCCGCGAACAGATTTCGTTTGCCCGCGCGTGTCGTCTGAGGCGAGAGCTATGACGTTTTCGTCCGTGTAAATCGCCGCCTGCCGCCGGTCGGACGCGTTTACGTTCGGCTCTTGTGGGTTTACGGACCGCGGCAACAAGTCGATGGATCGGATCCGGGCGAAAACGTCACTCGGATGGCGTTCAGCGTCATCGACGGCGATCAGGTTGCAGGCTGTGAGCGATACGCACTCTACCGCAAAAATCACGATGATCGATGCACTGCGGGCCGATTGCATCCGGCGCGCTGCTCTACTGACATATGTCACGTAGTTATACCGTTGTTGCAGGCGCTGGTTCATCCCGCGGACGCGAGATGTTGGTGAGACGCATTACGAAACAAAATTATGTGACAGCTTTGGAAGTTATGTGACAGATTCGAATTGCGCGTTCAACGATCCCGCGACGTCACGAGACGGCAGACTAAAGATTTGTTGCGCGAATAAGAAAAAATGTTTGTGTACAGAAGCGACAAATCTTTCTCGGCAAGCAATTATGTTTTTTGCGCTCGTGGAAGCGCTTTAAACGACGACAATCGCGCACGCTGCGCGCACAAAATTTACTGTCTGCTTATCAAAATCAGATATGGACAGGTCGACGTGTCATACGGTCTCGAAACTAAGCATGTTCATTACAAGTGAGGCGCGGAGGACAATCGCGCTCTCCGCCGACAGCGTAAGCGCTCGAAGTGTCCCAGTTCCAACGAAATTGTGCTGATGATGAGCACGTCACAAACCGACACGATTCAGTGCGGCAAGTTTGCCGCCGGTGACGCGGCCGCGTTCGCGCGGCATTTGACCGGCAAACGTCATCTTGCCACGGCCGTTGTACCGCCGGAGCCTGCGGAAGAGCGCGATGGTCAAGCCCTGAAGCGTCTGTGGGAACAGACCGATCTGCCGGCCAGCGACTTTGCCGACGAGGTCGCAAGTTTCTATCGCCTGTCTCGGGTGCATTTGCCGCAATTGCTGTCGGCTTCCGCTCTCGTACAAAATTTTTCCCACCGCTTCCTGCGTGAGATGGATGCGTTCCCCTATCGGGACGAACAGGGAGGCTTCCGGCTCGCCGTCGCGGATCCAAGCGACATGTCCTGTATTCGCGCGGCTGAGATCGTGCTCGGCGGTCCGGTTATGGTCGAGGTCGCATCCTTTGAAGATATCGCGACCGCACTGACCGAAAAGATCGGCGGGGACGAGGCTCCGCTGACAGGCCCCGACGGCGAAACGTCGTTTACCCTTGCCGATGATGACATCGATAGCCTGCGAGACCTGGCCAGCGGTGCGCCAGTCGTACGCGCAGTGAATGACCTTCTCGAAAAGGCAATGGAACTGCGCGCAAGCGATATCCATATCGAACCATTTCGCACCGGGCTCACGGTGCGAATGCGGATCGATGGTCTGCTGCGCACAATGCCGGCCCCGTCTGGGGCGCTCGCCCAGGCAGTGATTTCCCGCATTAAGATTCTGGCGGGCCTCAACATTGCCGAGCGGCGGCTCCCGCAGGACGGTGCGGCGCGCCTTCGCGTCGCCAGGAGCGATCTCGATATCCGCGTCGCTATCATGCCGACGCAGCATGGGGAATCGGCCGTTATCCGGTTGCTGCCGAACGATCGCGGCTTGCTAACGATCGACAAGCTTGGCTTGTCCGGTACCGACGATTCCAAGCTTGCCCGGCTGCTGCAGTTGCCGCACGGGATGATTGTCGTAACCGGGCCGACCGGCAGCGGAAAGACCACGACGCTCGCGACTCTTCTCTCAATTCTCAATCAGTCGACGCGAAAGATTCTTACCATCGAGGATCCGGTCGAATACGAGATACGCGGCATAAGTCAGTCACAGGTCAAGCCGTCGATTGGATTGACCTTCGCAAATGCTTTGCGCGCCTTTGTGCGGCAGGATCCGGATGTGATCATGGTCGGCGAGGTGCGCGATGCGGAAACAGCCCATATCGCCATTCACGCGGCGCTGACCGGCCATCTCGTCCTCACGACCCTTCACACCGAAACCGCGGCGGCGGCGGTGCCTCGCCTTCTCGACCTCGGTGTGGAAAGTTTTCTGCTCAAGTCGACGCTGCGCGCCGTGATTGCGCAACGCCTGGTACGTCAGCTCTGCGAACGTTGCAAAACTCAAAGGAAGCTCACCTCGGATGATCTTGGGTTGGATCCGCGCCATGCGGCACTCGGACTCAAGATTGGCGAAACCGTGCATGAGCCAAAGGGATGTGAACGGTGCGGAGGCATCGGTTACCGCGGCCGGGTCGGTGTTTTCGAGGTTCTGGAGATGACCGATGACGTGCGTCACCTGATTCGTACGGATTCGGATTCAACGACCATCGACAGTGCGGCCATCAATGCCGGCATGACGACCATGATCGACGACGGTCTCGCGAAGTGCAGGGCAGGCACGACGTCCCCTGCGGAAGTCCTTCGCGTCGCGACGATCCGGTGATGTGATGCCGAATTTTCAGTACCGCGCATTGACGCAAAAGGGCGAGGTCGTCAGCGGCTCGCTTTCGGCCGCGACGGCGTCCGAGGTTGCGCGCCGGATTGAATATCTCGGACTGGTCCCAATCGAGGCGGTCGCCGGACAAGGCGCGACCATCTCGCGTATGACCGTTGCGTTCTTCAGCCGACCGCGGGGCGAGGATGTCACAGTTTTCACGCGCGATCTTGCATTGCTGCTGCGTGCCGGCGCTCGTCTTTATGATGCGCTCGATCTGCTCGCCAACGACATGGACGTCGGGCGGTTGCGCCCGATCGTGGGGCAAATCAAGGCGGCCGTGGTCGCAGGAGCGAGTTTTGCTGAAGCGATTTCACGACATCCTGAATTGTTCTCCTCAATGTATGTGGCGCTTGTTCGAGTTGGAGAAGCCTCCGGGACCCTCGATCATATCCTGGAGTTGCTTGCAAATGAGCGGGTTCGTGCGGGCGCGCTGCGGCGCAAGCTGCTTGATGCCTTGCAATATCCTGCCTTCGTGTTGGTTGCCGCCTGCGGCGTCCTGATGTTTTTCCTGCTGTTCGTTCTACCGCAATTTTCTGCGGTACTGCGCGATTTCAACGCCAAACTCGATCCTGTCGTCGGGCATTTCTTGGTCTGTCGGATGCGTTGCACGCGCATACGACCGAGATAGGTGCAAGTCTCGCGCTGGTGCTGATCGTCCTGTGGCTTGTGCTCCGACGGGCATCGGTTCGCGCATCACTTGCGGGCCAGCTGTCGCGGTTGCCATTTGTCCGCACAATTTCCAATTTCTATCGTTCTGGGCTGTTCTGCCGAAATCTCGGCATTCTGCTTGGCAGCGGCGTGAATCTCACAGCTGCGCTCCGCATTTTAGTGAACATCATGTCCGCGACTGGCGGAGTCGCCGTGTGGACGGAAACGGCCGATCGCGTGCGGCACGGCGGCAAACTGTCTGAAGCGCTGGCCGCGACTTCGATATTGCCGCCGATGGCAGTGCGGATGCTTCGGTTGGGTGAGGAGACGGGACAGCTCGCCGTGCTGGCGGGCCGCGTCGCGGATTTCTATGAGGCCAAGCTGCAGCGCAGCCTTGACCGAATCGTCGGTATTGCGGGCCCGGCAGCGATCATCGTCATCAGTGTCGTCGTCGGTGGTCTCATCATCTCGGTGATGACGGCGCTTCTATCGGTCAGTCAGATCGTCGGATAACGCAGAGGAGGCACTTCGTGGAGCAAGGCGCATCGGTCCTGGAAAGGAAGAGAAGTTGTCGCACGGGCAGGCGCAACGAACGCGGCTTCACGCTCGTAGAAATCCTGGTCGTTATTACGATCATCGGCCTCATCATGGCATTGGTGGGACCGCGGGTGCTCAATTATCTGAGCGAGTCGAAAGTTAAGGCCGCAAAAATTCAAATCCAGAGCTTCTCGAGCGCGCTCGACCTCTTCTATCTCGATACCGGACGGTATCCGTCGCGCGCGGAGGGTCTTGGCGCCCTTGTGCAGCCGGCCGGCGGGACTGCGTCGTGGAACGGTCCTTATCTCAAAGGCGGAAACGTGCCGTTGGATCCATGGGGGAAAGCATATGTGTATCGCTCGCCGGGCCAACATGGCGCTTACGATGTTGTCTCCCTCGGCTCGGACGGGCAGGAGGGCGGCGACGGAACGGCCGCCGATATCACGAGTTGGTCGCGGTGACGGTGTCGTCTCGCAAGGCGGGTTCACGCTGCTCGAGATCGTTTGTGTCCTCGCTATTGTCGCGCTTCTCGCCGCAATTCTACTTCCGCGAATACCGGCTGGAACGTCGCGATCGCGGCTTGAGGCCTATGCGATTGAGACGGCCTCGCTGCTCACCCTGGATCGCAGCGCGGCGATACGTCGGCACATGCAAGTTTCTACCGAAATCGATGCGCCGGTACGTTCGGTTCGTTCAGGGGCAACCGGTCGTATGTCCGCATACCAAATGACGTGGTTTTCGATGCGGTATTGCCGAAGCTCTGCAATGGAAACCCGGCGTTTTCGACCATTGGCTTTTTGCCGTCCGGAATGTCCTGCGGCGGCACGATCGTGCTGACGCGATTGGGTACGGGCTACGAAATTCGCGTCAACTGGCTGACGGGAGGCGTTGAGGTTGTTCCGCGCAGTGCACTCTAGGCAAGGCCGCGAGGCCGGATTCACGATCATCGAGATGCTCGTGGCGCTTGCCATCGTCACGGCAGTGCTCGCCGGAATTGGCACGCTGATAGCGACCTCAGCGCGTGGTACAAGCGCGCTCGAGCGGCATGTCGAGCTTGCCGAAACAGCACGCGCCATTGCGTCGGCGTTGCCCGGATCGGGGAAGCTCGTTGGCGATATCTCGGGTGAACTCGCCGGGCATCGTTGGCGAGTCGATGTCCTGCCGTTCGCCGCAGACGACGTCAATCCGGAATTGCCGTCGCCGTGGGTGCCGCAAACCGTCGTCATTACGGTTCGTTCTCCGACCGGCGGGAGCTTTCAGGTCACGACCATTCGTCTCCGGCGGGGAACCGGGGGATGAACTTGGCCCGCTGGCGACGACGTTTGAGGACCGCGGGCTTCACGCTGGTCGAGGCCTTGGTCGCAATGTTGCTGATGGCGATGATTTTGACCGCGCTGGCGACGGTGACAGCGCAATGGCTGCCCAACTGGAATCGCGGTTTCGTTCGCGTGCAACGCCTCCAACTGCTGGCTATTGCCGTCGAGAGACTGGTGGCCGATTTCGCGGCGGCAGAATTCGTGCCTCCCAGCCGACAGACCGATCACCCGCTTTTCGAAGGAACGGAATTGTCCGCAACCTTCATCAGGTCCGCCATCGGGCCCAATGCACGATCCGGTTTGGAAATCGTACGGATTTCGGAAACCGCGGACCGGCAGGGTACGGTCCTGGTCAGGAGCCGCGCGGTCTTCACGCCGGGAATCGGCTCGATTGACCAGCTGTTTTTGGGTGATCCGGTCGTGCTGTTGCGCGCGCCCTATCGTGTCTCGTTCGCCTATGCGGGCAAGGATGGCGTCTGGAGAGGCAACTGGCACGACGGCGCAACGCTTCCGTCCGCCGTGCGTCTGACCGTTCGCGATGCCGCCACTGATCGTGTTCTGCCGCTATCGACCATTGCTGTGGTGCGCGCCGATCTGCCGGCCGAATGCGCGGGTGGCGATTGCGATGAATCCGGCCAAAAAAAGAAAAAAGATACGCAGCCCGAATCGGATGACAGCGACCGGAGCGGTTCGCGGGGAGAATAATGTCCGTAAGGCGATCCCGACATTCGTGTGGTGGCCGCGACGGTTTCATCGTCGTCGCAGCCCTGTGGATTCTAAGCGCGCTTGCGGCGTTGGCATCCGTTTATTCGATCTATGTCGTGAACGTGGCGACGTCTGTCACGGTGAAAGACGACGTGATCCGTGCCGAGGCACTCCTTTCGGCGTCGCTCGACCTCACCGCTTACCGAGTGACAGTGGCTCCGCGGGAAGAAAAACCGACGCGCGGCCGCTTTGCGTTTCGGATGAACGGAGCCGACGTGTTGGTCGAATTCTGTTCGGAGGCGGCGCGCATCAATCTCAACAAGGCCTCGAAGGCGCTGCTTTCTGGCTTGTTTAGTGTGCTCGGCGCTCATCCTGACGACGCAGAGCAATATGCCGACCGGATCATTGGTTGGCGCTCGGCGCCGTCTTCCGACTCGCTGGACAAGGAAGAGTCGCTTTATAGGGCCGCCGGTCTGAGTTACGGACCGCGCGGCTCCCCGTTTGCCCACGTTGGCGAGCTTGAGCTTGTGCTGGGCTTGCCGCCTGCTCTGGCCGAGCGCGCCATGCCTTTTGTCACTGTTTATAGCGGGCGGTCGGACATCAATATTCGCGACGCTGCGCCCGAAGTGATTGCGGCGCTGCCGGGAATGACGCCTGAAAAGCTCAACGCAGCGCTCAACAATCGAGAGTTGATCGCTGACCAATCATCCGTGACATCGCAAGCCGGCGTAACGACCGAAGGCAGCAAGGCGATGCGAGTGACCGCCCGGATGGCTTTCGATAGCGGCCGCACGATCACCTCCGCGGCGG
>DASYSQ010000323.1:0-13035 GCA_036003145.1 Pseudolabrys sp.
GACTTCTCCCTGATCCCCGTCAGTGTCGCGGTCGGCGTGATCGCCTCGGGATCGATCTTGAGATGGAGGATCGACGGTTTGCCCGAGGCCCGGGCTGCGGCAAATGCCGCCGGGAAATCGGCGCTTTTCTCGACCAGCGCACCGTAGCCACCGAACGCCAGCGCATAGGCGGCGAAATCGGGATTTCGCAAATTGGTCGCAATCACGCGGCCGGGATAGTCGCGCTCCTGATGCATGCGTATGGTGCCGTAGATCCCGTTATCGGCGACCAGCACGATCACCGGCAATTCGTATTGCACGGCGGTGGCAAAATCCTGCCCTGTCATCAGGAAGTCGCCGTCACCGGCAACGCAAACGACCGTGCGGTCGCGATAGAGGGTCTGCATCGCCAGCGCTGCCGGCAGCCCATAACCCATGGAGCCTGACGTGGCCCCGACGAGTCCGCCGAACTTGCGCACGCGATAGAAGCGGTGGACCCAGCCGGAGAAATTGCCGGCACCTTGCGTGACGATCGCGTCGGCCGGCAGGTTTTCGCGCAGCCAAACCATGATCTCCCCGAGATTGACCACGCCCGGCACCGGTGTCGCCTTCTCGCCCCAGGCAAGATAGTCGGCATGCGCGGTGTCGCTTTCCCCGCGCCATGCGATTTCCTTCGGCGGCTGCATGTTTTCCAGCGCCGCGCAAAATGCGGTCGGCGCCGCATTGATGGCAAGGTGCGGATGATAGACGCGGCCGAGTTCTTCGGCGCCCGGATGCACGTGCACCAGCTTTGTCTGCGGCTCGGGAATATCGAAGACGCTGTAACTTTGCGACGGCATTTCGCCGAACCGCCCGCCGATCAGCAACACCAGGTCGGCGCCCTTCACCCGAGCGAGCAGCTTTGGGTTCGGTCCGATGCCGAAGTCGCCGGCGTAACAGCGATGCATTGCGTCGAACAGATGGCCGCGCCGGAAGGTCGTTGCGATCGGCAGCGCAAAGCGCTCGGCAAAACCCATCAATGCAGCACTCGCCTGCTCGGTCCAGCGGCTGCCGCCAATCAGCACGACGGGACGCTTCGCTTCGCCAAGCAGCTTTTGCAGTCGATTCATGTCATCTGCGCCCGGCCAGTTTTCCACGGGCGCGAAGGCGGCGGCATCTTCCACCGACACCCGGTCGCGCAGCATGTCTTCCGGCAGCGCGATGACCACTGGCCCGGGACGTCCGTTACATGCGGTGTGAAAGGCCCGCGAAACGATCTCCGGGATGCGCGACGGGTCGTCGATCTCCGTTGCCCACTTCGCCATGGTGCCGAACACCGCGCGATAGTCGAGCTCCTGGAAGGCCTCACGATCACGCATTTCGCGGCCGACCTGACCGACAAACATGATCATCGGAGAGGAATCCTGGCGCGCGATATGAATGCCTGCCGATCCATTGGTGGCGCCGGGTCCGCGCGTGACAAAGCAGATGCCAGGCCGACCGGTTATTTTACCGGCAGCCTCGGCCATGATGGCGGCGGTGCTCTCGTGACGGCAGACGGTCAGCTCGATGTCGCTGCCGTAAAAAGCGTCGAGCGCGGCAAGATAGCTTTCGCCAGGCACGCAAAAGGCGTGACGCACTCCGTGAATCGACAACTGATCGATCAGGATCTCGCCGCCGCTCCTGGCGTTGTCTTTGCCGCGCATCGAAGTCATTTCACGATTTTTGCCGGCGGAATTTTCGGCGAGAAGGGAGCCGGCGTCGTCAACCAGTTCGACTGCTCAATGACGTTGCCGGCTTTCGCGTTCTCCGACAGGAAGTGCTTCCATTCCGGATCCTGCATCATCTTGGCGCGCTTCTGTTCGCGATCGGCGGCGCTGTCATAAACCCAGCCATGCACCAGCGTGTTGAGCTGCCCGGTCTCGGTGACGAGATAGTAGTGCGGCTCGCCCATGTAGCGGAGCTGCACCGGATAGGCGAGCTTGCTGTAGAGTTCGAGCTGCGCCGGTATCCTGCCTGGAAGGAGCCGATAGGTCCGATGGTCGATGAGCACTGAGTTTCTCCCTTGAAAAATACCGCCCGATCCGGCGGTCAGGCGCGCACTCTCCCGGCAAGGCGCGTGCCGGTCAATAGATTTCAGGCCGGTTGCATGGGAGGTTTCTCGACAACGCGGTGCTCGGCGCGCTGTTCGGCCGGTTTCTGGTAATGCGCGAGATTGCTCGCAGTATTCACCAGCGCGAGATGCGAGAAGGCCTGCGGGAAATTGCCGACCAGCCGGCCCGTGCGCGGTTCGTATTGCTCGCTGAGCAATCCAACATCATTACGCAGCGACAAAAGATAGCTGAACAGGCGCAATGCTTCGTCGCGGCGGCCGAGCATGAGATAGGCATCGGCGAGCCAGAAGCTGCAGGCAAGAAAGACACCCTCGCCCGCCGGAAGACCATCGGCTGCGGTCGCGCTGTCGTAGCGCAGCACCAGGCCGTCCACCAACAAGCGGCGCTCGATGGCCGCAATGGTCGCAACGATCCGGGAATCGTGCGCTGGAAGGAATCCGATGGCCGGCAACAGCAGCAGGCTGGCGTCCAGTTCCTTCGAACCATAGGCACGCACGAACGTGCCGAGATCGGGATCGAAGCCTCGCGCGCAGACGTCGGCATGGATGCGGTCGCGTATGTCGCACCATTCCTGAATCGGCCCGGCCAGCTTGAACATGACCGCGCTACGGATCGCGCGGTCGAAAGCGAGCCACGCCATCACCTTGGAATGCGTGAAATGCTCGCGGCCGCTGCGGACTTCCCACAGCCCCTCATCCGGTTCGTGCCAGATGTTGGCAAGGTGCAGCAGAAATTCACGCTGCATGGCCCAACCTTCTGCGTGAGCGCCAAGCCCGCCTTGCCGAGCCTGATGCAGCGCGTCCATGACTTCACCGAAAATATCAAGTTGAAGCTGGTTATGAGCCGCATTGCCGATGCGCACCGGCCGCGAATTCTCATAGCCGGGAAGCCAAGGCACCTCCCATTCGGTCAAACGCCGCTCGCCCCGCAAGCCATACATGATCTGGATCTGGCGCGGGCTGCCCGCGGCTGCCCGCAACAACCACTCGCGCCACATTTTTGCTTCGTCATAGTAACCCGCGTTCATCAGCGCGAGCAGCGTCAGCGTCGCATCACGCAGCCAGCAGAAGCGGTAGTCCCAGTTGCGCGGGCCGCCGATGAATTCAGGCAATGAGGTCGTTGGCGCTGCCGCCATCCCTCCCGTTGGCGCGTAGGTGAGCGCCTTGAGCACGATGAGCGACCGCGTCACCGCCTCGTTCCAGGGGCCTTCGATCTTGTTGCGGCCGGCCCAGTCGGTCCAGAACTTCTCGGTCGCCGTCAGGGACTCAAAGACGTCGATCGGCTCGGGCAGATCCTGGTGCGAGCGCGCAAAGGATAGCGCGAACGGCACCTCTTCTCCGGGCTGCACGGTAAAATCACCGACGGTCTTGAAATTTTCGCCGCGCATGCGCGCGGGTGTGCGAAAGACGGCCATGTCGGGGCCAGCGATACCGCGCAAAGTGACGTCGTCAACGCGTGTTACCCAAGGCACGATCGCACCATTGGCAAAACGCAAGATCAGCTCGCTGTGGAACGCAACTTTCCCTTGCTCGCCTCTGACAATGCGGATGAGATGCGAGTGTTGGCGACGCGGTGGCATGAAATCGATCAGCGTGGCCGCGCCTTCGTCGGTCTCGAAACGAGTCTCGAGGATCAGCGTGTTCGGCCGATAGCGGCGGGTCCCGCGGATTCCTTGCGCTTGTGGCGCCAGTTGCCAGCGACCATGTTCGGGCGTGCCGAGGAGCGCGGCAAAACAGGCATCGGAATCAAAGCGCGGCCAGCAAAGCCAGTCGATCGAGCCATCACGGCCGACAAGCGCGGCCGAGCCGAGATCGCCGATCATTGCATAATCTTCGATGCGCGATGCCATGACTGGTCCTCAGTTAGCAAAATCGAGAACGACCTTGATGTCACCATCGCGTCGTTCGAACGCCTCGCGCCAGCGTTCAAGAGGTACCCGGCGCGTGATCAGGCGCGAAAGCCAATGCGGGTCGGCCTTGGTCAAAACCCTTGCGGCGGCGTCGTAGTGACGCCGATTGGCGTTGACCGAACCGAAGACGACGTGGTTTTCCAACACCACCGTACGGTTGAACCCGCCCACGTCAAAGGCGACCGCGTCACCGCCTGAAGACACACCGGTGAGACAAACGATGCCATCCGGCGTCGTGCGGGCGATTACGTCCAGCAGGACCGACGAAGCGCCTGTGCATTCGATGACAATATCCGGACAAAGGTTCCCGAGATCGCCGACGTGATAGGTAGCACCTAATGCACGGGTGAGCTCAGGTTTGATGCCTTCGCGCGCACGATCGAATACATGCACCTCAAGACTTTGTTGCACGCCCATCAGTGCCGCCAGCAAACCGACCGGGCCCGCGCCTGTCACAAGTGCGATGCGGGGCTGCCAGGCTGCGCTACGCGCGCCCACCCGACGTGCTTGCTCCCACGCTTTGGCAACGACGCTCGCGGGCTCGAGCAGCACGCCGCGTTTGCCGAGCATTGGATCGATCTTCACGAGAAATTCCGGCTCGACGCGGAATAGCTCCGCGCCATAACCGTTACGCTGCTTGATGCCGCGCTCGGTGTAGAGCCCATTGCGACACATGTCCCATTCGCCAATTTCGCAACAGGCACAGGGAATCGGATCAGGACGTCGCACAATCCCGACGACCAGATCACCCCGCTCGAAACCACTATCTTCGGGTCCGCAATCAACCACACCGAGTGACTCGTGACCGATAATCAGGCGATCACTACCCGGCGGCGCCCAGCCATAGTCTCCGTTGATGATTTCATGGTCCGTGCCGCAAATACCCAGCGCCAGCGCGCGCACCAGCACAGCGCCGTCGCTTGCCGGCGGTGCCGGCAATTCATCGAGCCTGATCGAGCTGGATTCGCCGGGAATGACCGTCAGGGCGCGCATACAGGTAACGCTGCGAGCGTCGCCCCGCAGCTTGTCTCAAACAACGCGCCGTTCAGGCCGCCGGTTCCACCGTCGCTACCTGATAAGTGTGCATCTCACCGTCTTCGTCGCGAATGGAGACATACTCGCCAGGGCGGAAAACATGCGCGCCGAAACGGTATCCGCTTTCGTCGTCATATTCCGCCGTCTGATCGTAGTCGAAGACCCATCGACCGTGCTCCGGTCCGCCCGGACGATGCAGAAGAACGCCGTGCTGGTCATCCTCGCCTTCCGCAAATCGTCGCACGCGGCAAAGATCGCGATGCTGTTTCCACAGGGCGGTGTCGATATGGCCTGTACCGTCAAGTGGAGCGACGAATTCATAGCCGTACCGCGAGGAGCCCTGCGGGAACTCCTTGGAGCGGGCGAGGTTGAGCCTGATACGTTTGAAACTGCGCGGCAGGGTCGCCACGGTCTGTCTCCTGCAACCGCTATAATTGTGGTCATCCTCCCCCGCTGCGGCAAGGGTATTGACTGGTGTTGACCGGGCACGTTGATTTGACCGCTTTTCGCCGTTGACGGGCTTACCATCGCAAGCCGGATTCACCCGACTTGCGCATATTCTCGTGCGGAGTGCGTATGACGGCTAAAAGGCTGCGGCATGAGCGATGACATACAGCAGCCGGTGATCGACCTCTTGAGCAATCCGGCCACCCACGGTGGCGCGCCGGTCAAGCGTATCGACACTCACGCCGCCTCGGTTTTTCTGGCCGGCGAGCGGGCGTTCAAGATCAAGCGCGCGGTGCGCTTTCCGTTCCTCGATTTTTCCACCCTTCGGAGCCGGCGGGCCGCGTGTGAAGCCGAGATCGCAGTCAATCGCGCTTACGCCCCCTCGATTTACCGCGGCGCGTACCCGATAGCACGCGAGACAAATGGCCGGCTCGTGATCAACGGGAAAGGCCAGCCGGTCGAATGGGTCGTCGAGATGCGTCGTTTCGACGAGAGCCAGACCCTCGACCATCTGGCTGAGGTCGGCAAAATTGACGAGGCGCTCGCCGATGAACTCGGGCGCGCCGTGGCGGCGGCGCATCGGGTGGTGCCGACAGCAACGAACGCGCATTTCGTCGAAGCACTTGCCGACATTATCGCGCAGAACGAGGCCGAGTTCGCATCTGAACCGGATCTGTTTTCGCTGCAGGACTTGCGTGCCTTCGCCACAGAAACGCGTAAAGCACTCGAGCGCGTGAAGCCGTTGCTGCTTCTGCGTGAGCGCGCCGGGCTGGTGCGACGATGTCACGGCGATCTGCACCTAGGAAACATCGTACTCATCGACGGCAAGCCGGTGCTGTTCGATGCGATTGAATTCGATGACCGCATCGCCACGGGCGATGTTCTATACGACCTCGCCTTTCTCCTGATGGATCTTGTTGAGCGCGGGCTACATCATGCAGCGAATATTGTATTCAATCGTTATTTGACAGACACGCAGCGCGTTCACGATCTCGATGCCCTCGCCGCATTGCCCCTGTTCCTGTCGATCCGCGCGGCGATCCGCGCCAAAGTTGTCGCCGCACGGTTGAGACAGCACGGATCGCAAGCAGAGCTTACGCACAGCGCACGTGACTATGCCGCGCTGGCACAAAAATTTTTGGTACCGGCCAAACCGCAGCTGATTGCGATCGGCGGACTCTCCGGCACCGGAAAGTCGCTGCTCGCGCACGCCCTGGCGCCTGGTTTTCCGCCATTGCCGGGCGCCGTGGTGCTGCGCAGCGATGTCGAGCGCAAGGCGCTATTCAGGGTCGGAGAAACCGATCGGCTGCCGGACCGGGGTTACTCCGTAGAGACGACAGCCCGTGTTTACACCTTGCTTGCGGAAAAGGCGCGGCGCGTGACCGCCGCCGGATATTCCGTCATCGTCGACGCGGTCTTCGCCGAGCCAGCCGAACGGACCGCGATCGCGAAATCCGCAAACGGGGTGCCGTTCCAGGGCCTGTTCCTCACCGCCGGTCTCGAGACTCGTATTGCGCGCGTCAGCAACCGCAGCGGCGACGCGTCTGACGCCGGCACGGCTGTTGCGCGCAAGCAGGAAGATTTCGACCTCGGCCACATCGCCTGGTCGAAGGTCGATGCTTCCGGAACGCCCGACGAAACGCTCCTGCGTGCTGAGGCGATGCTCGGGCTCAAATGACCGAGCCATGCATTGCGCGCCCTGCTGTCCGGCAATGCGGCCCCGTGACATTCAATGCAGAACTGATGCATAGCTTGGGTAAAGACGCTCTGCCTGGTCTCCGAGGATGACTGCCGCGACAGCTCGACACTCGTTCGCCTTGCGCCTGGCAACCGGAATTGCCGGCTATTGCGCCTTCATCAATCTGTATTCGCCGCAGTCAATCCTGCCGCTGTTGTCGGAAGAATTCGGCGCGAGCGCCGCCGAAGTTTCGACCATCATCACCGTAAGCACGCTGGCTGTGGCCCTTACGGCGCCGTTCACCGGAACAGTTGCCGATGTTCTGGGCCGCAAGCGGGTGATCGTCGTGGCGATGTTTGTGCTCGTCATTCCGACCGTGATGGTCGCCCTTTCGACCAACCTGACGTCGCTTATCTTCTGGCGTGCCGTGCAGGGCCTGGTTTTACCGCCGATTTTCGCGGTCATGGTCGCCTATATCGGCGATGAATTGCCGCAGCACGAGGCGACCACCGTCGCGGGCATCTACTCATCCGGCTCAAGCCTCGGCGGCTTCAGCGGCCGATTGTTCACCGGCCTGCTTGCCGATCTGATCAGCTGGCAAGCCGGCTTCATGGCGCTTGCGGCGATCACCTTTGCTGGCGCGATCGCGGTCGCGTTTCTTTTGCCGCATGAGCGCAAGTTCGTGCGGTCGGAAGGCTTGCTTGCTTCGAACCGGCAGATGCTTGCCCATCTACGCAACAGGCAACTGATCGCGACCTACGCAGTCGGCTTCGGCGTGCTGTTCAATTTCATCGCGACCTTCACTTATGTCAGTTTTTATCTTGCGGCACCGCCCTACAATCTCTCGGCGAGCTGGCTCGGCGCGATCTTCGTTGTTTATCTCACCGGTTCCGTGCTCACACCGTGGACCGGCTGGGCTGTCGGGCGGTTCGGGCGACGGCGCTTCGTGGTACGCGTTATCGCCGTCTGGGCCGCGGGAATCGCGCTGACGCTCGCCCCTTCGCTGCCGCTGATTATCGCGGGATTGGCGATTTCCGCCGCCTGCGGCCTGATATGCCAGGCGGTTTCAACCGGATATGTCACGGTCACCGCCAAAGCCGGCCGTTCGTCGGCGGTCGGACTTTATGTCACCAGCTTTTACATCGGCGGTAGTTTTGGCGCGGCGCTCGGTGGCGTGGCCTGGACGATCGGCGGCTGGCCAGCGTGCGTTGCTATTGTCATTGCCATGTTGGCGATCATGTCTGCCATCGTGTTTTTCGCCTGGGCGCGCCGCGTCCCGGCTGCGACCAGCATCCCGCCGATCGAACCACCTTAACCCGCGCTCGGATGCCAGAGCGGCGCGTAGCCCCGTCCGAGTACGGAGAGGATCGATGGCGGCGTGAGCACGTCGACCTCAAGATTGTGAGGGCGCGGTTTCGATGCTGAATAGCCGGAAGGTGTCCATGGCAATAATTGTTTATCGCGAACGGCAAAGACTTCGCCGCCGAACGCGATCATCGCGCCATCCGGCAGCGAGTCGAGGTTGCGGCGATGAGTTCGCTTGGCCTTGCCGTCCAACCGCTCGGCGTGGAGGACTCTGTCCATCGCGTCCGCAGATGCGCGCTGCTTCTTGCCCGAAAACAAGACTGCAAATCTTTCGGCATCCTGGCGGCGGCACTCGAAACACGGCCGATGGCCGGCGGCGAACGCCGTAACCTCGTCGAGGAAGAACAACTCCGTGTAGGAGCGGCCCCACACGTTGCGCTGGCGGCCCTTGAATTTCAGCACGCAGCAGATCCACCGCCGCGACACCCAACGCCGCAAGCCGAGCGTTTTGCCGTCGCGATGAAATTTCCCCCCGCGATTGCCGAACAGAGCGCCTCGCGCGGGTGTCGCGAAGAGGTCACCGAACGGATTGACCCGATTTTGCAGCGGCATCGCTGGTCCTCAGAAAGCACGCACCAATGCTGCCGCGCCCATTCCGCAAACGACGGCCAGCAGGTCATTGCGCCGCAACGCCATCACAACGAGTGCGGTCAGGACAGCCAGGGTGGCCGCGGTGCCGCCACGGACGGCAAGCGGCAAAATGACCGCCACGACAACCGATCCCGGAAGCGCATTGAGAATGCTGCGGACGCGCCGCGTCAGTGGAACATATCCGATCAGCCAGAACCCGCCAGCGCGGATCGCGTAAGTCACCGCGGCCATTGCGAGGATGGCCATCCACGTACCGAATGAGCCCAGCTCGAAGTTCATTCGTCCTGCCCGTCGAAGAAGCCGCCTGCGATAGCGCCGGTAATCGAGCCTGCGACGATGAACCACCAACCCGGCACCAGGCGCTCGACGGCAACGGCAACGATCCCGCCGACGATCCAGCCCCAGGCACGACGCGCACCCGCCCACAGCGGCACCAGCATCGCGGCGAAAAATGCCGGCATCACCAGGTCGAATCCGTACCGGGCAGGATCGACAATGAAGCCGCCAATGAAATACCCGATGCCCGTAGCTGCCAGCCAACCCGTCATGATTGCACTGGCCGCGCCGAAATACACTGCGATGTCGCGGCCGCCATCTGAGCGATAGCGCATGGCAATCAACCAGGTCGCATCGGTGAGAAAAAACAGACCCGTGTAGGCCTGCCACGCCGGCACTTGATCGAACCAGGGACGCATCGCGACGCTCATCAAGAAGAGCCGTGCACCGACTACCGCGGTAAGCAGGGTGATCGTAACGATCGCACTCCAGGTCAGAACGTGCGGCCAGATTTCCAGTGCAACGAGCTGAGCGATGCCGGAGCACACCAAAAAATTCATCATCATGCTTTGGAAGAACGAAAGGCCCTGGCGGGCGGCGGCGGCACCGACAACGAGCCCGAACGCCATGATGCCGGGCGCCACCGGAAGCCCGAGGCGCAGTCCGCGCCTGAAGCCGGACCCACGGGGTTTGTCGGGCACAGTTTCGAGTGAGGTCATAGAGGTCGAAGCACCCGTCATGGCCGGGCTCGTCCCGGCCATCCACGTCTTATCCCATTGCCTCAAAGACGTGGATGCCCGGCACATAAGCGCGCAAAGCACGCCGTCCTTTCGAACGGCTATGGCCGGGCATGACGCAAAATCTGTGGCCTGGCTCAGCCCTGTGGCTGCGGGGCGACCTCGCCCGACGGCGACTCAGGCCGTGGACGTTGCTTGCCGGCGGGTGGCACGGCGGAGGAGCGCGGCGTGGTCGGCTCGATCACCGACTCGCGCACCGGTCGCCGGCCTTCGAGCAAATCCTTGATCTCGTCGCCCGTCAGCGTTTCGAACTCGAGAAGGCCCTTGGCGAGCACTTCGAGATCAGCGCGCTTGTCGGTCAGGATCTGCGTCGCTTCGGCATAGCCGGCCTCGACCAGCTTGCGGACCTCCGCGTCAATCGTCTGGGCGGTTGCTTCCGAAATATTCTGCTGACGCGAGACCTGGTACCCGAGGAAAACCTCGTCCTGGTTTTCGCCGTAGGCAACGGTGCCGAGCTTGTCGGACAAACCCCAGCGCGTCACCATCATGCGCGCGAGCTTGGTGGCCTGCTCGATGTCGGAAGCAGCGCCGGAGGTGACCTTTTCCCTGCCGAACACCATTTCCTCGGCGACGCGCCCGCCCATCATGATGGCGAGGCGTGAGGTCATCTGCTCGCGGCTCATCGAGAGCTTGTCGCGCTCGGGCAGCTGCATGACCATGCCGAGCGCGCGGCCGCGCGGAATGATGGTGGCCTTGTGCACCGGGTCGGTGGCTATGACGTTGAACGCCACGATTGCATGGCCGCCTTCGTGGTAAGCGGTCAGCATCTTCTCCTCGTCGGTCATCACGAGCGACTTGCGCTCGGCGCCCATCATCACCTTGTCCTTGGCGTCCTCGAACTCGGCCTGCATGACCATGCGCTTGTTGCGCCGCGCGGCCATCAGCGCCGCCTCGTTCACCAGGTTCATCAGATCGGCGCCGGAGAAGCCGGGCGTGCCGCGCGCGATGGTCTTGAGGTTCACATCAGGAGCCAGCGGCACCTTGCGCACATGCACTTTCAAAATACTCTCGCGGCCGACGACGTCGGGGTTCGGCACGACCACCTGCCGGTCGAAACGGCCGGGGCGCAGCAGCGCCGGGTCGAGCACGTCGGGCCGGTTGGTCGCGGCGATGAGAATAATGCCCTCGTTGGCCTCGAAGCCGTCCATCTCGACCAGCAACTGGTTGAGCGTTTGTTCGCGCTCGTCATTGCCCCCGCCGAGACCGGCGCCGCGATGACGGCCGACCGCATCGATTTCGTCGATGAAGATGATGCAGGGCGCGTTCTTCTTGGCCTGCTCGAACATGTCGCGCACACGGCTCGCACCGACGCCGACGAACATCTCGACGAAGTCGGAGCCGGAAATGGTGAAGAACGGCACGTTGGCTTCGCCGGCGACGGCGCGCGCGATCAGGGTCTTGCCGGTGCCGGGCGGGCCGACCAGCAGGACGCCACGCGGAATGCGTCCGCCCAGACGCTGAAATTTGCCGGGGTCGCGCAGGAATTCAACGATCTCCTGCAGATCCTGTTTGGCCTCATCGACTCCCGCAACGTCTTCGAATGTGACGCGGCCATGCGCTTCGGCCAGAAGCTTTGCGCGCGACTTGCCGAAACCGAGCGCCTTGCCGCCGGCACCTTGCATCTGACGCGACAGGAAGATCCACACGCCGATGAGCGCAATAAACGGCAACCACGACACCAGCAGCGACACGAACCACGGGACATTGTCCTGCTGCGGCCGCGCGGTGATCGTCACGCCTTTGGTATAGAGCTTCTGCACCAGACCGGGATCACTTGGCGCATAGGTCTGGAAGCTGGTGCCATTGGAGAACGTGCCGTGGATTTCCGGCCCCTGGATGACAACGTCGCGCACGCGCCCCTGATCGACCTCCGTCAGCAGCTGCGAGAACGAGATGTCCTGCGCGGTGGTGCGCTGACCCGGGTTCTGGAAAAGCGTGAACAGCGCCAGCAACAGCAGGACGATGATCACCCAGAGGGCGAAATTGCGGAGATTAGCGTTCATCAGGCGTCCTGACCCCGCCGCGCACGAGCCCCGCGGCAATGTGTTTATGCATCATTTCGTGGCGACTTCACGTCGGACCCAGCCGCCAATGTAGGCAGCGCAGGTCCGCAAGAAAAGGCCTCGAATCTTAATATTCTAGCGTGTTTTCGCATGCCTCGCCCGACGTGATCGGTCCTTGGTTAAGGGCTTGCGACGGCGCGGCGGCGCCCGTTCGACAACGAGGTGATGGCCCGTCATCGTTACGGCCGCGCCGGCCAGTGTCCGGCGAAAGCGCCTGTCACCGCTGTTTTGGGCCACTTCAAGGGCGGATTTGAGGGCTTCGAGCTTTCCCAGCTCCACGGGGCCCTCGTCGCCCGCCCTGGCCACTGCGCGGCCGAGCAGCCGGAGTGCAATTTCGGCGGGCAGTTCCTCAAAACGGCGCGCCTCAAGCACAACCGCCCCGGACGGCAAATCCGCCGTCAACTCGGCCATGGCACGGTCGACCGCCGCCTCGATCGCGGCCTCCGCCCGCTTGAGCCGGCGCGCCAGCTGCGCAAGCCGGCGCGCGTCGAGGCCTTCCTGCGCGAGTGCGCCCATCAGCGTGCGCAATCGCACGCGCGTGAAGCGCGGGTCGCGATTGGAGGGGTCGTCGGCATAAGGGATTTTTGCTGCGCGCAGCGTCGCGATCAGCCGGAACTTCGGAATATCGAGCAGCGGACGCACGAGCGTGATCGCGCCATGCGCACCTGAAGGCAGCGGTGCCAATCGCGCCATCGCCCCCAGACCGGTGACCCCGCTGCCGCGCGTCATGCGGATCAGCACTGTTTCGGCTTGATCGTCGAGCGTGTGCGCCGTGACGATGTGCGCCGCTCCGGCCTTGCGC
>DASYSQ010000324.1:0-2250 GCA_036003145.1 Pseudolabrys sp.
TTTAATCGCGGTTCAGATCGCCTTGCGACGCAGGAAGGCCGGAATATCGAGAACGTCCTCCTCGGTCGAATTGTGCACCGGGGAAGACCGACCGTACGGATCGAGGCCCTGCCGAGCCGCCTTGTGCGAATATTCTGAAGGCGGCGTTGCCGGTCGTCCTTCGGGGTGGCGAGTCGCCGGGCGCAGCGGCGCACGCTCAAATTGCGGTAGTGGTGCACTACGCTCGCTGCGGTCGGCGATGCGATGGCTGTTTTTGCGCAGCTCTCCGGCGAGTTCTGTGCGTGCGCGTTCTGTAGACTGCGTCTGCCGCGCCGCGTCGGTATTGTCGATGCCGGTTGCGACGACCGAGACGCGGACGATGCCGTCCAGGCTTTCATCGAAGATGGCGCCGACGATGATGTTGGCGTCCTGGTCGGCCTCTTCTCGGATGCGAGTAGCAGCTTCGTCGACCTCAAATAGCGTCAGGTCCTTGCCGCCGGTAATTGAGATTAGCATGCCACTCGCGCGCTTGATCGAGGGGTTTTCGATCAGCGGATTGGAGATCGCGGCCTCGGCGGCGGTGAGCACGCGCTTCTCGCCGGAAGCCTCACCCATACCCATCATCGCCTTGCCCTTCTCGCGCATGACAGCGCGTACGTCGGCGAAGTCCAGATTGATCAGACCTTCCTTGACTATCAGGTCCGTGATGCAGGCCACACCCGAATAAAGAACCTGGTCCGCCATGGCGAAGGCGTCGGCAAAAGTCGTCTTTTCGTTGGTTACCCGGAACAGGTTCTGGTTCGGGATGATAAGTAGTGTGTCCACCACCTTCTGCAGCTCGACGATACCGGCTTCGGCAAGGCGCATGCGCCGCTGGCCCTCGAAGTGGAATGGCTTGGTGACCACGCCAATGGTGAGAATGCCAAACTCACGCGCTGCCTCAGCAATAACAGGAGCCGCACCGGTGCCGGTACCACCGCCCATGCCGGCGGTGACAAACATCATGTGCGAGCCGGCTAAATGATCCCGGATCGCATTGATTGCCTCTTCGGCTGCGGCGCGCCCCACATCGGGCTGCGAGCCGGCGCCGAGGCCCTGGGTCACACGAGTGCCCATTTGAATGATGTGCTTGGTCTTGGACATGGTGAGCGCCTGCGCGTCGGTATTGGCGACGACGAATTCGACGCCCTGCAGGCCTGCAGCGATCATGTTATTGACGGCATTGCCGCCGGCGCCGCCGACCCCGAACACGGTAATGCGCGCCTTCATCTCGCGAATATCGGTGATGTTGGTCATGGTTGCTTCACGATTGCACGAGAAAGCCGGGAATGAGAGGACACGGGTGTTACCCACAAGCCTTGCGATCTGCTTCCACTATTGTCGCGGCTAGATTTCCCAGTCGGCGTGCGGCTTGTTCATGGCCGCCGATCGCCCGGCCACCAATCCGGAGGGCCGCCAACTCGCCTTCAAGCCGTGCCGTCGCTTCCTTGGCCGCCGTGGTCTCGGCAGCCGCCTGGAGCAGCTCCACCATCAGGCGATCGGCGCGCTCGCGCTCGCGCTCGAAATCTGCCCGGTAACCGGCCGCCCTTGCTTCGAGCTCCGCGATCTCCGCCCGTAATGTTCCGATCTCTGCCTTGAGTAGTGTGGTGCCCGCCTCACGAGCACCTGGCGGTCGGCGCGTGTGCTTTATCTCAGCGAGATCAACGCTCACCAACGCTTTCCCATCATGTGACAACGAGCGCGGCAACCGGCGTCGCTTGACAAGCGAACGCGCGGCCCCTGGCGATATTTTGAGACGAGCGCCTAGACCGGCATATGTCAGCATTTCAACAGGCATCGACTGGCCTCCTTGAGCAACAAGCCGCATGCTGCCGAACATGTCGCGCTCGCTGTGAGGTAAATGTGCACATCATCGCCGCGGCCGACTATGAATGAGTCGGTCAATTAACCCGAGGTAGCATTCAACTGGCGCACGTCGTCTGAAGGCTTTTTTGCGAAAAGTTTGGTCGAGTTTTTCACGTTGCTTTAGTCTTTCGGCGGCGTGGTTGATGCCAATAGGTGCTGCGCGACCGGTATGCCGCCACGTCTTCTGCTCGCATACACAGAGCGGACATGCTGATTGCTGCCCGGAATGTCAGCTATTGGGAGAAAAGCGGACATCGCGCTGACCTCTCGCCATGTCTGCTCATGGCAGCAGGCCTGAGGTTGATACGGGGAACTCGACACCCTGACCTTACGGAGCTGTTTACCGCTTGCTATTGTCGTGGTCGT
>DASYSQ010000325.1:0-14344 GCA_036003145.1 Pseudolabrys sp.
AGCCACGACAATCAAAACATAGACGATCAAAATCCACATAGGTTCTGCCCCTGCTAGCGCCCCCAAATACTTGTACGTGTTCGCTCGCAGCGAGCACAACGTAAATCGATCACCAATTTCGATTATTTATCTTTAGGGCGGGTCACTTCGGTTTCTTGACGGGACGCTATCGGCAATCCTGTTCGCCAGAGAGGCTAAACGAGCTTCCGCTCCTCCTCCACCCAAGCCCATGTGCCTTGGATGTCCGCTTTGCCCGCCGAAAGCGGACATGAGGATGATCTAATCAATTGTTTCGGTGGCGGCCGCCGAGCTCCCGCATCTCGGCAGCCTCGCATTCAACTTTTCCTGGTGAGACGCTTGGCCACGTTTTCGGCCCATGATCCGATAGTCTGAGTCGGCGGCGCCGCGATCACGGCTGGCAGCGCGGTAGAGTCCGCGACGAACAAACCGGGGTTGCCATGGACTTCGCCACCGGCATCAACAACACCGCCCTGTTCGAGTTTGCCGACGCAAGCGCCGCCCATTGGGTGCACGGTCGATGGCCTTTTGCTGACATAGATCTTGCGGCCGGACAAGCGAGCCATTTCCATCATCGTGTCGTAGCCCTGTGCGAAGACGGGACTGTTTTTTGGGTCGAAATTGATGTTGAGCTTGCCGTCCTTGAGACTGACGACGCCGTCCATCGCGTCGATACCCATGCTGCTGACAATGAGACCGCGCTTGAGACGTTCGCGGAAGGCCTTAGGGAAGGGATAGGAGTCAATGCTCGGCAGGTTGTATTGTCCGACCGGTGAATGCGGTTCCGGAGCATTCCTGAGAACGATGCCGCCCTTGCTCGACAGCCCAATCGTGAAATCGGCGCCGGCTTCGTTCAAATCCCAATAGCCGCGCATATCGCCGTTGGCGCTGAAGCGCTTGCCGAGATGCGGCATGCCCTGCAATCCTCCGGCCGCATCGCGACTGTGCAGCAGAAGACGCAAGGTATTCATGGTCCCGGCGGCGACGATCACATTGTCAGCGCCCAAAGCCTCCTTGATTGCGTTGCTGTGGTCGACGAAATCCACACGGTATCGCCCACCCAGGTCGGGCGAGCGCGAGATGGCGAGAGCCTCACACAGGTCGCGCACGACCAGGCCCTTTTTCATTGCGGGAGCGAGATAACACACATCCAGAGTGGCCTTCGCGCCCGACGGCGCGCCGAGAAAGCCGAAGTCTCCGCTTCGATAGTCCGCCTGCCAGCGTTCGACGCCCGCCTCGGTTACGATCTTCTTTGGATGATCAGGGTCATCGGGCAGAAGAAAGCCGGTTCTGATCTCCACTTTCGGGGCGGCAGGCGCGAAGTGAGGGTGGTTGTGGTAGCGCTCCATCGCGCTAAACGGCGGACGATTGTGCGGCCCCGGTTGAGTCGATCCCATGCGCGCCAGGAATGCGGCGGTATGCTCCGCCATCGTCTCTTCCGACAGGCCTTCGTAATGACCATCCCAATAATCATCTCGCAGCGGCCGCCGGTGGACCGCGTTGTAGACGTGGCTTCCGCCGCCGACGCCCGAAGAGCACACAACTTCAAGACCTTTGGAATAGAAGAGTTCGATTAGCCCTTTGCGGTTCGTTGTGACCCTGCCGCCGGGGACAAAAGGATGGTTCACCGTACGCAGGAAATTGGTGTAGATGCGCCAGCCGCGCGGAAAAGGCATTCGGCGTTCGATATTCATGGAGCGGGTGGGCACGGTGTCCCACCAGGGCCCGCGTTCAAGCAAGGTAACCCGTGCTCCCGCTTCGGCGAGGCGAGCCGCGGTGATCGAACCACCGAACCCGCTGCCGATGACAATCACGTCGTTTGTTCGCCCCGCCACGTTTGCCCCCACGCAGGCTCCAGCTTTTGTATCAACTTAAAGTAGCACGGGTGTGGGTTCCGGACCTTAGATGGACTGGCCAATGTCCACTTTGGGTCATGACCGGACATGACGCCGCCCAATCGCGATGTCCGCTAGATCAATTCTTAAACGCTTTCCACGTAAAATGGCATTTACTTACTCTTAATAAGTCGCGCCCCGGCGCCGAAGCATGTGAATTCAGAACCAGCTAAACGAATTCGATGTATCAGCACAGGTTATTGATTTCTGAACTCGAGGATGCCGTAAGGCGCGGCTCGCAGGAAAAACGGGTCGAAACCCTTAAGCGCGTCACGGATTTATTTCTCGGCGGACACGAACGGCTTACTGAGCTGCAAATCCAGGTATTCGATGACGTTTTGGGCCATCTGATCACGCGGATGGAGTCAACGGCTTTGATTGAACTCAGCGAGCGGCTCGCGCCAATCAACAATGCTCCGACCAAAGTCATTCACACGCTTGCGTGCGACGATGAGATAGCCATCGCTGGGCCAGTTCTGTCGATGTCGGATCGACTGACAACGCCTGACCTTATCGAAATTGCTACAGCCAAAAGCCAATCCCACCTGCTGGCAATTTCCAAACGTAGCAGTCTCAGCGAGGCCTTGACCGATACCCTGATTGAGCGTGGGGATCGACAAGTGATCAGTAAACTGGCCGAGAATTCAGGGGCTCGCTTCTCCGAAAAAGCTTATGCTTGTCTTGTGGATCAACCTGAGGCTGATGAATCACTTCTAGAAAAAATTGGTTTACGCCTCGACCTCCCATTACATATTCTCCGCCGTCTTTTGGAGCGTGTTACCGACGCCGTGCGAGCGCGTCTCTTGGCGCTAGCTATGCCAGAAAAGCGCGATGATATTAGGGAAATACTCGCCAGCATTCCAAATGAAGTTATCGAAAATGAAGAATTGGATGCTGATTTTACGGCCGCGCAGCGCCTTGTTCAGCTTATGTGCGAAAACGGCGAACTCGACCAAGTGACGTTGCTCGAGCTCGCAAAAGCGCGCAAGTATGCGGCAACAGTTACCGCGCTCGCAACGTTGTGCGCTGCGCCAGTTGATATGATCAAACAAATGCTGGACGACGGTCGTAACGAGCCCTTGCTGGTACCATGCAAGGCTGCAGGACTGTCGTGGCCCACCTTACGTGCTCTGCTGCAAGATGATTTACTCGGGAGAGCGGCTACCGAGGATGAGCTCAATAAATTGAAAAGCGACTATACGAGGCTGTCACCCTCGACTGCAAAAAGGCTGCTCGAGTTTTGGTGCGAACACCAGAAAACACACTAGCAATCGCGATGTCCGCTTTGGGTCATAAGCGGACATTTGCGATGCGGGAGCGATGTCCGCTTTATCCCCAATAACGGACCTTGGCACTGCGTTACAGAAAAATAAATTATCGCCGACCTGCGCAGCGCCAGTAACGGTGATGGTTTTGCGTGTAGTTAATTCGACGCAGGCCTTGACGGGCGCAGGCGTCGGATGGCCGCGTTCGCGACTCCTGCGGCATTTCCGTGGTCGACTCCTGCTGTTCAGGCTCCGGTGCGGCAGCAAGATTGTGCGGCTCCGCCTGCGTCACTTGTAGCGCATCCTCCGCTCGTGGCAGCAGACCGCCGATCAGACCCTGGAGCGGGTCACGCACTGCCATCGGCGGGAGGTTGTCGGTAGCCACCTGCCAACGGCGTCCGAAATCGTCGGCGATAGCCGCACCCACAGTCTCAATGGTCGGGTGCTGTTGCGATGTGACGTTACCGCTGGCGTCGACGAGTGGCGGTCGCGGCGGCACCAGCACGAGTGGTGGCGACACTGCAAACGATAACGAGATCATGGCTCCTGCAGCCATAGTCACCCCGCTTGACGCTAGCAGCTGTTCCGCCTGCATGGCTTCTTCGCGCCTCAGCGATACAGCAGGTTTCCAATGTCCCACATGTAGCCAACGAGCGCTGCCGTTAATAAAGCGGCGAGGCCCATCAGGAAATTTGGCCTCATCCCGTTTGATTTGAAAATAAGGCCAAAAAGGCCCGCCATGAACCAGACGATCGAAATCGTCATCACGATCTTGAAAAGCATGAGCATGGTAAGCGTCCCCTGACACTTACCCCCCACATAGACCTTATTATCTCTCTACCTCCACGCACAATGACACTAATTTACCACCCTGATGTCAGGCACCGGACGTAACGCGGAATTCAAATCACACCGCTGAATCTCAAACATGCAAACAAGAACCGCCACACGGTCGCGGCTCCTCAGCAACGCGCGAAAAAGCGATGAAAAATTTTGAAACGTAGTGATTAGGCGCCGCTCGCACGCTCGTGCCCGGCAAACTTAGGTAACGGGGCACCGTTGCTGGCAACTCTGCCACTACCTGTCCCGAATTGCGTGGAATTCGGGGACAGCTGCAGTTCCGTCACAAAGAAGTCGCGCCGACGCTATTTTGGTAAAGGGCGGCCACCGGCGTCACCCCGCCAGTGGCCTGAATTGGGGCCGCCGTTTGCAAAAACGAGTGGCCCCTCTTTTCGAGGTGACTTATCGCACAGGCGGCCGAAAGCTAAAATCGATTGTCCCCCGAAATTTCAAGCTGCCGTCATGTTTTGTTGTCGCAGTTCATCTCCGTTTTTGTCCGGAATAAATTTTGACATCCAAAGTTTTGACGTGAAAACAGTCGCGCAAATGCCACGAACTTTCGCGGTGGCTTATTCGAGTTGACGCAGCCGGAATCCTCCGGGCTGGGTTGGATAATTTGCAAATGCACTCTGCATCAGAAATTTGTCTGAAAGTCATGGACTATCCGCTTGTGGCACTTAGCGGACATTGGTCCGTGTACCCTAGACCGGCTAGATTGTAAGCTGGGCTCACAGTCCTCCCGGGAGACGCCGCAATGAAAATCGACGGAGCTTGTCACTGTGGCCTTATCGCCTACGAGGCAGAGGCCGATCCAGAAATGACCGGGGTCTGCCATTGTACTGACTGCCAGACTCTATCGGGGTCGGCATTTCGTAGCGTCGTGCCCTCGCGGCAAGGTTCTTTTAAGCTTCGATCAGGTGAACCGAAAATATACGTCAAAACAGCCGAAAGCGGCACCAAACGGCAACAGGCGTTTTGTCCAAATTGTGGGACGCCAATCTATTCCACAACGGTCGATGACGGACCAAAGGTTCATTCCATTCGTGTAGGCACGCTGCATCAGCGCAACGAATTTATGCCCAAACTACAGTACTGGTTTCGCTCGGCCCAACATTGGACCATTGATCTCGGCTCCATACCGAAGACTGAAAAGCAACGCTAATTCGACGACAATGATGGCCTGGCGTGAGGTCCGCTTGTGGCACGTGGCGGACATTGACTGCTGCTTCCAATCTCCCAGTTTAAGTCGCTAAGATGCCTTGCCTTAGCTTTCGGGGGCGGCAATGAGACGGCGCGATTTCATCAAAGTCGTTATTGGCTCGGCGGTACCCTGCCCACTTGTGGCGTATACCCAGCAGGCGACAATGCCGATAATTGGCTTCCTCAGCAGTTCATCCCCTGACTTGTACGAGACTCGTTTGCGCGCGTTCCGACAGGGATTGAAAGAGGCGGGATATGTCGAGGGCCAAAACGTAGCTATCGAATACCACTGGGCGGAAGGCCAAAACAATCGACTGCCGACTCTCGCAACCGAACTGGCTCGTCATCAGGTGAGCGTGCTAGTGGCGGGCGGCGGTACACCTACGGCAATAGCGGCCAAGGCCGCGACCGCAACCGTTCCAATTGTGTTCGCGGTGGCGGTCGATCCGGTCAAGGCCGGACTTGTTGCCAGCTTGATCCGCCCCGGCGGCAACATGACTGGCGTAACCAACTTGGGAGTTGAGGTAGGCCCAAAGCGGCTGGAGCTATTGCACGAATTGCTGCCCACGGCGACCGCTATCGCTGTGCTCGTTAACCCGGCTAATCCCGCTCTCGCTGAGCCGTTCTTGCGGTCCTTGCAGCCGGTCGCCCGAGCCCTCGGCGTGCAACTCCATGTCTTGAATGCGAGCACTGATCGCGATTTCGATACAGTGTTTGCAACTTTGGCCCAACTGCGAGCGGCTGCACTCCTGATCATGCCGGATGTCTTGTTTACGACCCGGGCCGAGCAGCTTGCCGCGTTATCGCTCCGCTACGCGGTGCCGACGATCTGCGAATATCGGCCGTTCACGGCGGCCGGCGGCCTGGTGAGCTACGGAAGCGATGAAGTAGAATACTATCGTCTGGTCGGCATCTATGCGGGGAAAATTCTCAAAGGCGAGAAACCAGCGAACTTGCCCGTCGTGCAGTCCACTAAAGTCGAGCTGATCATAAATCTCAAGACTGCCAACACGCTCGGCGTCAAGGTCCCGCAGCCGCTGGTTGGACGCGCCGACGAGGTGATTGAATGAGTGACCCGATGTCCGCTTCTGGCACTTAGCGGACATCGGCTTATGCGCTGCAAATGTCCGCTTTTGACCCAAAGCGGACCAATCGCCCTTCCCACTGATTGCGCATCTGATAAGATTTGAAAAAAGACTGGCGGGCGCGGTTGGAGGATTGCGTGCGCAGGCGAGATTTCATCAGAGCCATGGCTGGCTCGGCATCGCTTTGGCCGTTCGTTGCGCGCGCGCAACGGGCGACCAACAAGATTTCCGTCGGATTTCTCAGTGTCAATATACCCTCCGCAATGAAAGCCCGCATTGAGGCGTTTCAACAGGGTTTGCGGGAGCTTGGATATGTCGAGGGGCAAAATATTCTCGTCGAGTATAGATTTGCGGAAGGAAACCTCGACCGCCTACGGACCCTTGCAGGCGAACTGGTGCGTTTGAAGGTAGACGTCATCGTCACTGAGGGCACCACAGCGACGCGTTTCGCGAAGGAAGTAACGTCCGCGGTACCAATCGTTATGGCACAGGACCCCGATCCAGTTGGCACGGGCTTTGTCGCCAGCCTTTCGCGGCCTGGTGGCAATATTACGGGTCTCTCAAACCTTCGGTCGGACTTGGGTGGGAAGCGACTTGAGATACTCAAGGACACCATTCCCGGGCTTTCTCGCGTGGCCGTCATCGGGACGTCGGCAACGCCGGGCAACACACAAGCTTTGGCGGATGTAGAGCGTGCGGCAAATGTACTTGCGCTCCGCCTTCAGATCTTCGAAGTTTCGGGACCCCAAGATATCGAGACTGCATTCAAAGCTGCGACGACCGATGGCCATGCTGAGGCCGTTCTCGTATTGGCAAGTCCTTACCTCCTCTCCAATCGAACAAGAGTGGCGGACGTCGCCGTGAGAAGCCGCATCCCGACCATGTACTACACATCGGATTACGTGAAGGATGGCGGCCTCATGAGCTACGGTGTGAGCGTGACAGATCTTTTCCGCCGCGCCGCAACCTACGTCGACAAGATTGTTAAAGGTGCGCGGCCAGGGGACCTTCCCGTCGAACAGCCCGCCAAATTTGAGTTCATCATCAATTTGCGAGCCGCGAAAGCCATTGGGCTTACCATCCCGCGCAATGTATTTGATCTCGCTGACGAGGTAATCGAATAAATTGGCATGTCCGCTCTTGGCAACGTGAGACCCGGGGAAGGCAATGAGGCGACGCGAGTTCATCACATTGGTCGGCGGCGGGACGGCAGCCGCGTGGCCGTTCGTTGCGCGCGCGCAACGCTCTGCGTTGCCGGTTATTGGGCTCATTCACAGTGGATCGGCTTCGCAGAATACCCACACAATAGCGGCATTTCACGATGGTCTTGGCGAAACAGGCTATGTTGCCGGTCAGAACGTCACAATCGAATATCGTTGGGCAGATGGCCAATTCGATCGACTGCCCGCATTGGCAGGCGATCTCGTCCGCGGTGGCGTAGCAGCTCTGGCCGCTTTCGCTCCGCCGACAGCGCTAGCGGCAAAATCAGCAACCGCGACCATTCCAGTCGTCTTCTTTATAGGCGGCGATCCTGTGAAACTGGGTCTCGTTGCAAGCTACAGTAAGCCGGGCGGCAATATCACCGGCATCGGTGGGCTCACAATTGAGTTGGTGCCCAAACGACTGGAACTCCTGCGTGAACTAGTGCCCAAAGCCGATTCAATTGCATTGCTCGTGAATTCTTCGAATCCGACGTCTGAAACTCAGATTCAGAGTATGCAGGAGGCAACACGCGCTCTTGGATTAAGGCTTCATATCTATCGCGCCACGAGGGAGCACGAGCTTAATCCCGCCTTCGCGAAAATATCCCAAATGCAAGCCGGGCCACTTGTTGTTGGTGCAGATTCGTTTTTCATCACCCTACGCGATAAAATTGTGGCGCTGGCGGCCCAATACGTCATCCCTACGACTTATGAAGTGCGCGAATTCGTCGTGGCCGGTGGCTTGATGAGCTACGCGCCTAATTTTAGAGATTCATATCGTCAGGTTGGCGTCTACGTTGGTCGTATCCTCAGGGGTGAGAAGCCCGCCGATCTACCAATATTGCAACCAACTAAGTTCGAGCTTGTGATCAACCTCAAGACTGCGAAGACGCTCGGCCTCGATGTGCCCTTGTCTCTCCAGCAGCGCGCCGATGAGATTATCGAGTAAGGTTGCTACCGTGTCCGCTTATGACCCAAAGCGGACATCCGACTTTACGACGTGCGGGCCTTTGGGTTCTCTATCTAAGGCGTGAGGCGTGGGGGGCGGGAGCGCCCGACGCGATTAAAGAAGCTGGTTTTAAGCCGAGGTCCGCACAGATCAACGCGCGCGGACCCGTACGTAGATCCGCCGATATCTCCGAACGTTGTTTGCCACCCGCCATCTGCTCCGCCGCTGCAAGTTGTCATAGATTGTACGTACGTCGCGCAGCGAGGCCGGCACTGTTTTGCAAGTGCAGCCTGACGGTCAGCGCAGCTGAGACCAGTTCTTTGGTCCTCGGCCCTGCCAGCATTGTCTTCAAACAAACAACCCCAGAACTGCGCATTTGTAGTCAATACGGATACACATTGATTGGTGGCGTCATCGCGGTTTTGTTGGGTCTGATACCAAACTGTGCAAGGTGCACGCTGGGGGTAGATTCCACCGCCGCCTGTGCCCCCTCCTCCGCCGCCACCACCGGAAGCAGATCCTCCGCAAGTTGAGGCAGGACCACAGCTATTGTTTGTGCCGATGTGCCAACAGCCATTGCCGTAACCGCTTAGAACGCATCCGCTTGGGCAACAAAGGTCTGCAAATACTGGCGTACCAAAGGTGCATGATAAGACAAGTATCATCAATTGGAGATAGCGCATGACCTCTCCTCCTAGCTTTTCGAAATGAGAGTAACGGAGTTCGAGAAGTGTAAGCATTGGACCTCGGTCCAACTTCACTCTGTCGCCGGCTCAAACGGAGTGCAAGCGAGGCGCAACCGTTGCACTGACTTGTCAAGCGAATGTCCGTTATTGGCACTTAGCGGACATGTCGAGTTGCACTGCACATGTCTGCTTTCGGGGATAAAGCGGACACGAGCCGAACGTGCGCGATGTCAGATACTTGCCGGCACCGCGGATTCAGAGCAACTTGCGCGCTCGGCAACCAAATCATCTGGCGATTGTTGCATACACGCATCGAAGGGGCTTACATGAAAAGACTATTCATTATTGCAGCAGCGGCTGCGCTAATGGTGCCCGCCGTGACCAGCGCTGCTGGGATCAAAGTTCTTTCCACTCAAGCCACCGAAGAGGCCTATCGCGAACTGGTGCCGCGATTCGAAAAGGCCACCGGACACAAAGTAACGACTGTTTTTACTGGCACGCTCGGCGCACAGAAGCGGCTGGCCGATGGCGAAAGTTACGACATGATCATTATGGCCGGGCCAGCGATCGACGCGCAGATAAAGGCCGGTAAGGCCGTGGCCGGTAGCCGTGTCGATATAGCCAAATCTGGTGTCGCCGTCGGCGTGCCGAAGGGTGCACCCAAGCCCGACATCAGCACCACCGAGGCACTAAAGAAAACTTTGCTGGCGGCCAAGTCGATCGGTTATTCCACGGGCCCAAGCGGCATCTATATGATTAGCTTGTTCGAGAGGCTGGGCTTGACCGACCAAGTCAAGGACAAGCTCAAGCAGACGCCGACCGGCGTGTTTGTGGGCACCTTAATTGCCGGACGCGAGGTCGAGCTCGGCTTCCAGCAGGTCAGCGAGCTTGGAAACTTTCCCGGTGTTGATTACGTCGGTCCGCTGCCTGCGGACGTGCAACAGACGACCGTGTTTTCCAGTGGCATGATCGTCGGTGCTAAGGAAGCCGAAGCGGCTAAGACGCTGGTCAAATTTCTGACCACCCCTGAAGCGGGTTCAGCATTCAAGAAACGCGGCATGGAGCCGGGCTGACGCCACTCACATCCTGTTGGTTCGGCCCTCACTCGAAGGCGGGCCGCGCGTCCCCGCCCTGTCGAGACGTCCAATCAATGTCCGCTGGTGGGGGTAAAGCGGACATGGCGCGGATATGGCGCGGATATGGCGCGGACATGCGGCAATGTCTGCTTGTGACCCAAAGTGGACATTGGCGGGCCTCCACGTCATACCTCCCAGTGGACGCAAGTGGTATTCGCATGCCCCAGGGCCGTCTCCCGCTCTAATTTTGCCGAAGATTGGGCGCAGGAAGCAGTTCTTACGCGCGCGTGGACTGCGGGGAGGCACAACATGAAAACAATTGTGGTCGCTGCTGTCATCGCTTTTGGTGTGTGCCGCCGGCTACGCTCCCTGGCGAACGTCTAGACTCGCTGGCGTGACGTTGTAAAATTCCTTAAGTGTGATGGACCGGGCTCGGGCTCACCAATTCCAAAGTGAGACAATCGGGGAGTAGTAATGTACTGCACGATTACGGTTGGACTATTGCTATCCAACGTAAGTGTAGCATCGCTACCCTGCAGCGACTTCGATCAAACCGTTGAGGAACCAAAAGTTCAAGTGGCCAGTGTAGATCATAGCTACGTCCCATCACCACAGCCCAAAACATCAGAAATCAAAATCGGGACTACAACTATAAATCTCGAGCAATCAGATATAAAAAATATGTCTCTGTTAGTAATTCATACTCCGGATAATGTGCTTAAAACCTCAGTAGCAACAGAACACGCCAGTAAGTTTGTCTGTCTATTAAGGAAATTAATAGCTGCAGATTACCCAATAAAAGATATAGGGGGCTATAATTATCGAAAGATTTTTGGAACGAATTATTTGAGCTTGCACGCATACGGAAAAGCTCTTGATGTAAACCAAGTTCGATACAATGAAGTTACTGTAAAACAGCCAAAACACACGATTAAGATGGCTCACGAATGTGGATTGGACTCGGGAGCAGAATGGGGGACTCCAGACACTGGTCATTTCGAAGTACCAACCGAAGGTTATGGCACCCGTATCGCTCGAAGCGATGCCGCAGGTTACAGAGGAATATTCTCATATGCATCCGGCAAAATACAGCAATTGTGGAACTGGAGTGCTTACTGATTTTTGAACCGATGCTTTGCAATTGCTGGCTCTTGCCGCAGTCATCCTCGCGTTACTGTGCTGCTGTCGCTGTTTGCGCTCGCTGAGGGATGAATGAATCGCGATCCCAACTGCTGCGCCGTATGAGTCCGCTATTGGCACTTAGCGGACAATCCGACCGCGCCCGCGGTTGTCCGCTTTTGGACCAGAGCGGACAAAGTTGAGTTTTGGCCCAAGGCGGTTGTGCGTCTATGACCCATCGCGGATTTTTGTCACGCGTGGGGATCTTCAACTCGGGCGCCTCCGCCTACAGCCCCGACTGGATGGCTTTGAGCAGCCGAAAGCGCATCGTGCTGTCGTTGCTTGTGAGCGCGATCACGAAGCGCACTCGCCCATGGTTGGAGGTTTCGGCATAGCCCGCCAAGGTGCGGACGCCGGGAACAGTGCCGGTCTTGAAGAGCGCGCCGTCGCCGCGGCGTAGCAGGGTAGCATGGGGCTGGAAGAGGTGCAGCAACTGGGCAAGGCCGCGGGCCGTGAAGCGGTTGCCGCGACTGATGCCCGAGCCTTCCTCGAGATGGATGGACTCAGCGAGGCCGTGCTTGGCGAGCATCTCGTTCGCGACCTGGAGCGACTTCGCGAGGCTGACGGGCCCGCCCAGGCGATGCCCGCCGAGCTCCAGGAAGATTTGGTTAGCGATGTAGTTGTTCGAGCCGAGGAGCAATTCGGCCAGGATCTCCGAAAGGGTGCGCGACTGGCGGTGAATGTAGACCGGCTCCAGGCCCTCGGGCACCGCTCCGGTCGAGATCTTGCCCTTGACGCTGCCCCCGGCCCGCTCGATGAACGCGACGATCAGCTCGCCGGCATATTGCAGCCCCACCGCGGGATCCTGTGTCAGGCTGATGCGGCCGCGACCCTGAGGGCCCCGCGCCCGGAACTGGCTGATAGCGAGCGGCGTGATCGGGGTCTGCTTCTCGGCGGAGCGGATCGTCTTGCCCTGACGCTCGGCATGGATCGTGTTGAAGTTCACCGCGAGCGCGGAGTTTAGCGCGTCGTAGGCCTCATCGGTGTCCTCGATGCCCGGGATGCGGATGTCGGAGGGGTAGTAGCTCGCGTCGAGCACGATGCCGCTTAACGGCTTCTTGCCGATTGCGGCGACCAGCTCCGACGCGAGCTGAGCCAGCTCTTCGGAGACCAGAAACGGGTCGCCGCCCCCGCGAATGTAGAGTACCCGGTCGCTATCCAGGTAGAAGCGGGTCTCGAAGCGATAGTCGCCGCCCAAGACCTCCATCGCCAGCCACGCGGTCACGACCTTGGTGACGGAGGCAGGGACGAAGGGCTTGTCAGCGTTCTGAACCACCAACTCGTTGCCCTTTTCGTCCATCGCGAGCACCAGCCCCGACGGAGCGAGCGCCGCGACCTTCTCCTTGGCACCGGCCAGGGCTTGGGCGGGCAGCACAAGCAGGGCGCAGGCCAGGACGAGTAGGTGAGACCGCATGACGACTCCAGTCCCCGCACGCCAATTCGTCTTTACCTTGTATCTCCGTAGTTGGCTCAACATAGCGCTATGGCCGTTTGTGGCGCAAAGCGGACATGAGCACCGTGCTGACCGACGTCCGCTTTCGAGGGGTAAAGGCGACATTGGCTAGTGCACCAATTGCCCAAAACAGGGGGCCGTCAGTCCGGCCCGGATATGAACTGAGAACCCCAGTCTTACCGTTGTGGACCGGAGTGGCTTAGCTCGCGCTCGGCGCGAAAGATATTGCTGTGGAGATTGGCGATCCACTGCCGTCCGTTCGACGTGACGTTGAGGTAGCGCATGGCGCTCTGGATATGCGCCGATACGCTGCTCCAATAAAACTTCGGATATAGATCGGTGAGATCGGCCGGCGAAACATAACCGAATTGCTTATTCCTTCCGACTTCCTCGAACTCGTAATAAAGCGCATTGGCTTTGCGCAGGTATTGTGGATCTCCGAGCTGGCCGATGAGATTCGCGGCGCGTACCAGCATGCCTTCTTCGCCGTCGCTGTCGTCGGCGCCGTGACGCGTGCACTCGATGGCGTTGGCGATACGGGCCGCGTCAAGCGATTTGATCTTGGCCACGCGCTCCATCACGAACAGTTTTGACCGGTCAACGCGGTAAGGCATTAGCGCGGCGTCTGACGAGCCGCGCGGCAGCTCGGCCTTGTTACCTTTGGCGTCAATAATATAGCCGTCGGCGCTATCGCCGTTAAGAACACCGCGGACATAACCAATGTCGTGAAAGAGACAAGCGACAATAAGGTGCTCGAAATCGCTGGCATTTGTCTCAATTAAAAGCTGTCGTCCCCTCAAAATATCGAAGCCGACGAGCGTTACCAGCATCGTATGCTCGACATTGTGATAGAGCGCGTCACTGTTGCCGATACAGTCGATAGCAAGTCTGGCAGCCGACTGGACGCGTTCTATTAAGCCCGCATCCGTCGAGCCAAACCGGCGACCCATGTGCTCGGAAAGGTAAGACCCCAGAGCCTCCGCCGCCAGTTCAGGAACAGTAAACATTTGGCCCCTTCCGCAGCGCCCCCGGGGATTCGCCACTCTCTCCAATCTCGGGTGGAAGCTGCTTGAGTTCGACTAGAAGAATCTGAAGGTTCTTCATAGCAGGGCATGATCAATGGGAGTGGGATACTACAAGCAAAGCGTGTCTGTTCGCTTCTTTTATAAAGATACGGATGTTCGGCCTGGCGCGGTGTGCTGGGCGTCACAAAAAGTCGCATTGCATCGGGAAGTGTGATCAAGCGCACAGCCAAATTGATCCGTCTGACTGATATTGTCGTATGAGACGCCGAATTACCCAACCCGGGTGTCCCAACTTTCGGCGGATCGCAGAAGGGATCGCTCGGCGCACACACCAAGCGGTCCCTTTTTATATCCACCCGCGATGATTCGAAACGATGTCCCCTGTTGGCGCTCAGCGGACATGGCATTTTTGCACTGCACATGTCTGTTTTTGACCCAAAGCGGACATCCACGCGAACGTTCGTACGGGGA
>DASYSQ010000326.1:0-6502 GCA_036003145.1 Pseudolabrys sp.
GGGCGGGTCCGGAACGACCCAAGCGGCACCGATCCTCCCGCTTCCTGCGGCCGCCACCGCCGGCCTCGATAATTTGACGGACGTACAGTGGGGGCGAAACTGCTGGCGTGACCGCTGGGGACGTGTGCACTGTCGCGGTGGTCGTCACTGCTGGTGGGACCGCTGGGGCCATAGGCACTGCAGGTGGTAATTCACACCTCGTGACCTAGCCGACGCTGAGTGCCGTCATCGGCCAATGTCCGCTTTGGGTCAAAAGCAGACCTGTGCAGTGCAAAATGGCATGTCCGCTTTGTTTCCGAAAGCGGACATGCAGCAAAGGCAAGGTTGCTCCTCGGTTGTGCAATGTTGTCCACTGTTGCCGTGCGGCCATAGGAGCGACGGCGAGCGAACCGTATTGTCGATCTATGCCTGACCGACCTTCCGACGAGGACGTTAGCCGTCAAATCCTCGGCGTTTTCGTGCGCCACCGGATTCCTGCGACCGGCACGCTGCAACGCAATTATTTTTTTGAAGTGCGCGACGGTGATTTCCAACGCGGGATCAACAAGGCGGTTGCCAACAATTGGATCACCATCGATTTGCGAAACCGCTATCGCTATCAACTCACGACAACGGGATACGCTGTCGGGCGGGTGATCGATCCGGTCCTCGGAGCGTAGAACGAGGGCGATGTCCGATTTGGGTCAAAAACAGACATTTGCAGTGCAAAAAGGCATGTCCGCTTGACCGCCAGAAGCGGACATTTGGGGTCACGGTTGGATGTCCGCTAAGTGCCAATAGCGGACGGCCAAGTTTATTCGATCACCTCGCCAGCGCGCGCGAGCACAGCGGGCGGCACGGTCAGGCCGAGGGCTTTTGCCGTCTTGAGGTTGATCGCAAGCTCGTACTTGGTCGCCGCCTGTACCGGCAGCTCGGCTGGCTTCTCGCCCTTGAGGATGCGATCGACGTAGCCGGCCGCCTGTCGGTATTGGTCGACAAAATCAGGTCCATAGGAGATGAGGCCACCAATGGTGACGAAGAAGCGATAGGGGTAGACAGCGGGCAATCGGAGCCGGGCAGCGAGCGCAATGATCAGATCGCGATGGCGCGTCGCCAACGCACTCGCCGTCACGATCAGGCCGTCATTCGAGGAGCGTGCGAATGCCGTGACGGCGCGCTCGATTTCGCCGGCATCGCGCACGTCGACTGCACTCAAATCTACCCCAAGCGATGGCGCCACGGCCTGGACGGCAGCGAACTGCCCGATCCCGGAGGCGATAGTCGGATCCCGAAGCACCGCCGCCCGCGTCACGGCCGGCGCGATCTGCTTCAGCAGCTCCAGCCATTTACCGCTCATGCCGTATTCGAAAACTGTGAACCCGGTCGCGTTGCCACCCGGCCGCGCCAGGCTGTCGACGAAGCCGGCGCCGACGGGGTCGATGACCACCGCGAACACGATCGGAACGGTGCGGGTCGCCTGTAGCAACGGCGCCACTGTTGCGGTGCCAGTACCAGCCAGGATGACGTCCGGCGCGAGCGCGGCCAATTCGGCCGCGTGCCCGCGAATGTCGTCGGGTTTGGTCGTGGCCCAGCGGATGTCGACGTGCACGTTGCGGCCGTCGCTCCAGCCCAGTCGCTGCAGGCCCTGTTGGAACGCTGCGATCCGGGCCTGATAGTCAGCATCGTCGGCGGTCGCGGCCACCAGCACGCCGATGCGCCGCACGCGGTCGCTCTGCTGTGCGCGCGCCGCGAGCGGCCACGCTACGGCCGCGCCACCTAGAAGTCTGATGAAGTTGCGCCGCTGCATGTGGCCCCACGCTTAGATAGTGAGCCTAGCACTTCGCGGCTGGGCGGCGAGTTAGAAATGGCAGACCCGAATGTCCGCTTTACCCCCAAAAGCGGACATTCGTCGCTAGGGTTGTAATGTCCGCTTTGTGCCAGAAGCAGACATCGCGACTGTAGTTCGGCACAACGAAAGACACCGCCAACCGTGCTTGCAAACGGCGCCGGACGACACATATCTATTTTGCATGTCCGACATTCTAGATACTGCGCATGTGAGCCAAGACGAGCTGAAACTGATTGTCCGGAAGGCATCTCATGCCCCGGTTTGGTCGGTGTGGGCCGTCCTTGAAGGCACCCCATCCGAGGAAATCTTCGAGGGGTCTTCTGAGGAAGAGGCGTCGAGCTGGATCAATACCGGCGGTCAAGCGTGGCTTGAAGAACGCAGGCGAATACGCAATTCCTAGCGCCAGCGCGTCCAAGGCGAGCTTCCAAGGCGAGCTTTTGAGTACGCCGCTGTACAGGTTGCCGATGTCAGCTAGGTGCTACACGCAGATATATTGCCGCTCCACCAATCTCGGGATGCCGGTGCGGAGGCGGTGTGTTGTCTTAAACCGCGGAGGTACGGAGCGCGCTAACCGGAACCTCGAGTTCGTACACAAGTCCCGCAGGTTGGTATGTTAACCGCGCATCGCCATGCAACTGTTCAGCCAACCTGCCAATCAGGCGCGTGCCGAAGCTGCGACGCGTCGGCTCGGAGACAAGTGGGCCGCCGCTCTCGTTCCATGTCAGCCTTAGATTCTTCTCATCGACAGCCGCCCTGATCTCGATTCTCCCTGCTCCGTTGGACAAGGCGCCATATTTGACCGCGTTGGTGCAGAGTTCGTTGAGGGACAAGGTTATGGGCAGTACGGCGTTCGCCCCGATCTCCAACGCTGTGGCCTGCACGGCAAACCGCGAGGCATCCCGGCCCTCGAAGGGCTCGATCGCGAACCGAATGACGTCCGCGAGTTTTGCGTTGGCAAAATGAGCCTGGAGCAGCAGATCGTGGGCGCGACCGAGTGCGACCAGCCGGCTTTCCACCGCCATCCGGCCCTCATCCAGACTTCTTGCGTTTCGAAGGCTTTGCGAGGTGATGGCGCTAACAGTCGCCAGCGTGTTCTTTACGCGGTGATGCAACTCCTCCAGCAGCAGATGCTGCAATCGCTTGGCGACCTCGTTTTCAGTCGCGTCGATGCCGGCCTGCTTCAGGATGCGCGCCGCGTCGATACCGGCCTGCGTGAGCAAGTCCCGGAGTCCGGCGTTTTCCGCCTCAAGCGCCGTTTCTTTGAAGCTCTTGGGGTCGGATGGCATCAGCTAACATAGCACATCCGAGGTTCGAGGTTTTTTGGCCAAAGAGCCCGTGCAACACGTCGTCTGTCAGGCCGCCACGCAATCGGAGGCCCATGTCCGCTTTGGGTCATTAGCGGACATTTTGCGGCGCGAAAGCCATGTCCGCTTCACCCCCGAAAGCGGACATTGATTGGCGGCTCAGGAATGTCCCGCTTTGTGCCAATAGCGGACATCGACCGAAGCTCATGGCCCCGGCATCATCCTGGTCGGCTTTTCCAGCAGGGAAAAGGTAGAGTCCTTGCAGTTCACATTCGGGTTGGTGGGAGCAAACATTCCGAGCGGATTGTTTTTGAACAGCCAGGCGTGCAGGTCATAATGCACGTACTCTTTTGGGATGAGCGGTTCGTGTCCCTCCATCGGGCCCATGAAGGGCTGGCCGAAGAGAGAGGGCCGCTCCTTGGTATCTGTCGTTAAAGGCACAAGCCACTCAACCGCCACTAACTTCAGTTCCTTGCCGACGGGTTCGTAGATCAGCACGTTGGGCTTCATCGGATCAGGGGCACCCCGCACCGTGACATTGACAAAGTGCACGCCCATGGCGCCCTCGGGATATTCCATGTGGTGGGCCATTTTCTCGCCGGAGTAATGCACGCAGCCCACAGTCGACAGATAAAGGTCGCGCACGGCCACCTTGTAGTCCTTGTATTTCTCCAGCGAATTGCGCAACGCATCGATCTGAGCCTTGTAAGACTCTTCTGCGGCGGCGGGTCCAGGGGCTGCGCTGATACTACAGGCAAGACCCAACACTACCACGAAGGCACAACGGGCAGATTTTGGAAATCTCATCGTGTTTCCTCCAGCTTTCTTATCAATGCCGGGTTGCGGGAATGAGTATGACCAAGGATGAACCTTTTTCGCCATTTCCAAGCAAGATGGTGCCACGATGGCATGCTATTGCTTGCGCACACGGCATGAGCGGCTTGCGTTGAATTGAACATGCGAGCGCGACACAAAGAACAACGGGAGATGTGACAATGAAACTCTATATGCATCCGGTGTCGACCGCGACCCGCCCCGTACGGCTGCTCATTGCTGAGAACGGCATCAAATGCGACGAGGAGATGGTCGATATCCTCAAAGGCGCCCACTATCAGGAGCCATACGCCTCGATCAATCCCAACCGGATGGTGCCGATGCTTGAGGATGGCGATCTTCGCCTGACGGAAAGTTCGGCCATCCTAAAATATCTTGCCGACAAATATGACCTGCCGTCCTACCCGAAAGACTTGAAAAAGCGCGCCAAAGTCAACGAGGTCATGGACTGGCTTAATACCCAATTCTACCGCGACTTCGGTTACGGATTGATCTATCCGCAGCTCTTTCCCCACCACAAGCGCCGCAGCGACGAAGCGCACGCCGGCGCTATCGCCTGGGGACAGGAAGGTGCCAAAAATTGGCTGCAAATTCTCAACGACCACTGGATCGGGCCGAAAAACCGGTATCTCTGCGGCGACGAACTCTCCATAGCTGACTATTTCGGCGCCGCTGTGGTGTCGATCGGCGATCTGGTCGGTTGCGACCTCTCTGCCTATCCCGACATCAAGCGCTGGCTCGACAACATGAAGAAGCTGAAGTCGTGGAACCAGGTCAACGAGGTTTTCAATGGCTTCGTAGCCGCCAATAAGGGGAAGGAGCTTGTACGCGTGTGAGCGTACGGGCCTTGTGTTTGCTGGTGCGCCACTGCCACGTCTGATGTCCGCTTTGGATCAACAGCAGACATGTGCAGCGCACAAGCCAATGTCGGCTTTGTGCCAATAGCGGACATCAAATGAAAAGCGGCCCGCCGCTAAACTAACATTGCGAGTGGTTCCGTCAGCGCGATTAATTTTACTGCCACTTGTTTCGTAAAGAACGAGATAGCCACCACCTCATAAGCGAACTTGTTTTTAAAAACAAAATCGTTCAATGCTTTAAATTCGTTTTGTTCCCAACATTCGTGAGCTATTAACTCATCAAAGATCAACACAGTGTGTTTGTCTATCACTGGCTTCGACTGATCCAAAGCACAAATAGTAGAAGAGTAGAGGTCGGCATCAAAATTTATTACGGATGCTAGTGGGCGAGGTTTAGAGAAAAAAATTGGCAAAGTGTCTTCGAATTTACCTGCAACAAATTCTCCTCCTTCAATTTTTGGTATTTCTCCATTGCTGGAATAAGCGCCCGCCTTTTCATATTTACCGTTCCCGACATGCCAATCTTCAGGCAGGCCTGTGAACGTATCAAAACCATAGCCGTTTTTAAAAGTCTTAATAAGATATTTGAAGGACGCCCCTCTCCACACGCCGAATTCGTAAAACGGTCTGGAGCGTACACTTTGCTCAACAACTGCATCGAAGAAAGCCCATTTGTGGAAGTATAAGCTGGGAAGTTTAGGTAAACTGAATACCCATGAAAATGAGCGCATTAAAGGATGGGTTTTGGCGTCAGATTGCATCAAATTAATAAAATCGGCTTTGTCTCCCTGGTAAAAATTTAAAGCGGCGTTTGTTAATTTGGCGCCCTCATGATTCTTATCTACCGCTAAACATTCACCAATCCAAAATTTGGCCTCCGGTATACTCTGCGCCGTACCAGATAAGCGCCATAATGCCAAAGCATAGTCTGGCTTTACCTCGATGGCTTTTTTGTAGCTAGCTTTTGCGTCTTCTAACCTGCCGCGTCTCTTCAGCGCGTGACCCAAGTCGCAATGAGCTTCTGCATATTCTGGTTTCTGCGTTATCGCTTTTCTGTAGCTTGCTTCAGCATCGTCTAACCTTCCGAGCTCTTGCAGCGTGACACCCAAGTTGTAATGGGCTTCTGCCAAGTCTGGCTTCAGCGCTATCGCTCTTCTGTAAATTGGTTCAGCCTCTTCTGACCTTCCGCTGTTCCTCAGCGTGTTACCCAAGTTGATATAGGCTTCCGGAAAATTAGGATTGAGCGCTATAGAATTTCTGTAGCTGACTTCAGCATCGCCCAATCTTCCGAGCTCGTGCAGCATAGTTCCCAAGCAGTAATGGGCTGCTGCAAAGTCTGGTTTTAGCGCTATTGCTTTTTTGTAGCTCGCTTCAGCCTGTTCGAGCCTGCCGAGTTGTTGCAGTGTGCTACCCAAGATAATTCGGGCTTCGGCGTCTTTAGGGTCTAGATCCACCGCTTTTTGGTTAGGGATCAATGACTCCTGAAATTTTCGCGCTTGGTTGAGCGCCGCCCCAAGGACCTTCCAGCTAAGTTGATGGCGTGGATATCGTTGAGTGATTGATCTCCCCAACATCTCAGCATCGCCGTATCGGCCGTTTTGGTAGTGCCCTAGAAGACCACCTAATTCCGCTTGGGACGGCTGTTTTTTTCGGCCGCCAAATTGCGTTTTGGCATC
>DASYSQ010000327.1:0-13416 GCA_036003145.1 Pseudolabrys sp.
AAACAAGGGCCGTTGCCGCTCGCGGACGTTTCGTCTATTGAGGACCTACGCGCGCCCGTAGCTCAGCTGGATAGAGCGTTGCCCTCCGAAGGCAAAGGTCGGACGTTCGAATCGTCTCGGGCGCGCCACTTCGCGAATTTCGGTGCCCTACTCCGCCTTGATCCCGGCCATCTCAACCACTTTGGCCCATTTCGGGATCTCGGTCTGGATCCGGCTGGAGAATTCTTCCGGCGTGGTGTCGATTATATCAAAGCCCAGCGACGCGAGCTTCTGAGCAGCTTCCGGCTCAATCATCGCCTTGCCGATCTCGTGATGGAGCAGCTCGATAATGGGCTGGGGGGTGTGGGCGGGAACAAGAACGCCCGATATCGTGTCGGACTCCTGACCGGGCAATCCAGCTTCCGCCATTGTCGGCACGTCAGGCAGCGCCGGGGTCCGTTTCGGCGTCGTCACGGCCAAAGCACGCAGCTTTCCCTCCTTAACTTGCGGAACGGCCGGCGTGAGCACTGTGAAGGCAATCGGCGTATGACCGGCGAGCGTCGATTGGACGGCTGGCGCCGCACCGCCGAATGGCACTGACACGAGATCGAGGTCCTGCGAATGCTTGAACATTTCGCCGGACAGATGCGACGTGGTGCCGATGCCGGAGTGAGCGTAGCTGTACTTGCCGTTATTGGCCTTGAGAAACGCAATCAGCTCTCTGACGTTACCGGCCGGGATCGACGGATGAACCAGCAACACATTGGGGGTCGCGGCCGCCAGGGTCACGGGCGCAAAATCCCTGAGCGGGTCGTACGGAATTTTCGGATAAAGGCTGGGATTGACGATGTAGCTCGTGCTGACGACCATGATGGTGTAGCCATCGGAGACTGCTCGCGCGCCTGCTCCCATGCCAAGATTTCCACCGGCGCCCGGTTGGTTCTCGACGTAGAACTGCTGGCCGAGACTGCGCGAGAGATTTCCTGCGACGATCCGTGCAAAAATATCGGTTGGGCCGCCGGGCGAAAACGGCACGATCACGCGCACGGGCCGCGCCGGATAGGCTTGCGCCTTTGCAGCCCCCGCAATGAACGGCACAGCTGCAGCGCCTGCCGTCAGAAAAAGAAAATGCCGTCGTCGAAGATCCATAAGTGACTCCCCGTCGGGTGTAGCCCCAACGTTTCCGTTTGCAGATCAAAGAATCATGGTCGCGCCGGAGATCAGCAGGAAGAGCAGGACAAGCCGGCGAAACTTTCCGTCATCGACGCGCTCGAACAGCCAGAGCCCCAGGAGCGTGCCGGCGACAACGGCCGGCGCGCACCACAAATACGTCGTCCAGGTTGCCGACCCCAGAATACCCAGCTTTGAAAAGTAAGCCATCGTTGCAAGCTGCATGAGCAGGATGAACGGTTGGATGACGGCGCGCTGCTGAATCTTCGACAGCCCCTTGAGATTGCACCAAATGGTCGGGATTGCGCCGGGCATGGCCGTTGCGCCACCGGTAATGCCTCCGGCAAAGCCAGCGGCAATCTCCGCCATTCGCCCGCCGCCGTTAAACGCGAAGGGCGGCTGCAGAAGCATGTAGGCGCTGTAGCAGCTCAGGAAAATTCCGAAACCAACGGCGAAAGTGTGGGGGCTGAACCCTTCCAGCAAGCTTGCGCCGACAGGAATGCCAGCAATGCCGCCGATCAAATAGGGAATGCAGAGTCGCCACTGCATCGCCCCCCAAAGCCTTGTGATGCTGAGGAGTTGTGTCGTGATGCTGCATGCGAGCAACAGCGGCACGGCTTCGATTGGTGCCAGGCGGTGAAACAGCATGGCGCCGGCGATCGCCGAGAAGGCGAATCCGGCGAGGCCCGCCGCCAGCGAACCGAAAAAAATGGAGAGGAAGGTAACTGCAAGTGTGATCGTCGCGGGCGGGATAGCGCTCACCGCATGGCTTGCACTTACGACGTATTGCATGCACGACGTCCTTTCGACAGCGCCGGCCGTAAGTGAGATTTCAGTCTGAGTTTTCTGTGATTTTGGAAATTGGCGTCCGGTGCATTCGCGCATCGGGTTGTGGCGACAATTAACTGGATTCCGCGGCCATAACTTGGACATAGACGACAATCGATTGGCCAAAGACGACAAACGACGCGAACTTGAAAGAAACGCCAATAATCGTTCGCGCTGCATAGCGTCCGGCCCTGCCAAAAATCTTGCGATTGCCGGCCCGACTTATCCGCTGATACCGCGATAATCTTGACGGACTTCTCGATTTTTCCTTGAGACGGGCCTGATTTTTGGGTGATCGCGCCGGCTTGCCGGAACGTCCGCCGCGCGACGAAGCGCGACGTGGCATCATCCGAACGGATGATATACGGAAAAATCTAAGTTGCGCGTCGAGGCTAGTCGGCCAGCGCCGTATCGCGGGGCGTCGATATTCGCCGCGGCTCCGGCACATAGTCATTGCCAAGCGTCATCATGGGCCGCGGCTTGAAAACGATGGAGGTCAGGCGGTCGCACAACGCCTTGGGCGATGTCGGCTTGAGCAGGAATTCATTAGCCCCAGCGCGCAACGCTTCGTGCACGTACGAACGTTGCGCACGCGTCGTGAGCATGATGACCGGAAGATTCGGGCGCGGAAACACGCCGGGCGAGCGCACGATGCGCAACACTTCGATGCCGTTGAGCACCGGCATATCCCAGTCGAGCAGCATGACGTCGGGATCTGAGTTGCGGATGGCCTCGAGCGCAGCGAGGCCATCGTTGGCCTCCAGCACCGCCTTCGCGCCCAAATTGGTCAGCATCATGCGCGTGAGCCGGCGCATGTAAGCATTGTCATCGACGATCAGGATATTGAGACCCTGGATCATCTTTTCGATTCGCTTGTTGGCCATAAAACCCGCGGGACGTTGCGTGAAATCGCACACAATTCTAGCCCGCAGGTGCTGTAGTTTTATTGAGGGCGATCGTTCAATTTTTCGCAATCCGCGGTGGCGGGCCCGAAACAGGGTCCCTAGCTGGACCTGGCGGGCCTTGGCGGTAGCGTTTACGGACCATTATCTATGCGAGCGGAGCGAGGTACCATGAAAATTCCCGGCCCCGATCACCCGATCACAATTGCCAAAAATGACAAACGCGTGCGCGTTACCTTTGCCGGCCATGCGATCGCCGATACGCGGGGCGCGTTTACACTGAGGGAAGCAAGCTACAAGCCGGTATTCTACATTCCGCGCAGCGATGCCGATATGAGCCTGCTCAAACGCACCGACCATCAAACGCACTGCCCGTACAAGGGCGACGCCAGCTATTTCAGCATCGACGCCGATGGTCGTAGCGCCGAGAACGCGGTGTGGAGCTACGAACAGCCTTTTCCGGCCGTTGGCGAGATCAAGGACTATCTGGCTTTTTACCCGGACCGGGTGGACGCGATTGAGGAAAACTGAAGCCTGACGATCAATGCAATCGCGGCCCTTTGAGGAATTTGGCGCGGTCGGATGAATTCACGCGAACGTCGAAGGTAACACCGTCGCGATAGAGCGTCAGCGGCACTTCCACGCCGGCCTGCCCGAGCATCCAGACCTTTCGATACATGCCGGCGAGCGTGGAGATCCGATCACCATTGACCGCCACGACGACGTCACCCGTTTTGATCTCCGCGCGCGCGGCTGGTCCCTTGGGAGCGATGCCGACGACCACAACCTTGTCTTCGATCTCGGTTGAATAAAGCCCGAGCCACGGCCGCACCGGTCGATTGACGCGGCCGAATTTACGCAAATCATCGAGGATCGGATTCAACAGATCGATCGGCACGACCATGTTGAGATGCTCGTTCTTGCCTCCGCGCGCCCGCTCAAGCTGCAGCGAGCCGATGCCGATCAGCTTTCCTGCTCCCGAGATCAGCGCGGTGCCGCCCCAGTTGGGATGCGCGGGATAAGTGAAGATCGCCTCGTCCAGCACATATTCCCAATAGCCGGCAAATTCCTGCCTGGCCGCGATGCGGCCGGCAAGCGAGCGTGTGCGGCCGCCGGCGCCACCGACAACCACGCGTTCGCCGACGTCTGCCGATTTCGAAAACCCGATCTCGAGCGCCGGCAGATCGATTTTGCCGAGCGCTTGCACTAGACCGAAGCCGGTCTCCTGATCCAGACCGAGCGCATGACCCTGTATCACGTGACCGTCGCCGAAATGCAGCCACACCGTTTCGGCCTCGGTGATCAGATAGCCAACAGTGAGCACGAGGCCGTCGTCGATCAGAACGCCGTTGCCAGCGCGCTCCACGCCGAGCGTGTCGGCTGTAAAGGCGTCCGGCGGGATGATCGAATGCAGGCCGACCACCGAGGACAGCGTACGCTCAAGATCGTAGGAATAATCCTCTGCCCGCGGCTGCACCGCTTGCGGCACTTTCCATTCGACCAACGACGCCATCGACGCCCTCCTCCGGGGCACCCGTTTATCATACGCCGGAACATGCGGGCGAAAAGACGGCGCTCACATGTTAGTGTGAGTTACCTGCCATGATCCCGCTATCCATCCTCGATCTCTCCCCGGTTTCCGCCGGCTCCACGGCCGCCCAGGCCTTGCGAAATTCGCTCGATTTGGCGCGGCATGCCGATGACCTCGGTTTTAAGCGCTATTGGGTGGCCGAACATCACAATTTGCCTGCGATCGCGAGCTCGGCGCCCGACATCATGATCGGCCAGATCGCAGCGGTGACCAGGACCATGCGCATCGGCTCAGGGGGCGTGATGCTGCCGAACCACGCCCCGTTGATGGTGGCCGAACGGTTCAAGGTGCTGGAGGCGCTCTACCCCGGCCGTATTGATCTTGGCCTTGGCCGCGCGCCCGGCACCGACCCGGCGACGTCCTACGCGCTTCGGCGCCGGCAAGGCATCAGCGAGGAGGACGATTTTCTCGACCGCTTCAACGAATTGATGTTGTTGGAAACGCGCGGCTTTCCGGCCGGCCATCCGTTTCACAATGTGCGTGCGATGCCGTCGGACGTGCCGCTGCCGCCGATTTATCTGCTTGGCTCGTCGGACTACAGCGCACAGCTCGCCGGACACATTGGCGCGGCGTTTTCCTTCGCGCATCACTTCGCCAATTTCGATGCGGCGGAGGCGATGCGGCTCTACCGCGACAATTTCAAGCCGTCCCCGTCGCACGACAAGCCCTACGCAATTCTGGCGACCCACGTGGTTTGTGCCGACACGGACGGAGAGGCCGAGCGACTGGCGGCGACCGTCGATCTCAACATCGTGCGTCGCGCCAAGGGTGAATTTCTGCCGCTGGCCTCGCCGGAAGACGCGGCAAACTACGACTACACGCCCGTCGACCGGGCACGCATGGCACAAAACCGCACCCGGCTTTCGGTCGGTTCGCCTGATACGGTGAAGGCCAGGCTCTTGCCGTTGATCGAAACGACCAGCGCCGACGAGCTGATGGTGACAACCATGTTGTTCGACCACACCGCGCGGAAGCGCTCATACGAGTTGCTGGCAAAGGCGTTTGCGTGATCGTCATTCCGGGGCGCGCGCCCGGAATGACGACGCATGGGATGCATGCTAAAAGCCCGCCCGGGTTTTCGTCCTAAAAAATCAGGGAGGTTTCTTTGGGTAAGCAGTTCAGTTTGACCACAACCGACAAACACTCGCTCGGCGCTTACCGCGCTGATCCGTCCGGCACGCCCAAGGGCGGCATGGTGGTGGTGCAGGAGATCTTCGGGGTCAATCACCACGTCCGCGCGGTCTGCGACCGGCTCGCTGCGCTCGGCTACGTTGCGGTCGCGCCCGCGGTGTTCGATCGTTTCGTGCGCAATTTCGAAAGTGGCTACACGCCTGACGAAATCGCACATGCCCGCAGCTATCTCGGCAATCTCAATTGGGATCACATGATGGCCGATATCGCCGCGGCGCAGAGCGATATCAAGGGTGTCGGCCCGCTCGGCATCGTCGGCTTTTGCATGGGGGGCACGGCGTCGTTTCTGGCAGCCTGCCGCATCCCCGGATTCTCGGCAGCGGTTGCATTCTATGGCGGCATGATCGGGAAGTTTGCCGACGAAAAACCGAAGTGTCCGATGCAAATGCATTTCGGCGAGAAGGACGACGGCATTCCGATGGACGTGGTGGAGAGCATCAAGAAGAAACAGCCACAGGCCGAGATCTACACCTACCCGGACGCGCCGCACGGCTTCTATTGTGACGAGCGCGCGAGCTACCGCAAGGAAGCCGGCGATCTCGCATGGAAGCGCACGCAGGAATTTCTCACGAAGCACATGAAGAAGTAGAGGAACCTTAGGGCTCTCGACGTCATACCCGGCCATAGGCGTCCAAAGGACGGCGTGCTTTCGCACACCCATGTGCCGGGCATCCACGTCTTAACGACATTGCTCAGTCCCAAGACGTGGATGGCCGGGACAAGCCCGGCCATGACGCTGTGCTGAATTGCCGACGCAGTATGACGCGCTGAGTTTGCGCGCTGTCTCTCGCTGTCATGCCCGGCCATGACCTCGTGGGACGCGACGGCTCTCAGGCCGGCGCGCTCTGTGTCAGCTTTGCACCAGTGCCGATCGGACAAGACACGCCGGTGCCGCCGAGGCCACAATAGCCGGACGGATTTTTCGCCAGATATTGCTGGTGATAGTCCTCGGCGAAATAGAACTCCGGAGCGTCGATGACCTCGGTGGTGATCGCGCCGTAGCGTTTCTTCTTCAGCTCCTGCTCGTACATCGCCTTCGAGGCCTCGGCTGCCTGCCGTTGCGCAGCGTTGAAGGTGTAGATGCCGGAGCGGTACTGGGTACCGACGTCGTTGCCCTGGCGCATGCCTTGCGTCGGATCGTGGCTTTCCCAGAAGGTCTTGAGCAGCGCGTCGTATGAAATCTTTTTCGGGTCATAGACCACCAGCACCACCTCGTTGTGACCGGTACGGCCCGAGCAGACTTCCTCATAGATCGGATTGGGCGTCATCCCGCCGGCATAGCCGACGGCGGTGACATGGATGCCATCGCCCAATTCCCAGAATTTGCGCTCGGCGCCCCAGAAGCACCCGAGGCCGAACATCGCCTTTTCGAAGCCGTCCGGATACGGCCCCTTCAATGCGCGATGATTGATGAAATGTGCGGCGGTGACGCGCATCGGACTGGTACGGCCCGGCAGCGCCTCGCCGGGCTTGGGCATGGCAACTTTCTTGAAGCCGAACATGCTTGGTTCTCCTGCAATCGTTGCCTGCAATATATGTCGGGTGAAGCCCGCCCGAAATGCTCAAGGCGACCCAAAACGATCACGTCTTGGCCAGCGCCGCAGCGCACCGCTTTCACGCAAGCCTCTCAATTGTCAGTTATGGCCGCGCATAGCCTATCAATGGCTTCTTCTTGCGACCGAGCACGAGGAAAAGGATGCCGAAAAAGCCGAGCAGGCCCCAGCTCGGTGCCGCCAGGATCGTAATCAGGACCGGGTCCCAGAGATACCCGCCGGCATAGGGCCGAATGGCCGGCTCAAGCTTTGCGAGGCTGCCGGCGTTGACCAGCTCCCACAGCGTCCGCACGCTGGTGAGAAAGAGCCTGTTGCCGGCGATCGACTTGGTGCCGTCATAGATCAGCAGGATAAAGCCCGCTGCCAGGCAGATCAGACCGATGAAGCGGAGGAAGAATCGGATCATGGTCGCCAATCATAAGAAGAATCGTTTGGGTGGGCATCGATTAACCTGTGCTCTTCCTTCATTCAACTGTACCACTGGGCGTGGCCCCCTTCCCTTGAGTCATTGCGGTTGCATCCGCTAACGTCGCACACGCCGGGGCATACCGGTCGCGTTCATGGAGTAACAATGCCCGCCAAGCCCCCTGCCGGCCGCAGCCGGCCGACCTTTACCGACCAGGAAGCTCTGCAATTTCACAGCGTTGGCCGCCCAGGGAAACTGGAGGTGATCGCCACCAAGCCAATGGCGACCCAGCGCGACCTTTCGCTCGCCTATTCCCCGGGCGTCGCCGTGCCGGTCCTCGCGATCGCAGAGGATGAAAGCCGCGCCTACGACTACACCACCAAGGGTAATTTTGTCGCCGTCATCACTAACGGGACCGCTATCCTTGGCCTCGGTAACCGCGGCGCGCTGGCGGCAAAACCTGTGATGGAGGGCAAGGCCGTCCTGTTCAAGCGTTTTGCCGACATCGACTCGATCGATCTCGAGGTCGATTCCGAGGACCCCGACGAGATCATCAATTGCGTCAAGTTGCTGGGCAAGGGCTGGGGCGGTATCAATCTCGAAGACATCAAGGCGCCGGAATGTTTCGTGATCGAACAGCGCCTGCGCGAGCTGATGGACATTCCGGTCTTCCATGACGACCAGCATGGCACCGCCATTATTGCCGCCGCCGGGCTGCTCAACGCGCTCGATCTGACCGGTCGCGAAATCGCGACCACCAGGCTGGTGTGCAATGGCGCGGGCGCAGCCGGCATCGCCTGCCTCGAATTGCTCAAATCGATCGGCTTCAAGCCGGAGAACCTGATCCTCTGCGACACCAAAGGCGTGATCTATCAGGGCCGCAAGGACGGCATGAACCAGTGGAAGTCCGGCTACGCCATCAAAACCTCGAAGCGAACGCTGGCCGAGGCGTTCGAGGACGCTGATGTGGCCTTTGGGCTCTCCGTCAAAGGCGCTTTCACTCCGGCCATGATCAAGTCGATGGCGGCCAAGCCGATCATTTTTGCCATGGCCAATCCCGACGCCGAAATATCTCCCGAGGAGGTGGCCGCGGTGCGCGACGATGCCATCATGGCAACGGGCCGATCGGACTACCCAAACCAGATCAACAATGTGCTCGGCTTCCCTTACATCTTCCGGGGCGCGCTCGACGTGCGCGCCTCTGCCATCAACATGGAAATGAAAATCGCTGCTGCGCGCGCGCTCGCAGCGCTCGCCCGCGAGGACGTGCCGGACGAAGTGACGAGCGCCTATGGCGCGCGGCCAAAATTCGGATCCGATTACATCATTCCGGTGCCGTTCGATCCGCGGCTGATCTCCTACGTGCCGCCCGCGGTCGCACAGGCCGCTATGGATACCGGCGTCGCACGCAAGCCGATCGTCGACATGGATGCCTACCGTCACCAGCTGAATGCGCGACGGGACCCGATCGCGGGAACGCTGGTGCACGTATTTGACCGGCTGCGACGGCAGCCCAAACGCGTGGTCTTTGCCGAGGGCGAAGAGGAGCAGGTGATACGCGCAGCGGCGAGCTTCGTGCATCAGGGGCTCGGCACCGCGCTTCTGGTCGGGCGCGAAGATCGCGTGCGTCAGTCCGCGCTCGAGAGCGCGGTCGAACTCGGCGAAGGCATCGAGATCGTCAATGCGCGGCTTTCAACCCGCAATACCGCTTACATCAATTACCTGTACGAGCGCCTGCAGCGGCGCGGTTATCTGGTGCGCGATTGCCAGCGGCTGGTCAATCAGGACCGCAATCATTTTGCTGCCTGCATGGTCGCGCTCGGCGACGCCGATGCGATGGTCACCGGTGTGACACGCAATTTCTCGGTCGCGCTCGAAGACATCCGCCATGTGATCGATCCCAAGCCAGGACACCGCGTGATCGGTGTGTCGGTCGTCGTGGCCCGCGGCCGGACGGTGCTGGTCGCCGATACGGCCGTGACCGAAATGCCGGATGCGCAGGAGATTGCCGACATCGCGGTCGAAGCCGCCGGTGTCGCGCGCCGGCTTGGCTATGAACCCCGGCTGGCGCTTCTCGCCTTCTCCACGTTCGGACATCCCGCAGGCGAGCGCTCGACGCGCGTCATCGAGGCTGTGAAGATACTTGACGGCAAGCGGGTCGATTTTGAGTACGACGGTGAAATGGCGGCCGACATTGCGCTCAATCCGGAGTTGGCCGCGGCCTATCCGTTCTGTCGCCTTTCGGGCCCGGCAAACGTACTGGTGATGCCGGCGTTCCACTCGGCCTCAATCTCAACCAAGATGTTGCAGGAGCTCGGCGGTGCCACTGTCATTGGCCCGCTATTGGTCGGGCTCGACCGGCCCGTGCAAATCGTCCAGCTCGGGGCCAAAGACAACCAGCTGGTCAACATGGCAGCGCTTGCCGCCTATAATGTTAGTGGCTAAGTCGTTGATCGTCATGGCCCGGCCTGTCCCCGTCATGACGCTGTACCTGAGGTAACATATGTCTGCAGCAAGACTTTCAGGCGTCATCGCCGCCGTCGCCACCCCAATCGACGAGAGCGGAGCTCCCGACCTCAAACGCGCCGTGAACCTGGCGCGTTATCTGCTCGACAATGGCTGCGATGGCCTCAACGTTCTCGGCACGACCGGCGAAGCGACCTCATTCTCGCTCGACGAGCGCAAGACCGTCATGGACGCCTACAAGGCCAACGGCCTGCCATTGCACCGCCTGATGGTTGGGACTGGTGCCGCTGCGGTATCGGATGCAGTTGCGCTGACGCGCCACGCGGCCGAGCTCGGCTTCGGCGGTGCGCTTGTGCTCCCGCCCTTCTATTACAAGGGAGTGCCCGACGACGGCTTGATTGCTTATGTCGATACACTGGTGAAGGCGACTGAAAGAAAGCCGATCCCGATCTATCTCTATCATTTCCCGGCGATGTCGGGGCTGCCCTGGCACGTGGCCTTGATCCATCGGTTACTTGACGCTTACCCATCCCGCATTGTGGGTCTCAAGGACTCTTCCGGCGACATGGCCTATGCCCGCTCGGCCGCGGCGATCTCCAAAAATTTCTCGGTATTCCCGTCAACCGAAGCATGCCTGATCGAGGCACGGTCCGGCGTTTTCGCGGGTTGCATCTCGGCGACTGCCAATGTCAACGCCGATCTTTGCGGACGAGCCTGGGGTCAAGGCGACACCGGCGCGCTCGATGCGGCCGTCACGATCCGCAAGCTGTTCGACGGCAGGGCGCTCGTCTCGGGTGTGAAGGCGCTGCTTGCTCATATTCATGGCGACGCCGGGCTGGGACGCGTAAGACCGCCGCTGGCACCATTCTCGGCCGCCGATCGTGCGTCCGTCATCGCTGGTCACGACGCGGTGAGATCCAGGCGCGTGGCCTGAGCCACGCGCATTGCGGACGTTGACGCCTGCGCGTGGCGTCACTATAAGCCTCAGCCTTGACGGCGGAGAGGTTTCGCCGCCGTAACTTCTTGTAAAACCTAGTCGCTTTCGCGAATACCCGCCGAAGGCGCCAGCTGCGAACGAGAGATCGATGGCCAATACCAAGTCCGCCCGCAAAGCTACGCGCGTGATCGCGCGACGGACCGAAATGAACAAAGGGCGCCGTTCGGTGCTGAAAAATTCTGTTCGCAAAGTCGAAGAAGCGATCCAAAGCGGCGACCGCACGGCCGCTCTTGCGGCTTTCAAGGCGGCGGAGCCTGTCATCATGCGAGCGGGACAGCGCGGCATCGTCCACAAGAACAATGCCAGCCGGAAAGTATCGCGCCTCGCCCATCGCATTGCCAAGCTTGGCAAGTGATCGATTGCGCTGAACACGTAGCGCGGATCAATTCGCTTCTAAATCTTGTAAATGACTCCGAACGGCGCTTCCGGCAAAACGGACGGGCCGGAGCGTCGCTGTAGTCAAAGCGTCATCGCGGCGTCAGAGAAATTTGCTCGTCAAGCATTTGCGCGATCAAATCGCCGCCCGACTCGCGTTGGCAAGCGATGTCAATGGCTTTTGCGATGGGGGCTACCCAAAAATTCGCTCAGATTTTTTTTCGCCTCGATAATGACTTAAGAGGAAAGCGAAGCGAGGACCCAAAAAATGCATATGTGACAGGCATTTTCGGTCGACGGTAGATTTTAAAATGTTTTGGCGTTCTTTTGGTGCCGGCAACGAATTTTAGCGTCGAAATTGCGCGCGACTCCAACACGTTGGGTAAAACGAAAGAGTGGCGTTAGCGCAACAGCTGCCCAAATTGTGTTTTCTCTTACCGCCACACTTGTGAATTTCGTTGCGGGCCCACATCGCTTGTGTATCTTGAAAAACGCGCCCGGGAATTCTTCGGGCACGCTCAGAAACAAGGTTCCACGTCACGCTCATCGGCGGATGAGAACGGCTTTGGTTTGCCTGCACGCGAGCAACTACACTTTCAAAATACCGAGGCCGTCAAAGTTAAAAGAACAAGGATCAACCTCAGTAAGTTCGTTAAACGGCGCAATCAAAGTTTTGGGGCGCCAAGAAACTGACAAGAAACATAACCACAGGGCGAAAGCCCATATGCCAATTCGAGGGGTGATGTCATGACAGGCGCAGGGAGAGGGTCGGGGACCAACGTTGGTGCCACTGGATGGAAGCCGTCCAGCGGGAATTCGTGCGTCGCTGTAGCCCGCGTCATCGGACAATCAGGTTTGGCTTCATGCGGCGTTCATTTCAGCCGCCATACCTCCCGCATGGCGTCTATTTTCACAGTCGGAATCCGAGGCGCTACCCCGCCACCTGCGGACTGAAGGCGCAACGTCCTCGACGTCTCGTCAATGCCGCTTCGCCGACCACTGTGAACTCCGCTAAAGCCGCATCTTAAAGACGACATCATCAGGCGAGTGTTGTTGCGTCCGTTTTCCGGCGCGTTGGCGGTTCCGCCGTCAGGCCGGGCAACCGAGTCCGTCCCACCTTTAATCGGATCGAGAAGAAGACAATGTCGAACGGGGAGCAGGAGAACTGGTCGCGGGTCAAAGAGCGTTTGCGGGCAGAGGTCGGTGACGACGTTTATTCGAGCTGGTTCGCCCGCATGGACCTGGAGGCGATCGAGGAAGGCTCGGTGCGTCTGTCGGTTCCGACGCGCTTTCTGAAAAGCTGGATTCAGTCGCATTACGCCGAGCGCGTTCTGGCCTGCTGGCAGGCTCAGGAAGAGAAAGTGACGCGCGTCGAGCTGATCGTGCGCTCGGCGGTCCTGAAATCTGCGATGCTGCCCAAGCCCAAACCCGACATCGGCACCACCGAGAATGGCGGCCGCTATACAAATGGCATTGGAAATGGCCGCGCCCTTTTGGTCGGCGACGCCAGCGTGCATGAAGCGCTCGGCGGCTCGCCGCTCGACCCTCGCCTGACGTTCGATACGTTCGCCGTCGGCCGTTCGAACACGCTTGCACACGCAGCGGCGAAACAGGTGGCCAGCGCCAAGCGCGGCGACGCCGTGATGTTCAACCCGCTCTATATCCATTCGGGCGTCGGGCTCGGCAAGACGCACCTGTTGCAGGCCGTAACCTGGGCGGGAAATGCGGCGGGCGAACGAAAGGTGCTTTACCTCACCGCCGAGAAATTCATGTACGGCTTTGTTTCCGCCCTGCGTACGCAGACGGCTCTCGCCTTCAAGGAGGCGCTTCGCGGGATCGGCGTGCTGGTCATCGACGACTTGCAATTCCTGCAGGGTAAATCAACCCAGGCGGAATTTTGTCATACCCTCAATGCCCTGATCGATGCGGGTCGGCAGGTCGTCATCGCCTCCGATCGT
>DASYSQ010000328.1:0-8729 GCA_036003145.1 Pseudolabrys sp.
GAAACGGTCGCCCAATCCCGTTCCTTCGTGCGCGCCTTCGATCAGACCGGGCAAGTCGGCCACGACGAATTCACGCCCGTCGACTTCAACCACGCCGAGCTGCGGATGCAGCGTAGTGAATGGGTAATCGGCGATCTTCGGCTTTGCGGCACTCACCGCAGCGAGGAAAGTGGACTTGCCCGCATTGGGAAGCCCGATCAGACCGGCATCGGCAATCAGCTTCAGCCGCAAACGGATCGTGCGCTCTTCGCCTGGCTGACCCGGGTTGGCATGACGCGGAGCACGATTGGTGGAGGATTTGAAGTGCGCGTTACCGAAGCCACCGTTGCCGCCGCGCGAAATCGTGATGCACTGACCGACCTCGGTGAGGTCTGCAATCAGCGTCTCGCCGTCTTCTTCGTAGACTTGCGTACCGATCGGCACCTTCAGGACCACGTCCTTGCCGTTGGCGCCGGCGCGGTCCTTGCCCATGCCGTTACCACCGCGCTGTGCCTTGAAGTGTTGCTGGTAGCGGTAATCGATCAGCGTATTGAGGCCGTTGACCGCCTCCACCACGACATCACCACCATTGCCGCCGTCGCCGCCGTTCGGTCCGCCGAACTCGATGAATTTCTCGCGCCGGAACGAGATACAGCCGTTCCCGCCCGCGCCGGACGCTATGTAGACCTTGGCTTCATCGAGGAATTTCATGGTCTTAGGGTATATCCCAAGGCGTCGCAATTCGCCAAAGGAGGTCCGGGAATAAATGTGAGGGAAGTCCGATCCAGTCCATGCAGCCAATTGCAGGGAGACCGGACATGAGCACAGACGATCACGAAAAGGGCCCCAGCCGTCGCAATGTTCTTGAATGCATGACCTGGGCGGGAACCGGCGTGTTGTGGGCCGTTGCCGGCGGAGTACCGACCTCGCTCGGTATCATTGACGAAGCGCTGGCGCAGCAGAGCAAGGGCTTCACCTTTCTGCAGATCAGCGACAGTCACATGGGCTTCGACAAGCCCGCCAATCCAAATACCAAGGGCACGCTCGAGGAAGCGATCGGGCGCGTGAAAGCGCTGACGGTCAAACCGTCATTCATGATCCACACGGGCGACATCTCGCATTTGTCGAAACCGGCGGAGTTCGACGATGCCGACCGCATCATTTCAGAAGCGCGCCTGGACGTGCACTACGTGCCGGGCGAACACGACATAATCGACGAGGACCAAGGCAAGCTTTACCGCGACCGTTACGGCCGTGGCACCAAAGGCGCGGGCTGGTACAGCTTTGATGCCGACGGTGTGCACTTCATCGGCCTCGTCAACGTTGTTGATCTGAAAGCGGGCGGTCTCGGCAATCTCGGCAACGAGCAGCTGGAATGGCTTGAAGACGATCTGAAAGGACGCGCGGCCTCGCAACCGATCGTCGTGTTTGCGCATATCCCGTTGTGGACGGTCTATCCGGACTGGGGCTGGGGCACGCAAGACAGCGAACGGGCTCTCGGATATCTCAAGCGGTTCGGTTCTGTGACCGTTCTCAACGGCCACATCCATCAAGTCATGCAGAAGGTCGAGGGCAACGTCACCTTCCACACAGCGCGCTCGACAGCGTTTCCGCAGCCGGCACCCGGGTCTGCGCCGTCACCCGGGCCGATGAAAGTGCCCGAAGACAAGCTGCGCACGATGCTGGGAATAGCCAGCGTGACGTTCAAGCAGAACGAACAGCGTCTCGCCATCATCGACACACCGCTGCAAGGATGAGTTCGATCATGACCAAGAAGACGAAATCGCTGACCAACAGCGTTATTGCGGGCGTGGCGGCGCTTCTTCTATTCGCCGCTACGCCGGCCCGGGCAGAAGATGTCGCTGTGAAGATAGACAACTTCACCTTTGGTCCGCAGGAGGTGAAAGTGAAGTCCGGGACAACAGTGACGTGGACCAACCAAGACGATATCCCGCATACCGTGGTGTCGCCCAACAACTTCAGGTCAAAGCCGCTCGACAGCGAGGATAAATTCTCGTTCACATTCACGACACCCGGGACATACAAGTACTTTTGTTCCTTGCATCCGCATATGACCGGGACAATTGTCGTGGAGGCGGCGACCGGAAGCATCACGCCGCAACAGTGATGCGACGGTGCGGAACAACAGCATGGCGTACGAGGGCGGCGGCGATCGTGGCAAGGCGGAGCGCTTTCGCGCCGCTGCTTTGCCTTATCTTGACGATGTTTACACGCTTGCGCGCTATCTTTTGCGCAATACGGCCGATGCCGAGGATGCGGCTCAGGAATGCTATCTGCGAGCGTTCCGGCATTTCGAGACATTTCGCGGCGGCCCGATCAAGCCGTGGTTGTTGGCCATCCTGCGCAACGTCTGTCGCGCCGAATATGCCCGTCGCGGTGCACTTACAGCCGTCGTGGACAATCTCGACGAGGCCGAAAACAAATCTGACGGGTTGTGGAGCGAGGCGCAGAGTTCTCCCGAGACGGAAACCCTGCAGCGGCTCGATGGTGAAAGCATGCAGCGGCTGATCACGCAGTTACCTGGCGCGTTTCGTGAGGCGCTTGTGCTGCGCGAAGTCAACGATTTGAGTTATCGCGAAATCGCGGACGTCACGGGTGTACCGGTCGGTACGGTGATGTCGCGTCTTGCACGCGCGCGTGGACTGCTGCGCACGGCGTGGCTGGCGGAGGAGAAGGGGCCATGACCTGCGACGAAGCAGAAGTCATGTTGCATGCGCTGATCGACGACGAGCTCGATGCCGGGCATGCGCGTGAAGTTGAAACGCATGCCGCCGGCTGTGCGCGCTGCGGGGCACAACTCGCGTCCTATCGCGATTTGCGGCAGGCCTTGCGTGGCGGCAACCTGCGCTATACAGCGCCACCGTCGTTGCGGCGAAGCATCGACCGTGCGGTTCCTTCGGCGGCAGCGACCGACCGGCGCACGCTGCTCAAGGGGTTTGCGCTTGGCAGTCTCCTGTCAGCAGCGGCGGCCGCAAGCGTAACGCTGGTTGTTTTGCGCGAGGACCGCGATGAGCGGATCCTCAGCGAAGCGATCTCGGCGCACTTGCGCTCGCTGCAGGCCGATCATTTGACCGACGTCCTTTCGACCGACCAGCACACCGTCAAACCCTGGTTTAATGGCCGCACCGATCTGGCACCGCCGGTGATCGATCTTACCGCGCAGGGCTTTACTCTGATCGGCGGGCGGCTCGATTTCATCGATGGCAAGTCAGTTGCGGTGATCGTCTATCGACGTCGCGTGCACGTGATCAATCTGTTCGTGACGCAGGGCGTCGGCTCATCCTTGCAGGCGCCCAGGATGGAAACCGTGCAGGGTTTCAATATCCTCCGGTGGACCGACCAGGGATTGAATATGCTCGCGGTGAGCGACATCAATCGCGAAGAACTGGAAGAATTCGGCAGCAAGTTCGAGCAAGCCGCGCGTGCGGCTCGCGCGACGTAGCGATCCCGCGTTGATTGGGACGACGTGTATGGCCGGGCCTTGCGCCCGGCCATCACGACGTTAGAGGCCGCCCGTGCGGAGGGCCTGACTACATCACTCGCTTCACGCGGCCCCAGGTCTTCAGCGCCGACCAGATTCGCCGCTCGAGGCGGAAGCGGTCGATCGGTGCCGACGACTTGATCGAGTTGATGCGGTACAGACCAACACCCGTCCACTGGAAGCCGCACTTCTCCAGCACTCGGCGCGAAGCCGGATTGGTGACGCGCGCACCGGCCTGCAATGCCTCGTGCGAAAGATCGGTGAAGGCGTAGTCGATCAATGCATGAAGCGCTTCGGTGGCGTAGCCTTTATTCCAGTAGGGAACGCCGAGCCAGTAGCCGAGCTCTGGCACGTCGTCATAGTGGAACATGATTCCGCACGCGCCGATGATCGTCCGGTCACGCAGCGTGATGAGGAATGCGGCTTCGCCGTTCTTGTTCGCCCCGCCAATGAATTTCTCTGCGTCCGCCACTTTGTACGGATAAGGAATGCGCGCGGTGTTTTCCGCGATGCGGCGGTCATTGGCGAGCGCTGCTACCGCTTTAGCGTCCTCGAGGCGCGCTGCGCGCAAGGCAAGCCGCTTGGTCTCGAGGACGGGACTACTTCCCTCGCGGTGAGGCTCTCTCGGTATTTCCTCTAGTAGTGTCATGGCACGGGCTCCAGGTTTGAAAAGTCGAGAGGGGGAGCCGGTCACCCGTCTCCCCCTCTCAGAGCCCTACGAGCCCCGCCGGTTTGACTGGAATGACCGGCGGACCTCGTTTTATGTCCACCGTCTTACTCTGCCGCAGCCTCCGTCATCGGTACAACGGACACGTAGGTGCGGCCTTTAGCTTTCGTTGCGAACTGAACCTTTCCATCGATGAGAGCAAACAGCGTGTGATCTTTGCCGGTACCGACATTACGGCCGGCGTGCCATTTGGTGCCGCGCTGGCGCGCAAGAATATTACCGGCAAGCACGATCTCACCGCCGGTCGACTTCAAGCCGAGCCGCCGGCCCGCTGAGTCGCGGCCGTTTCGTGAAGATCCGCCTGCTTTCTTGTGCGCCATAATTCTCTCTCGAACTCTCGCTTACTCTCTACACCGATTCCGTGAAGGAATCATCTCACTTCTTCTTGCTCTTTGTGGCGGCCCTCGCGGGCTTTTTTGCGGCCGCCCGTGCCGGCTTCCTGGTCCTTACCTTGACCGGTTTGGCCTCTGCCGCCGGAGCAGCCTCGCCTTCCGTTTTCGGTTTGGGTTCGCGCTTGGGCCGCGGCGCCGCGGTCTTCGACGGCTTTGCCCCGCCCGTGAGTATTTCGGTGATACGCACCACCGAAAATTCATGACGATAGCCGCGCTTGCGGCGCGAATTCTTGCGCCGGCGCTTCTTGAAGGCGATCACCTTGTCACCGCGGGTGTGCTGTAGCACCTCGCCGGCAACGGTTGCCCCTTCGACCTTCGGCGTGCCGAGTTGCGGCGTATCTCCGCCAACCACCAGCACCTCGCCGAACTCGACGATTTCCCCGGGCTGACCATTGACGCGGTCGATCCGGATCACGTCCTCGGCGGCAACCCGATACTGCTTGCCGCCTGTTTTGATGACTGCGAACATCTTTCGTCCTCGTGTTCGATCCCGGTGCTCGATCGTTCCGGACCGGCTTCTTTCAGTCTTTGCTGTTTGTTTTTAAGGGCTTAGAAAGCCCTCGAAAAAGCACGCGGACCCGAGGGCCCGCGTGCCAAGCTTATGGCGGGGAAAAGCATGGCCTGTCAAGAAACTCGGGCATTCTTGGCCACCCGCTGCCCGGCCGACAGCGTTAACCCCGACGGTATTTGGAAACGGTCCCGCTCAGGTCTCGCTTTTGGCGGGCGCTGGATCCGACCAGCTGCCGGCATCGCCCTCCTGTCCCGACTGCACGAGCCGGTAGCCGACGCCCAATTCGGTCACCAGGATTTTGGGAGAGTCCGGGCGGGGCTCAATCTTCTGACGCAGCTTGCGGACAAAGATACGCAGGTAATGAGTGTCGTGCACATGGATCGAGCCCCAGACTTCCTTGAGCAGATGCTGGTGGGTCACCACGTTGCCCGCGTGCTGGGCGAGAACCTGGAGCAATCGATATTCCTTCGGCGTCAGCGTCAGGCGCTTGTCGTTCAGCATGACCGCACGGGCGGCAAGATCGATGGTGAGAGGGCCGGCCTTGACGGTGGGTTCGCCGGACACCGCGCGCATTTGCCGTCTGAGCGCTACTCGCACGCGCGCAAGCAGTTCGGCCATCCCGAACGGTTTGACCACGTAATCATCGGCACCAAGCTCCAGCAGGTGCACCTTCTGCGCCTCGCTCGAGCGGACCGACAGCACGATGATCGGCACACTCGACCATGAACGGATGCGCTCGACCACGTCGGCGCCATCCATGTCGGGCAGGCCAAGATCGACGATCACCAGGTCGATCGGCCGCAGCGTTGCCGAACGGATGGCTTCCGTGCCGGTTCCGGCTTCATGCACGATGAAGCCGTTGAGCTCGAAGCCGGTGCGCAGGAACCTGCGGATCTGCACCTCGTCGTCGATGACGAGAACGATAGGGGAGGGCTCACTCATCGGCATCGCTCTCCAGTTGCTGAACGGTGGCCTGTGTCACCGGCAATTCGATCGAGACCGTTGTACCAAGCGCAGGTCCCTCACTCACGGCACTTACTTTTCCGCCATTCGCGGCGATAAACGCATTGGCGATCCACAGGCCGAGGCCCGAACCGCTGGTGGTTGCGGCATGGCGCTCGCCGCGCGCGAAGCGGTCCCAGATCTTTGTCTTTTCTGCCGTGGTCAAGCCAGCGCCCTGGTCGGTGACACTGATGAACATGTGGCCGTCAGTCGTATGCGCGCGAACAGCGATCTGTGAGGCAGGCGCCGAATATTTCACCCCGTTGTCGAAGATCTGTATCAGCGCCTGCTGCACCAGCACCGGATCGACATAAATCAAAGGCAGGTCGGGCGGCAAGTCGACGGCCAGCCGGCGATCCTCGAGGCGATGACGACAACGCTCAATGGCGGAATTGATGATATCGGCCGGATCGGCCCATTCCGTGTGAGGCTTGACGCCGTCGCTGCTGATACGCGTGGCGTCGAGCAGGTTCTGGATGTCGTTGTTCAGTCGTTCGGCCTCATCGCGCACGTCGTGCACCAGCGCGGTGAGCTTTTTCTCCTTTTGAAGCGCCGGCGCGGCGCTGAGCACAGTTGCGGCGCCGAGGATCGAAGCAAGCGGCGTGCGCAGCTCGTGGCTGACAGATCCGATCAGGGCTTCACGCAGCTGGTCGGTCTGCGATCGCATGCGCGCTTCGCTGATAGCATGGGCGACACCAAGGCGTTCGAGCGTCGCGGTCGCATCGGCCAAGACCGCATCGACGCGGATGCGCAACTCGTCCGAATGTTCCTTCGATTCGCGGCCGAGATTGATCGCGATCACGCCGAATTCCGGACTCTTCGGCGAAACGGCGCGAACGAGCCAGATTTCACCGCTGTCGGTGGTCACCATTGCGCCGGCCGCGTTATCGCGATGACCGGATGCAACCTCGACCACTTCTGCAAGAACCGGCTCAGGTACCGTCACGCCGGCACGCCGCCCGCTGCTGGCGGAGGCCTCGCGCGCGCTGGCGAAAAGCACGACGTTGCGCTGCATGATGCTGGCGAGGTGATCTTCGATCGCAGCATGAATGTCCGAGACATCGAATGCCACAGCCAGGCGGCGCGAGAAGGCATAAAGGTCGCGCAGATCGATTTCACGCTGGCGGGCCATTTCCAGCTGCCATTTGAGGCGGGTGGCGAGCTGGCTCACGGCTACGGCTACGAAGATGAACAGGATGAGGTCGATGACCTCCTGCGGGTCCTTGATGCGAAAGCTGTAAACCGGCTCGTAGAAAAAGTAGGCGGAGGCGAGCACGCCGCAAATTGCAGCTACGACCGCCGATACGATTCCCCAGCGGGTGGCTGCGATCACCACCGGAATCAGGAACACCACGGAGCCGTGCGCCAGGTCTATTCCCCAGACGAGGCCGAAAAGCACCGCAGTCAGGATGGCGACGAGGCCCAGCGTTACGAAGACGCCGTGGAGCTCTTTCCGAAGGAGGTCGAATTTCAGCGCGTTAAGCATCGCCACGACGGGGCCATAGCCGGGTTGATCGATGATGGCGGAATATACGCCGCGCGACCCTTGTCTGTCTTGGCGCGCTTGGTTACATAGCGCCCGTCCATTCGTGGCCTTTTCAGGCCCGTTTCGGGCTCCGGAGAGGTGGCTGAGTGGTTGAAAGCACCGCACTCGAAATGCGGCATACTCGCAAGGGTATCGGGGGTTCGAATCCCTCCCTCTCCGCCAGTTGAGGCCAGCAAGCCCTGGCGACCCTGACGAAAAAGCCCGTAAACCCTTAATAATCGGGCTTGGCGACAAGCAATCAGGTTAGGTGCGAAGCCAACTAAGAATGAAAGTTCTGGCTTCCCGGTTAAATCAGCGTCTCAGTCCCCGAAAAACCATGCCTAGCATACCGTTTAGAACTTCTGGCGGAATTGTCTGTTGAGGGACATAAACGGGTTGCACTTGCGGCACCCGCTCCACTGCTGCACTCGAAGATTCGCGTGATATCACCATGCCATTTTCAGATACAATTGACGGCCCACCTTGGGAAAAAAGAACGCGCAGTTCATGCGTTGTGATGCCGGCTGATATCTTCAAATCAGCCGGATTATAAGCGCGAAAGTAAAGCTGTTCTGATATGTCGCAAAAAGACTGTTCGACATCGCACACAATGCGTGTTTTTTCTGGAATTGGACGGAACGACCTTTGTTGCCATCGCGCTACATATTTTCGCTGATCTTCCAGGACCTTTTGCCTTGTAATGCGAGTACCGTAGTAGTCGACGTCAACAGCGTAGGTCCGCTGCACGTAGTCAAGCAGATCCGAAGGGCTGCCTTCGCTTACGCGATGATGATTTGCAACAAAGCTCCGCGCCAAAAACTCAAGAGATTGGCTCGTATTGTTGGGTTCGGGTTTCCTTGGTGGTGGCGGTGGTGGAATACTTGCTTGTTTCCATTCCGCAATAATATCCCTTGTTATGAGCAATAGTTTATCGCCAGTACGAGGTTGGAAACCTGGCGCGTCATAAAATTCATAAAGCTTGTTCTCTCCGCGCCAATACCAAACCCGAGCTGCTCCGGTGGTTGGGTCAAAAAACGAATACTCATTAGGATCGATACGCTGCGGTGCCTTATTGCCAGATTGCTTTTTCC
>DASYSQ010000329.1:0-62032 GCA_036003145.1 Pseudolabrys sp.
GATCGCCACACTTGCTTTCGGATTGATCACTCCGCCGTACGGCCTCGTTCTGCTGATGGCGTCCAAATTCGTCGGTGTCCGGTTCTCACAGGCATTACGGGCCGCCTTGCCGATCTACGTCGTATTCTTTGCAACCATCGCGTTCTGCATCTTTTTTCCCGAGGTCGTACTCTGGATACCTAAGCAGGTGCTGCCGGCTTCGGTCGGCTGCTTCCAAAATCCAAACGGGACAGGGCTGATCTGCCATTAGGACCGCATCATGCCAGCCATCGAAAGCACGCTCAGGCCAAAGCTCAAGGCGCCCGCGGGCACCTGCGACACCCACATGCACGTCTACGACCCTAAATATCCGAAGGCGCCGACCGCCAAGATCGATGCCCCCGCGGCACCCGTGTCGGCTTACCTGAAGATGTGCGTACGCCTCGGCATCGAGCGCACCGTTGTGGTGCAGCCTTCGACCTACGGCAAGGACAACCGCTGCACGCTGGAAGCTGTTGCCGCGATAGGGCCAAATGCACGCTGTGTCGTTGTTGTCGATCAGGACGTCACCAATTCTGAACTTGATCGACTGACAAGTCTTGGCGCCCGCGGCATTCGCTTCTTCATGCTGGCGGGCGCACCGCTGCCCTGGGATGTACTCGAAACAATGTCGGCGCGCGTGGCACCATTCGGCTGGCATGTTCAATTGCAGCTCGACGGCCGCGACCTGCCTGATCGGGTAGCCGTACTCAAACGGCTGACCAGCACGCTGGTGATCGATCATGTGGGAAAATTTCTCGAACCGGTGCCGCTCGATCACCCGGGATTTCGCGCGCTGCAAGGGCTGGTTGATGGTGGCCGTACCTGGGTCAAATTGTCGGCGCCTTACGAAGTTTCGAAGGTGGGGCCGCCGAACTACGACGATGTCGGTAAACTTGCTAAGGCGCTTGCAAAAGCCGCGCCCGAACGGATGTTATGGGCCACCAATTGGCCGCATCCAACGCCCGGCGTGCAGGTGCCAGACGATGCCTTGATGCTGGATATGTTGCTCGATTGGGTGCCCGACGAGAACGCGCGCAAGAAAGTCTTGGTGGACAATCCCGCCCGGCTTTACGGATTCTGACCAATCACGGTTTAAAATTCGGCCGGTAGCCTTTTTGCGCCACCTCGATATGGCCTGCGAAAGGCAAGCCAACGTGGCCCGGAAACACCAGCGCGCCGCTTGAAGCGCAATAGTCGAGCACCTTGCGCCGGCTCACGCGCGCTTGCGCCGCGTCGGAATTCTTCGGGAAATTCCAGTCGGGATAATAAACCTGCAACAGGTGATGCCAGACATCGCCGATGAAGGCCGCCCGCTTGCCTTTGCTCTCGATCTTGAAGAACACATGGCCTGGCGAATGGCCCGGCGCCGAGTCGATCTCAATGAATTCGTTGAGCCGGAAGGAGCCGCCGCTGACGAGATCGGCCCGGCCATGTTCGAGGATCGGCACAACGCATTCGCGGAACGTTCCCAGTTCCGCCGGCCCCTCTTTCGGATCGGCGTCAACCTTGGAGAAATAATCGACGTCAGGTTTTGAGAACACGTATCGGGCATTAGGAAATGTCGGCACCCATTTGCCGTCCTTCTGCCGGGTGTTCCAGCCGACATGATCGTGATGCAGATGCGTGCACATCACCAGGTCGATTTCTTCCGGCCTTGCACCGGCGGCAGCGAGCCGCTCCAGATAGTTGACATTGAGCATGTGCCAGAATGGCCGGCCAGGTTTGACCTTGTTGTTGCCGCAGCAGGAATCGATCAGGATTTTCTTGCCGTCCACCTGCAACAACCAACTATGAACCGAAAGCCTGATCTTGCCCGTTTCGGCCTCGTAATGGTGCGGCGCCAACCATGACCTATGCTCGGCCATATGCACATCGGTAAAATCCGGAAAAATATCCCGGAGCGGATAGCTCGGAAGATTGGTCTCCTCGACCCGCGTGATGGTCGCATTGCCTACGCTGAACACTGACATCCCCTCGTCGCGGCTTATTTTTTCGGCAGGAAATCGTTGGTGAAGGTCGACGGAAAGTCGACTTCAGCCGGGCCCTTCGGTTGCAGGTAGGCGAAGGTACCGCGCGCCTGCGCCTCGGTCATGTGGCCGTCGCGCGTCCAGATCTGGCTCACGGTCTTGTAGGCTTCCACATTCGTTTCGGCCGTCATACTCGGATATTCCTTGCCCATGATCGCCATGCCGCGCTTGGGATCGTCCTTGAGAATTTTCTGCGCCTCGGTAAACACCTGCGCAACTTTGCGCAGCATCTCCGGCCTCTCTTTCATGATGTCCGGATGGGTGGCGAGCGTCATGAACAGAATGTCACGGAATTCGGGAATTTCGCCATTCATCATGTTGAGATAGATCCTGCCCTTGCCCGACTGCTGCACCAGGACGCCCGCCGGCTCGAACGGCAATGCGGCATCAATCAGATCCTTCTGAAAGGCCGCAACGTAAGACGGCGCCTCAGCGCCCAGATAAACACTCGAGATGTCGCCGGGCAGCGTAAGCCCGTACTTTTTCGCGAGCACGCCGAGCATTTTTTCTCCAGAGCCGTTGGCCGACGGCATCGCCACCCTTTGGCCTTTCAGCTTCTTGATTTTGTCGGCAACGCTCAGCTTCTCGGCGCCGGCCATCAGCTTGTCGCTCGCGATCACGTTGTTGACCGGCCGGTTAGCGATATTGAAGAACGAGACAATGCGTTTGCCCTGTACCGCGACAGTGAGCACGTGCTCATACGACAGGATGCCGATATCGGCCTGCTTGGTAAGCACGGCCTGCAACGCAAGCGGCCCACCCTGTACGTAGGACACCTCCGGCTCCAGTCCGTATTTCTGGAACAATTTCTCCTGCACCGCGACATAGAGCGCGCCGGAGAAATAACCATGACCGATGTTGGTGATTTTCACGGTCTCGGCCGACGCCGCGCCCGCAAACAGCGTGACCGCGGCGAGCACTGCCACCCTCAAAAATTTCATCGCGCATCCTCCCGACAATTTTTGATTTCAGCGGCCAACGACCCGCCATTGTTGCATGCGATGTTGCACGATTTCGACCAGGAAATTAAGTGCAACGGCAAGTAGTGCGATCACGATTAGCACCGCGAATACGCCGGCGGAATCGAATTGCGAGCCGGAAAACTGCACGAGATAGCCAAGACCGCGGTTGGCCGCGATCATTTCGCCCAGCACTGCACCGATCAAAGCATAGGGTACGGAGATCTTCAGGCCTGCGAACATCCATGACATAGCCGAGGGAATGACAACTTTTGTAATCACCTGGGCTCGCGTTGCTCTCATTAGTCGAGCGCCGTCGATCAAATCCTGATCGACCTCGCGCACGCCGGCATAAGTGTTGAGGAAGACAAGAAACAGCACAAGCACAGCAGCGAGCGCGATCTTGGATTCGATGCCGAGCCCAAACCACAGCACAAACAGCGGCGCCAGCGCCACCTTCGGCAGCGCGTTAAGCGCCGACATGTACGGGTTGAGCAGCCGGCTGGTAAAAGGCGATACGCCGAGCCAGATGCCCAGCACCACGCCGATTATTGAGCCGATGGCAAAGCCCATCACGGTCGCATAGACCGTCGCCCAGACGTGCACGAAAAGCGAGCCATCCGCGATCCAGCCGAACAATCGCGTTCCTACCTCAACCGGATTGGAAATGAAGAAACTGTCGATCAGTCGACCGGATGCGGCTTGCCACAGCAAAAGGAGCACCGCGCCGAGGACAACCTGGCAGATGACCATGAAGCCGCTGCCGAGCGGACTCGGGCCGGCATTTGCGGCGTTGCCGTGGAGCCCGTCCGGCGCAGCATCGCCATCGGGTGCGGTCATATCCGCTCCTCGTGATATTCGACGCGCAGGCGTTCCCATAGCGCGTCGTAAAGTTCCTTGAATTCATTGGTGAAGCGCACGTTGAGCACATCGCGAGGCCGCTTGAGCTCGATGCGCTGTTCGAGCGCAAGCGTGGCCGGGCGACGCGTACAGACCAGCACGCGGTCGGCCAAAGTCACGGCTTCCATGAGATCATGAGTGACGAACACCACGGTCTGCCCCGCTTCAGCAGCCAGCTTCAGCAGCAAATCGTGCATGGCGAGTTTTAGCTGCGCGTCGAGCGCAGCGAACGGCTCGTCGAGCAGGGCCGTTTCCGCCCCATACAGGAGCATACGCGCGAGACAGGCGCGTTTTCGCATGCCGCCCGAAAGCTCCTGAGGATAGCGATGTCCGAATCCATCGAGCCCGACATGGGTGATCACCTGATCCGCGCGCACCGCCCGTTCGCCTTTTGCGACGCCGGAGAGTTCCAGCGGAAATGCGACGTTATCCCGTACGGTCCGCCAGGGCAGCAGATTGTCTTTCTGGGTCATGTACCCGACGTCGGTATTGATGTCTGACACGCGCGCGCCCTTGTAGACGATCGACCCGCTGGAAGGTGCGTAGAGCCCGGCAATCATGTTGAGCAGCGTGGACTTGCCGCAGCCACTCGGTCCGATGATCGCAACGATTTCCTTTTGCGCGATCGTCAGGCTGATGTCGCGCACCGCGTCGACTATTTCGTCCTGCTTCCGGAACGTCTTTGAAACGTGTCGCAGGTCGATCATGCCGCGCCCGCTAGACAATCGATCGCTGGTGGCCGCCATCGACGTCGATATTGGCGCCGACGATGAAAGCCGCACGGCTGGAGGCAAGAAAAGCGACCGCGTTGGCAATATCTTCGGGCGTTCCCCAACGGCCAAGCGGCACCTCAGCACCCCATTTCGTCTCCTGCTGCTCAAGACTCCGGCCGTAGTAGACTTCGTTGTGAAGCGTAAGAGCATCGGTGAGCGGGCTCTTGATACGGCTCGGGCACACCGCATTGACGAGAATATTGCTCGGCGCGAGCTCGTCGGACAGCGATTTGACGAAAGCATGCTGGGCAGCGTTGACGGTCGTGGACGCTATCGCATTTGCCTGCGGGACCTTGCCCGCCTGGCCGATGACAACGATAAAACGGCCACCGCCCCTCGCGGTCATGACAGGTGCGACGTGGCGCGCCAACTCCCAGGCGCCTAACACTTTGGTTTGAAAATGGCCCAACAGCCGCTCAGGCGCTACTTCGTTGAGGCGGCCGGGCAAATGTGTGCCGGCATTGCTTACAACGATATCCATGCCTCCGAACGTCCTGGTGACATTCTCTACGAGGGACGCAACATCGCCTGTGCTGCAGATGTCGGCGACAAACCCTTTCGCCTCCGCCGAACCGAGTGAAACAATGGCACGGTCAAGTTTGCTCTTGTCGCGCCCGCAAATCGCAATCCTGCAGCCTTCGGCCGCCAGCTTCTGTGCAATAGCAAGGCCGATACCGCTGGTACCTCCTGTGATCAGGGCAATCTTGCCGCTCAGACCGAGGTCCATCGCTTACTACCCGAATACATAGCGGTGGTAACCGCCGTCGATGCTCACAGCGCTACCGGTGACGAAAGCCGCGCAATCGGAGGCCAGAAAGGCCACCAGATCGGCAACTTCGTCCGGCCGGCCGGTGCGACCCAGGGGATTCGAGCGCGTGAAGCCGGCGGCGGCGGTTGCGCGATCGACACCGCGCTCGCGCATTTCTTTCTGGATAAGCGAGGCCAGCAAGTCCGATTCGATGTATTGCGGGCACACGGCATTCACACGGATATTGTCACGCGCCACTGAATCCGCCACGGATTTGCTCATTGCCATCAGCGCGGCATTTGTAACGCCCGATGGGAAACGGTCAGGGTGCGGATGACGCGCGGCCTGCCCAACGATGTTGATGATGCATCCATCGCGCTGCGCCTTCATGGTGGGCAGCACCGCTTTTATCATGGTGAAAAATCCGAAGACCTTGTCGCGCAATTGACGATCGAGGATGTCAAGCGTCGTGGTCTCGACTGTGCCGCGCAAATGCGTGCCGGCGTTATTGACGAGGATGTCGATGCGACCGAATTGCTCGATCACTGCCGCAATTAAACGCTTCACTGCATTCTCATCGGTGACATCGGTGGCGACGCCGAGCACACGGCCTTTTGCAGACAATTCGACCACTGCAGCGTCAAGTTGGCTCGCGTTGCGACTGCAAATTGCAACTGCACAGTCTTCCTCGAGCAAAGCCTGAGCGATCGCATTGCCGATACCACGCGAAGCGCCGGTGATCACCGCGACCTTGCCCTGAAGGCCAAGCTGCATTTCCGCCCTCGTTTTCTTCTTGCATTGCCGCCGCGATGGATACTCTATGCTGCGGCCAAGGGCGTCAACGGGAGACTGAGATGGATTTGGGAATCAAAGGCCGCCGCGCAATCGTCACCGGCGGCAGCAGCGGCATCGGTTTCGAGACCGCGCGCCAATTTCTTGAAGAAGGCGCGCGCGTCCTCATCACCGGACGCAGTCAACAGAAGCTCGAGAAGGCGCGCGACGATTTGGCCAAGCGCACGGGCGGAGAAGTGCACGCAATTGTTGCCGACATGACCAAGGAATCCGACATCGCGAAAATGGTCGAGACTGCGAAACAGAAACTCGGCGGCGTCGACATCCTGGTGAACAATGCGGGGCAGATGTATTCCGGCCGCTTCGCAGCCTTCGACGACAACGACATGAAGACCCAGCTGGAGACCAAGTTGTTTGGCTTCATGCGGGCGATCCGCGCGGTCTACCCAATGATGAAGGCGCAGAAATGGGGTCGCATCGTCAACACGATCGGCGGCGCGGGAAAAGAGCCGGATCCGTACATGTTTGGTAGCGGCATGACCAACAGCGCGCTGCTCAACCTCACCAAGTCGCTCTCGACGGAATTTGGTGAAGACAACGTTCTCGTCAATGCAATCTGTCCTGGCTGGGTCGCGACAGATCTCTGGGTGCGCAATACCGAGGGCATGAAGAAGGAATTCGGTGTGACGACCGAGGCGGAAGCCCGCAAGGTGGCGGCAAAGAAGAACTCACTTGGCAGAATGGGCAAGCCGGAAGAACTCGCAAATGCTACGGTGTTTCTGTGTTCGGAGCGCGCGAGCTACATCACCGGCGTATCGCTCAACCTCGACGGCGGCCGGCTCAAGGGCCTCTGGTAACCAGCTTATCCCAGCTTGCGCAGCAGCTTCGAGATCTGCCGTTGTTCGTCTGCGGTCAGCGGCGCAAGGGTGGCAGCGGTTATTTCGGCGGCGACCCGCATGGCGGCTTCGGTCACCTGACGTCCCCAGTCGGTGAGCGCGACAGCGCGGCGGCGCCGGTCCTTCGGATCATTCAGGGCCGTAACGAAACCGCGCAGGTGCAGGCGATCAACAACGCCTTTGATCGTCGCGGCGTCAAGATAGATCAGGCGCCCAAGATGATTCTGCGAGCAAGGGCCAACCTCGTAGAGTTTGGCGAGCGCGGCGAACTGGGTTTGTGTCAGGCCCTCGATCATGCGCGAGGTGAAGATCGACGTATGTCGCTGCATGGCGACACGCATGAGAAAGCCGCCCTGCTCGTCGAGCACATAGCGACCCTGTTCCGACGGATCCGCCTGTGTGGCGACGACTTTCAGTTTCTCCGGCCGTAATGGCTTCATGCGCTCGTCCCGCTGATCCAAGACATCCTATACCGTGAGATAAGTCCTTTGCACATCCACATTGGCATCGAGTTCTGCCACCGAACCCTGCCAGTGAATCTGGCCCTTTTCCAACACATAGACGCGATCCGATACCAGCCGGGCGAAATGAACATTCTGTTCTGACAGCAAAATCGACAGGCCCTGTTTCTTCAACGCGATGATGGTCTGGGCCATCTGCTCGACAATCAGCGGCGCCACGCCTTCCGAGGGCTCATCAAGCAGCACCAGCAATGGATTGCCCATCAGGGTACGCGCCACCGTGAGCATCTGCTGTTCGCCGCCGCTCATACGTCCGCCGAGGCGGTCAGGCATTTCGGCGAGATTGGGAAAAAGCGTGAACAGCTGTTCCGGAGTCCAGGACGGGGCCGGTTTTCCATCGGCAAAGCTGCGCGGTGGCTGACGGCCGACGTCGAGATTTTCCATCACGGTCAGATCGACAAAGACGCGACGGTCTTCCGGGGTAAAGCCGAGGCCGCGCCGTGCAATCTCGAAGGGCTGACGGTTTGAGATATCCTCACCGTTGAAATGAACCGAACCCTGACGTTTGGCCATAAGGCCCATGATCGTTTTCATGGTGGTCGACTTGCCCGCGCCGTTGCGTCCCATCAATGCCACCACTTCGCCGCGGCCGACCTCGAAGCTCAGATCGTAGAGAATGCGCGCCGCGCCATACCACGCGCTCAGGCGTTCGACCGTGAGCATTGCTTCGCTCATGGTTTCGCTCCTGGTTTCGCTCCAGCGAAAGTCTTGCCGGTGCCGAAATAGACTTCGCGCACCTGCAGATTGTCGCGGATCGCGGCGGCATTGCCGTCGGCGATCAGTCTTCCCCGTGCCAGCACGATGATGCGATCCGCAAAAGCAAACACCACGTCCATCGAATGCTCGGTAAACAGCACCGAAATTCCCCGCTCCACCACCAGCCGCTTGACGAGTGCTATAAGCTCGTTGCGCTCGCGTGGCGCCATGCCCGCCGTGGGCTCATCCATCAGCAAGAGGCGCGGCTCATTGGCGAGCGCGATCGCGAGTTCGACACGCTTGACGTCGCCGTAGGCAAGTTCGCGGCTGGGACGCTCGGCGGCTTCGCGCATGCCGACCTGGGTCAGCAGATCAAGCGCTCGATCGCGATGCAGTTCAGAAGCAGTCCGCCAGAGGTGGTAAGTCTCACGCGCGTGTGAAATCAGCGCCATCTGCACATTTTCGATAACTGTCATCGAACTGAATGTTGCGGCGACCTGAAAGGTTCGGCCGACACCGAGTCGCCACACCTCCCGCGACGCGAGTCCGGCGACGTCGCGGCCTGCGAACAGAATCTGCCCTGAATCCGGGGTGAGTTGGCCATTGATCATGTTGAAGCAGGTCGATTTTCCTGCGCCGTTGGGGCCGATCATGGCGAGAAACTCGCCTTGTGCGATCTCGAAGCTGACATCGTTGACCGCGCGAACGCCGCCGAAAGTCTTGGACAATGAGCGAATGGCGAGCACGCTCATGACTTCGCCCCCGACTTGCGCCAGAGCGAAGAGAACGCTCCGACAATCCCCTGCGGGAAAGCGAGGACCAGCAGCAGGATGATGATGCCAAGCAATGCCCGCCAGTACTCGGTTTGCCGCATCACCGTGTCCTGCAACGTGGCAAATACCGATGCGCCAACGATCGGGCCGGTGAGTGTCTGGATGCCGCCAAGCAGCACCATGACCAGACCGTCAATTGAGCGGCTGACATGGATCGTCTCCGGCGAGATCGACCCTTTGGCGAATGCAAACAATCCTCCGGCGATTCCACAGACGCAACCGGCAATGGCAAAGCCGAGCCAGTGGACGCGTTTCACGTCGATGCCGATGGCTTCTGCGCGCAAGACGGAATCGCGGCCAGCGCGCATGGCATAACCGAAGGGCGCAAACAGGAAGCGCCGCAGCAGGAGAACGGCGATCGTTGCGAGCGCGAGCGTGAGCAGGAAGTAGACCCACGCCTTGTCGAATGGCGGCGGCGGCCAAACGCCGATTACACCATTGGATCCTCCGGTCAGTGTTTCCCACTGGAACACCAGGGCCCAGACGATCTGAGCGAAAGCGAGCGTCAACATTGCGAGATAGACGCCGGAAAGCCGCACGGCGAACCAGCCGAACAGCAAGGCTCCTGCGAGCGCGACCAGTGGTGCCGTGATCAAAGCCACTCCCATCGGAGCGGCCAGCCATTTGACCAGCAGGGCCGCCCCATAAGCGCCGAGCCCGAAATAGGCGGCATGTCCGAAGGAATGCATACCGCCGGGGCCCATGATGAAGTGAAGCGAGGTCGCGAAAATCACCGCAATCAAAACGTCGATGCCGAGAATGAGCAGATAGGGCGATGTTTGCGCAAGCAACGGCAGGCACGCCAACAATGCCAGCACAGCCGCCCCGAGAATCTTCAGTGCAGGCGTCGCAGGACGGATGGGGTCTTCCGGCTCGGCGATTGAACGGACAAAAGCTTGCGGCCTGCCGAGCAGGCCATAAGGCCGCACGATCAGCACCACCGCCATGACCAGGAATTCGGCAACCAACGTGAGTTTGGTGAAATTGACGGTGAAAAAACCAAAATCGACGACACCCATGGCGATACACAGGGCCTTCACTTCCGCGATGATCACGGCTGCAAGATAGGCGCCGGTAATCGAGCCCATGCCGCCGACAACCACCACAACGAAGGCATCGCCGATGGCGACCAGATCCGTCGCGAGATTGGCGGGCTCGCGCGCAACCTGCAGCGCTCCGCCAAATCCGGCGAGTGCCGCGCCAAGCGCAAATACCGAGGTAAACAGGATTGCCTGATTGACCCCCAGCGCACTGACCATTTCGCGATCCTGCGTCGCCGCGCGCACCAGGCGACCGAAGCGCGTGCGTGCAAGCGCGAGATGCAGCACGAGCAGGACCAGCGGGCCGATGACAATCAGGAAAAGATCATAACTCGGCAATTGGCGGCCGAGCACTTCGATCGACCCACGCAGACCCGGGGCGCGTGGACCCAGAAGATCCTCCGGACCCCACAGCCAGAGCGTGGCGTCATTGATCACCAGCACCAGCGCAAAGGTCGCGAGCAGTTGAAAAAGCTCGGGAGCGCGATAGACCCGCCGCAACAACAGGATCTCGATCAACGCACCGATAATGCCGACAATAAGAGTCGTCGCGACTATGCCGCCCCAGAATCCCAACGCACCGCCGACACGAGTTGCGAACGAGTACGCGATGTAGGTCCCGAGCATATAGAGGGACCCGTGGGCGATATTGATGATGCGGGAAACGCCGAAAATCAGCGACAGCCCCACGGCGACAAAAAAGAGGCCCGAGGCGGTCGACAGCCCGTTGAGCGCCTGAAACAGGAATGCGCTGAAAGTCATGAAAAGGTCACCTCTCCCCGCGACGGGGAGAGGTTAGCCAAGGACATTGCGCGCGAAAACCTTAGTTCGTCTCGGCCGGACGCAGCTTTTTGACCTCGGCGTCGCTCGGCAACACCGTCGCGCCGTCGACATACTTGAAGTCGACCATGACGCCCTTGCCGCCTTCAAGCGCGATCGTGCCGACATAAGCACCCATGGTGGCTTGATGGTCGCTCGCCCGGTAGGTGAACGGCCCGAACGGGCTTTCCACCTTGAGATCTTTGAACGCTTCCACCAGCTTCTCGGTGTCCGTCGAGCCGGCCTTTGCGATGCCGGCGGCGAGCGATTTGAATGTCACGTAGCCGACGATCGAGCCGAGCCGCGGATAGTCGTTGTACTTCTTCTTGTAGGCGTCGACGAAGGCGGTGTGTTCCGGGGTCTTGATCTTGTCCCAAGGATAGCCGGTGACAATCCAGCCGACCGGAGATTCGTCCTTAAGGGGATCGAGATATTCCGGTTCGCCGGTGAGCAGGCTCACCACCGTGCGATTTTTGAACACGCCGCGGGTATTGCCCTCGCGAACGAGTTTCGACAGGTCGGCGCCGAACAGCACATTGAAGATCGCGTCGGGCTTCGCATCGTCGAGCGCCTGCACGACAGCGCCAGCGTCGACCTTGCCGAGCGGCGGCGCCTGCTCGGTGACGAATTCGACGTCGGGCTGCGCCTTCTTCAACAGCGCCTTGAAGTTCTCCGCTGCCGACTGGCCGTATTCGAAATTCGGATAGACCAGCGCCCAGTGCTTCTTCTTGGCGGCAGCCGCGCCCGGGATCAGCATCGCCACCTGCATGTAGGTCGAAGCACGCAGCCGGTAGGTATACCGGTTGCCGTTCTGCCAGGTGATCTTGTCGGTGAGTGGTTCGGCTGCGAGGAAGAACACTTTTTTCTGACCGGCGAAATTGGTGACCGCCAACCCGATATGCGACAGGAAGGTGCCCGCGATCATGGACACGCCTTCGCGCGTCACCAGTTCGTCGGCGGCGCGCACTGCGTCGCCGGGATTGCCGCCGTCGTCGCGTGAAATGACTTCCAGCTTCTTGCCCAGCACGCCGCCCTTGGCGTTGACCTCATCGACCGCCATTTCCCAACCCTTTTTGTACGGGTCGAGGAACTGCGGCTGGATCTTGTAGCTGTTCAACTCGCCGATCTTGATCGTGTCTTGAGCCGAGGCGGAGCCGAAAAGGCCGATCGCGACGGCGCTCGTCAATGCCAGCTGCAGAACTCTATGCGCATTGATCATGACTCAGCTCCCTGCGTGGCCCGTTGCGCGTTTGCGCGAGGCGCCCGCATTAGTTGCCTACGTGGCCATTCGGCCTCCCGGTGGCGAATTAGTTTGCGCACAAATAGTCCGTCCGGTGTGATGCGTTGTCAAGCGCAGCACATCCGGCTAGGCCGCGACCGTTTGCCGTTCGAAGACCGTCACCTTCACCGGCGTGCAATGATAGCCGTTGCACGGCACCATGACATCGAGCGGACAGTTCGACAGTCCGATCAGGCAATCCATCAGAGCCTCGAACTCGATGTAGTCGCCAGCCTTCGATATCGGCTCGCCAATGTGCCAGCGGCCCTGCTTGCAGTCATGATAGTAGTTCATGAACAGGTCCATCGTGTCCGGCACGTCTTCCGGCAGCAATCCGTAGGGAGCAATCGCCTTCGAAATAATTTCGTGGCACCCGTCGAGCGGGCCGTAACCGAAGGTTTCATAAAGGAAACGGTTGCACATCCGGTTGTGCGTATCGTGCATGCCCTTGATCTCCGGCGTTTCCGCGAGAATCTTCATCATCGGGCGGCAGATCGTCGACATCAGCGTATCGCCGGCCACGAGCTTGTCGCGTGGGATATATGGCTGGCCAGGCTCCGGCACGTAACGTGTGCGCGAGTAGGACGTCGACAGTTTCTCGCGCAGGTTGGCGAGATTGAACACTGCCATGTCGACGACCTGCTTACCTTCGAGATCGGTGACACGAAAGATCTGGCCGGTTTTTACTTCCACCGCCAGGCCGGTCTTCGGGGGGATGACCTTCTCGAGAACTGCTTTCATCGCACTCTCCTGTCGCGGCTTTTAAGATCGATTCTTGTCACGGAACCGATCCATCAGCGGCTTGTCTTGTCCGCCATCGATCTCGATCATCGTGCCGTTGACCATCGCCATCAGCGGCGAGGCCAACATAACAACGAGATTCGCAACCTCCTCGACCTCGGCGATCCGGCCCATGGGAATCGATGCGGGCGCAAGCTGGTCGGCCTCTTCGTAGGAAATCTTCATATCGCGTGACATTGCCTTGACCAGTCCGGCCCAGCGTTCTGTCCGCACCGGGCCGGGATTGACCGCGACAAAGCTGATGTTGTTCCTGCCGTACTGCCCGGCAAGCGACAACGTGAGATTCTGGCCTGCGGCATTGGCCGCGCCCGGGCAAATTTCCCAGTAGGACGGCTTCACGCCGTCATTGCCAATCAGATTGACCACGCGGCCCCCGCCCTGCTTGACCATGATCGGCAGCGCGTAGCGCAGGCAGCGCACATAACCCATGAACTTGAGCTGCAGACCTTTTTCCCAATCATCTTCGGTTAAATGCTCGATGACGCCACCGGCCGCCGAGCCCGCATTGTTGACCATGATGTCGATACGGCCGAGCGCCTTGGCGCCCTGCTCGATAAAGTTTCTAGCGTCGCTGTCCTTTCGCAGGTCAGCGGAAATAGCGACGATCTTTCGCCCGGTTTCCTTGGCGATCTCATTCGCCACCGCTTCGAGCGGTTCCTTGCGCCGGGCGCAGATCGCGACATCGACGCCTTCCTTGGCGAGCGCACGGGCGATGCCCTTGCCAATGCCTTCGCTGCCGCCGGTCACCAGCGCGGTCTTGCCCTTGAGCTTGAGGTCCATCGCTTCCTCCCGAATTTACTTTGACGATTTGTGCGCAAGCCAGCGGCCGGCTTCGGCCGCGGCAAAGAGGTCTGCCAGCGCGGCGTTGAATGCAGCCGGCTCTTCGGTCGGTACATTGTGCCCGGTGCGTGGGATCATCAACAGACCCGCCGTCGGCGTGGTACGCTTGAGATAGACGCTGCCGTCGATGCAGGGCTCGTCTTCATCGCCGACAATGACGAGCAGCGGAATTGAAAATTTCTTCAAGTCCGTCTCCATCTCCCATAGCGTCGGCCGCTTGAGCTGGAGATTGAACATGGTATGGGCATGCCCTTCCGCGGAATGCTCCGACAACATGCGGGCGAATTCGGCGTAGCCGCGCGGATCCTTGTTCTTCTGTGCCTGGCGCATCGGTGCGTCGGCATATTTCGCAAAGGCCGCCGCGATGCCTTCCACGGCAAACATCTTGCCGGTCTCGGCGGCGAGCGCCTTCATTTCTTCGCGCTTTTTCGCATCCGGACTCGAACCCCAGCCGCAACCGGCCGCGACGACCGAAATGCAACGCGCCGGCGCACGGATGCCGACATGCAGCGCCGTGTATGCTCCCATGGAGTGGCCGACGACGTGAGCCTTGTCGACTTTCAGGGCATCCATGACCGCCAGAACGTCATCGCGCGCGATATCCTGGCTGTAGCGCGCACCATCTTTCGGCACGTCGGATGGCGGATAACCGCGCTGGCTGTAGGTGATGCAGCGGTGCGCGCGGGAGAAGAAACGCATCTGCATCTCCCACGTGCGGTAGTCGCCGGCATATTCGTGCACGAAGATCACCGGTGAGCCGCTGCCGGCTTCTTCGTAATAGAGCCGCGTCCCGTCCCGTGCGGCGATGTGCGGCATCACGCCCTCCGACTACTCTGATCGATTATTTGCACACAAATGAAAGCGGAGTAAAGTCGCGCTCGCCTTAAAGCCACGTGACGCGCAAGATCACAGCTTGAGCGACCATGAGGGGGAAATGTCCATGTTCCACTTGTCACGACGCAGCTTTACCGTGCTGGCCGCTGCGTTCTCTATGGCCACAGCCGGAGTTGTGTCGCTCCCGGCGCAAGCTCAGCAGAAGCCTGTCATCAAAGTTTCCAGCCTGACACTGCCTGTATTCAATCCCCTGGTCTGGAACATCATGAAGGCGCAAGGCTTCGATGCGAAACACGGCTTCGAGCTGGACGCCAAGGCCTATCCTTCGATCTCAGCGTTCTACGCCGGTTTCGCGACAGGTGAAACCGACGTTCTGATCGGTGGCCCGACAATTCTGCAGAAGCTCTACCAGGAAGGCGTGCCGGTTCGCATCATCGGTACCGGCTTCACGCTCGCCGATCTCGTCATTTTCACCAAAAACGATCAGATCAAGTCGTTGGTCGATCTCAAGGGCAAGCAGCTCGCCGTCGATATGGGTGGCTCGCAATTCCAGGTCATCAAGATGTATGCGGCCGCCAAGGGCATCGACCTTGGCAAGGACATCACCGTCGTCAACGCCAACTTCGCCGTTGCGCGCGCGCAGCTCGAAGCGGACCGCGTTGACGCTGCACTGGTGATCGAGCCGTTGGCGAGCATCATCGTCAAGCAGAATCCTGACTGGAAGGTGATTTTCAACGGCGCGCAGGGCTGGAAGGAAATCACCGGACAGGACGGATGGGAAATCGTAACGGCAATGCGTGCCGACGCCATCGCGAAGAACCCAAATGGACCAAAGATGCTGATCGCGGCATTGCAGGACGTCGCACAATTCATGCAAACGAACACTGCCGAAGCGGACAAGATCGCCAACGAAACGCTCAAGCTGCCGCCGGGCATTCTGACCGCCGCGCTGGCGAGCAAGCGCTTGCAAATGGTGATCCAGCCTGCATGGGAGCCGGCGACGCGCAAGACCATCACCGACATGATGGAGCGTGCGGTCAAGGCTGGCTTCTACGAGAAGATGCCGGACGAGAAGATCATCTATGCGCCATGAGGAGTTGCGCGAGTCTGTTCCGGTTCTGACCTTTCCGCGTCAGACTCTCGTCTCCCTCCTTGTTTTTGCGGTTGTCTGGGAGGCGCTGTCGCATCTGGCGCCTTACCTGGGCATTCCGCCATTTGCGATCCCCAGTCTGGTACGTATCGCGCGCAGCATCGCGACGATTACGCCGATCGACGTTGTGGTGACGCTGGCCCGCGTGATCGGCGCCCTCATCGTGTCCTTTGTCCTGGGTCTCGCGCTTGCGATGGCCATGTACCGCTCGGATTCGCTCAACAAATACCTGCACCCGATGATCCGTCTGCTGATGGCGGTACCGGTCGTGTCATGGATCCTGTTTGCGGTGCTGTGGTTTCCGGGCGTCGAATTCCGCATCGGTTTCGTGCTTGTGGTGGTCTGCGGGCCAGTGTTTCTTGTCGATACGCTCGACGCGATGCACGGCGTGCCGCGCGAATTGCGTCATATGATGCGATCGTTCCGTCCGACGACCTTGCAGTACTTTTTCAAGTTGATCCTGCCCGCGATCGTGCCGACGATCTTCACCAGCTGGAAGGTCAACATCAGCCTGGCGATCCGCGTTGTCACGATTGCCGAGCTTGTCGGCGCCGTAACCGGCATTGGACACCAGTTGTCGGTGGCGCAGGAGTTGTTTTCGGTTGCCGACGTCTTCGCCTGGACTTTGGTGTTGGTCGCTCTTCTGTTCTTGCTGGAAGCGGTCGTCGCGCGCGCCGAGGCCCGCATATTGCGATGGCGCACATGAGCGGTCCCCCACCCATCGAAGTGCGCGGCCTGCGCAAGGTCTTCCGCCAGACCACCACAGGGCAAGCTGTCGTTGCGATCGATCGCCTCGATCTTGCTATTGCGCCACGCGAAGTGGTGGCAATCGTCGGGCAGACAGGCTGCGGCAAGTCCACGTTCTTCGATCTGATGATCGGGCTGGAAGCACCGAGCGAGGGCGCGATCCATATCGGCGACAAGAGTCCCTACGCCGATTTCGACCATTTCCGCGGCAGTATCGCGACCGTCTTCCAACAGGACAGATTGTTGCCCTGGCGTTCCGCGCTCGACAATGCACGGCTGCCGCTTGAGCTCATCGGTCTCCCCGAAGAGGAGCAACGCGAGCGCGCGTTGATGTGGCTCAACCGCCTTGGCCTGGGCCAGTTTACGAATGCCTACCCGCACGAATTGTCCGGAGGCATGCGCCAGCGTGTAGCTATCGCGCGCGCCTTTGCGGTCGGGCCTGATATTCTGCTGGCCGACGAAGCTTTCGGCCACCTCGACGAAGTGACCGCCGCCGAGCTCCGCGACACCTTTTTAAAGCTCGCGCGCGAGTGCGGCTCGACGGCGATCCTGATCACGCATCAGCTGGAAGAGGCGATCGGCGTCGGCGACAGGATTATCGTGTTTGGGAAATCTGCCCGGCTCCTCGCCGACATCCACGTGAGGGAATGGGACAAGAATCGCTATGCGCTTTTGCGCGAAGCGATTCAGTCGACGTTGCAGAATAACCTCGCCGATCCGCGCCTCGCCAGCGTGCCGTAACGTTTGCGAGGCGCAGCGTCGGATCAGTAGCAGTATCCGTCAATGGTACATTCAACCGATGGGCGATAGGACGAATAGATCATTCCACGCCGCGGGCTGTTGATCGTGTAACTGTATTTCGGCGGGACATAGCCACCGATGGCTGGAGCGACGTAGAGCGGCTCGCCCACAATGACCGGCGCAGGCGCACTATAGACCGGCGCCGGAGCCGCATAGACCGGCGGCGCGATATAGGAACCCGTGACATACGGTTCCGCAACGAAAACCTGTGCTGACGCGCCGGTCACACCGACGAGAGAGATTGCTGCAGCGGCCGCTAGCGTTCCGAGTTTCATTGTTCATCTCCTCTCGGGTCATCGCCCCAAAAGCTAATGGCGCGCACGCACAACGGTTCCTGCCGCATGTGGGGCAATAAATTGGCATTTGCCGGAAGCGGGAACAGTCGCCGAGAGGCTTAAGCCTGAAAAATCGCCTTGGCTGCGTCGCCGACGGCCTCCACCGACATATCCGTGTCGAGAAAACAAACGATGCGGCATGGACAACCCTCCAGCCCTTCATAGCGCCAGGGAAATGCGCCGATCACGCAACGCTTGCCGAGCATCAACTCGATGTCGCCGCCAAGGTTTTCCGCGTGCAGCAGCCCTTCCTGAAAGGCCCAGCTGTGAAACGGGAACATGTCCTGGGTCACCTTGCGACTCGATTTTTTGTGGGTGAATTCGAACGTCCCGAAGAATTCCGCCGGTGTCCGGCCGTACTTCTTTGTGAATTCGTCGGCGAGATCGGGCCGCATGCGACGGATTGACGTGTTCATTGCGTGATCGCAGGAGCCGCAGTCCATGCCCCACCAGCGGATTTTCTTTTTCAGCATCCAGTGCAGCGTGTCGAGATTGGGCCCGGGGTGATAGCAGAAGTATTTCACCAGATCCTGCTGTGGCTGACCTTCGTAGTGCTTATGCCAGCCGGTGTGCAAAATGAGGATGTCGCCCTCGCGAATATCGGCACCCGCGCCCTCGATCATCTGCGGGGTGATCACCGCCCAGTCATGCATGTGCTTCGAGACGTCGACGACCACGCCTCGGTTGACCAGATAGTCGAGCGGCAATGACGCCATATCGCCTTTGCGATTGTCCGTAGCATGCATGGCGCCGTCGAAATGCGTGCCGACATGCAATGCGGTGTCGATGCGTTGTGCCACGATCATCTGCGTCTGGAGATTTTGCGCGTAGTACATCTTGTTGCCGGCATAGCCGACCCAGCCGGGCGTGTGCACGTTCATGACATGGGAAAGATCGACGATTTTCATCGCACAGGTCCTGATGACTTCAATGGCGGCGTCTAATCGATCACAAGAGCCCACGCAGCGCCAGATGCGCCCCGAGCAGAAGCAGCCCAATAAAAAAACACAGCCGGAACGTTTCTTCTTTCACTTTTCCACGGGTGAGTTGTCCCAGTCCCATACCGGCGAGCGCCGCGGCGAGCGCAACGAGCGAAGGCCAGGCAAGCGAGGTGCGCACCTGTCCCGCATAGGCCAGCGCCAGTGCCAGGGTGATGGTGGATACGGTGAATGACAGGCCGAGCGCCTGCACCAGCTTGTCGCGATCGAACTTGAGGGACTGGATGTAGGGCGTGCCCGGTATGACAAAGATGCCGGTCGCCACCGTGAGCGCGCCGGTCGCCGCACCCACGAGCAATCCAAGCCAGGTCTCGGCGTGGCGAGGAACGGCAAAGTGCCCTTTGACAAAACCAAATGCGGCGTAGAGCACGAGCAGCACTCCGAGCCAGACGGTTGCTCGTCCGCTGTCGTCGTGCGGCAGCAGCGCCGCACCGATGAAAGTGCCGATGCAAATGCCCGCGAGCAATGGCCACAGCCGGCGCGCCAGTGCGGCAAGCCCGCCGCCGGCTGCGGCCTGCCAAATATTCGTGACCAGCGACGGCACCACGAGGATTGCCGCCGCCTGCGAGGGCGTCATCAGCAGCCCCAGGAGGCCGATCGAAACTGTCGGCAGACCGAGGCCGATCACGCCCTTCACGAAGCCTGCCAGCGCGAAGGCGCCCGCGGTAGCGACAAGAATTGCGGCAGAGTCCATCCGGCGGCCTTCCCTATGGGCGGCGGACCTTGCGGGATGCCATACCTTTAGACAATGCGCATGGCTGCAACCCTGCTTCCGGCTTTCGCGAAGCCGCTTCGTTGCCCGGCTGTGCGGTTCGATGCCATACTTTTCCGCCATTCGAGGCTGGAGAGGCTGAATGCCGGAAGTATTTGTCGCCAATGCCAACCAATTTCCCGAGGGCGATCGCCGAATCGTTGCCCATGGCGGACGCGAGATCGGAGTGTTCCACTGGCAAGGCAAGTTCTACGCCTACGAGAACCTGTGCGTGCACCAGGGCGGGCCGGCCTGCGAGGGCATCATGATGCACAAGGTCGAGGACGTCATCGGTGCTGATCGCGGTTGGCTGGGGCAAAGATTTTCCAGCGATGAAATGCATTTCGTCTGCCCCTGGCACGGCTACGAATACGATATCAAGACCGGTGAATGCGCCGCGGACCGAAGCCTGAAGCTGAAAAGCTTCGAGGTAGTCCGGCGCGGGGAGGACATCTATGTCGTTGCAAGCTGAAACGAGCGCGTGCGCAGATGAGCGCCTGAGCGACACCGATATTCAGTCGATGCTGGCGAAGGCCGTGCGCCTCTATGCGGAGCGCGCGGGTGAGCAAGACGGAGCCCTGCCCGCCTTTGCATCCGACGCAGCGACCGCAACCGAGGTCATGGTGACCGTCACGGCCATGCTCAAGGCCGTCAATCTCCAGGTGTTCGAGCTTGGCATGTGGCAGGCCTGGTCGGGGAAATAGTGCATGATTCCGAAAAGTGAGAGCCGGCTTTCGGATAAGATCATGCGTCAGGAACAATAATCATGGATCTCCCGCTCAGCGACTTTCGGCGCATGGAAGTTGAGGAATTCGACACCAGCAAGTTGCTGGCGCACGCAGCCAAGCAGGCAACCGAGCGCGGCTACAGGAATTTCCCTATCGTCGACGTGGATTCGCATCACTACGAAAGCGAGTCGATCGGCGAGATCCTCGACTACATGGACGACCCGGTGCTGCAACAGCTTGCGCGCAGCGCGCGCCAGGCGAATGCAAAGAGCGTCGGTATGCTGCCGGCCGGAGTCGGCTATCAGGACATGGGCGGCCGCGTGATGCGCTACGCGGTACGTGGCATGGAGAAGACGGAAGCCGGCGTGCAGCGCGATATCGCGTTGACGCGGCGCTGGATGGACGCCATCGGCATCGATGTAGCCGTCATGTTTCCGACACCGATGCTCCAGCTCGGACTGCATCCGCAAGTCGAGGTCGAGGTAGCTCTGGCGCGTGCTTACAATCGATGGCTCACCGAGCGGGTCCTGGCGCATGAGCCCCGCATTCGCTCGATGCTCTACCTGCCGTTCAATGATGCGGATGCCGCCTTTCGGACCGTGCAGGAATTCGGCCAGTGCAAGGGTGTCGTTGGCTTCATGGTGACATCGGCCCGCTACCGGCCAGTGCACCACAACTCCTACATGAAGACCTACGCCCTGCTGGAAGAAATGAACCTGCCGCTTGCGTTCCACGCCGGCTACAATTGGAACGACCAGACCGTGGGCATGATGAACCGCTTCATCTCGGTGCATGCGCTCGGCTTTGTTTTCTATAATATGGTGCACTTGGCCAACTGGATCACTAACGGCCTGCCGGAGCGCTTTCCCAAGCTGAAGGTCATGTGGGTCGAAAGCGGCCTGGCCTGGGTGCCCTTCATGATGCAGCGCTTCGACAACGAATACATGATGCGCTCATCGGAAGCGCCGGCGCTGAAGAAGAAGCCGAGCGAATATATGCGCGATATGTATTTTTCGTCTCAGCCGATGGAAATGACCGATCTGTCGACGCTCGAGCAGACCTTCCGAATGATCAAGGCGGAGACGCAATTGCTCTATTCGTCCGATTACCCGCACTGGGACTTTGATCTGCCCTCCACAATCTACGATTTGCCTTTCCTGAGCGAACAGGTCAAACGCAACATACTTGGCGGCAATGCGATAAAGCTGTTCAACCTGAAACTGCCGGCGCAAAAGCTGGCGCATGTCGCATAAGCCTGCCGGAGGCTTGAGGAGGAACAAAGTGCGCAGACTTCTGGCGTCGATTTCGTCCGTGCTGGTTATCGCATCTTCAGCACTCGCGCAGGATGCTGCGGCCACTTTCCCCAACAGACCGATCAAGATCATCGTCTGTGTGCCGGCCGGTGGTGGCGTCGACACGGTGACGCGCATTATTGCTGAAGGGCTGCACCAGAGACTTGGTCAGCCGGTGATCGTGGAAAACCGCGCCGGCGCAGCGGGCAACATCGGCGCCGAAGTGGTGTTCACCTCCGACCCCGACGGCTACACGCTGCTGGCGGCGCAGCCGGCGCCGCTCACGGTCAATCCTTTGCTTTACAAGAAAATGAACTTCGATCCGGCACTGTTCGAGCCTGTGGCGATCATGACCTCGATCGCCAATGTGCTTCTGGTCCGGCCGGATTTTCCGGCCAGGACGGCGCAGGAATTCATCGCCTACGTCAAGGCAAATCCCGGCAAAGTCAACTACGCATCACAAGGCATCGGCACGACGTCGCATCTGACGGCGGCGCTGTTCGAGCGTGTCACCGGAACCAAGCTGGTGCACGTGCCTTATAAGGGCACGGCTCCCGCGCTCAACGATATCATCGCCAGTCACGTCGACTTCATTTTCATGGAGCTTGCCTCGGCGATCAAACTTCACCAGGCGGATAAGGCGCGTATCCTCGCGGTTGCCACCGACAAGCGCATTTCCAGTCTGCCGGGCATACCGACGCTCGACGAAGCCGGGGTGAAAGGCTTCGAGTCCGGAACCTGGAACGCGCTCGCCGCGCCGCCAAAGACGCCGGCCGCCGTGGTTGCAAAGCTCAACAAGGCCGTAAACGAAGTGCTTCAGAGCCCGGAGGCGCAGGACCATTTTGCGAAGATCAACCTGCATGCCGCGGGGGGCTCACCGGCGGAAGCCGCCGCCTTCATCAAGAAGGAAACCGAAGTCTGGGGCGGCGTGATCAGGGATGCGAAGGTCGAGGCCCACTGATGTCGTGATTGTTGCCGACAGCGTCGCTGCCAAGGCATATAATGCGACGAACCTCACCGGCGACAAAGCCGGCAATCAATACCGCGTAAGGAGACGACCATGGACGAGAGAACGCGCGAACCGGTGAAGATCACCGCGGAGGACATCAACCCGCGTTACAACTGGGGACGGCATTTGCCGGTGCTCGGAACCATGGGCGTCGACTTCGAGGAGCGTGTCGACTACCGCCGCATGCATCGCTATCGCCTTGGCCGCGCGCAGGCCGCGCTCGAAGCGTCGGACCTCGGCGCGCTATTGCTGTTCGACGACAACAACATCCGCTACGTCACCTCGACCAAGATCGGCGAATGGGCGCGCGACAAGCTGTCGCGCTGGGTGCTGCTCACGCGCGGCGGCGATCCGATCCTGTGGGATTTCGGCTCGGCCGCAGTCCATCACAAACTCTATTCGCCATGGCTCAAACCGGAGAATTGCAAGGCCGGCCTTGTCGGCTTGCGCGGCACAGTCGATCCGGCTTTCGGCCTGATGAAGCGTCATGCCGAAGAAATGGCCTCGATTCTCAAATCCGCGGGAGTCGCCAAGATGCCTGTCGGCGTCGACATCATCGAACCGCCGATGATGTTTGAACTCGAGAAGGCCGGGCTCAAGATAAAGGACGGCCAGCAGATCATGCTGAGCGCGCGCGAGGTAAAGTCAGCCGACGAGATCGCGCTGCTCAACCGCGCGGCCGCGATGGTCGATGGCGCCTATGACGTGGTCAACGAAATGCTCCGTCCGGGCATCCGCGAAAACGACATCGTCGCCGAGGTCAACAAGTTCCTCTACACGCACGGCTCCGACGACGTGGAAGCGGTCAACGCGATTTCCGGCGAACGATGCAATCCGCACCCGCACAATTTTACCGACCGCATGATCCGCCCCGGCGACCAGGCGTTCTTCGACATCCTGCAATCCTTCATGGGCTATCGCACCTGCTACTACCGTACCTTCAACGTCGTGCGGGCAACGCCGGCACAGCATGACGCCTACAGAAAGGCCCGCGAATGGCTCGACAAGGCGATCGCCCGCATCAAGCCCGGCGCCAGCACGGCGCATATTTGCGAGGTATTCCCGAAGGCGAACGAGTTCGCCTTCCCCGATGAAATGTCGGCGTTCGGCTTGCAGTTTGCGCACGGCCTCGGCCTTAATCTGCACGAGCGGCCGATCATCTCGCGCGTGGTGTCGATGGATCATCCGACCGAGATCAAGGAAGGCATGGTGTTCGCGATCGAGACCTATTGCCCGGCCACCGACGGCTTCTCCGCCGCGCGCATCGAGGAAGAGGTTGTCGTGACCGACAAAGGCTGCCGCTTGATCTCACTGTTCCCGGCAGAGGAACTGCCTATCAGCGCGAAGTATTAAGCGGCGGACCATCACGTCGCTCGTCCCTGCGATCGTTCCGCTTATACCGACGGGAGCGGCGGCGGAACCTTCTCCCTCAGATGGGGAAAACGCTCGCTCAATAACGAGCCGTGATAGAAGGTCGGCTTAAACGCCGGTTGCGCGCGGATGTTACCGAACCAGGTGACAACGCGCGGGAGGTCCTGCCAGTCCGGGATGCCGAGGTCATGTATGCGGACCAGTGACGGCATCACCGCGACGTCAGCCAACGTGATCTCCTTGCCGAGCAGCCAGGGACCGCCACTGCGTTCAATCTCCGCGTCCATCCGCTCATAGCTCCGGCGCAGACGTGCGAGCGCTGCGTCCATTTCGTGCTTGGGAAAACCCGTCTGTCCCATGGTGAGCATGAATTCACGGCGTATGGGTTTGCTCTCCGCCATCGCCACGAAGGCCTCGCGGCTCATCTTCTGGAAACTTGGCAGAAAAGCGAGGTTGAAGGTGGGCACGCGCACTGCCGCCGCCGGCATTTCGTCGATGTAATGCATGAGCCCGCGCATGCGCGCACGCACAACCGGATCCTCTGGCGTGAAACTGCGATCGGGCACGACTTCGTCGAGATATTCGGTGATGACGTTTGAATCGACGATGATCTCGCCATCATGGTCGAGCGTGGGCACGACACCATTTGGATTGAGCTTGAGATACCCCGGCTTGAGCTGATCGCCTTCAAGCAAATTGAGCTTCACCTCATCGAACGGTAGCCGTTTGCCGTTGAGAACGAAACGCACACGCTGGCTGCAGGTCGATTGGGGAGCGTTGTAGAGCGTGAAAGCCATTACTGAGGCCCCAATGTCAGTCTCATTCGAACGGAGGATGCGTCATGTGCAAGGTGCATATCCACCATGACATTTAACCCTCAAATTTACGGCCATTTTACTTGTGATACCCGTGCCAGACGCCTTGAGTAGACACGTGCGCAGCCGCCGTTTTCCTCCCTTCAGGCTTAGACGGCGGCGTGAATCCTCCACCTTATGCACAGGGGCCCCGCAAGGGGCCCTTTTTTTTAGGCGCGCCCCGGCTCCGTCGTACCCGGTCTCGCTGGTTCTCGGGCCGGACGACAATAAAAGGCCTCAGCTTTCTAGCCCCGTGGACACGTTCTTGTTTTCCGGCGTGAGCTTCATGCCCGCGGCCAGCGCCATGGTTTCGGCCAACGCCGCAAAATCCTTCTGCAGATATTCTTCCGGATTTTTCTGGAGCGTGGCGGCACCGAAATGGCTTTGCAGCACCTCGCGGGTCGCGGCGGTGACCGGCATCGGCACGTCCCATTCGCGACCCAATTCGAGGCCGAGATCGAGATCCTTCCGCAACAGTTCGGGCGTGAATGTGGTGGTCCAATCGAGATTGACCAGAGCCGGCGTCTTGTAGCGCGTGAACATCGAGCCCATTACACCGTTGTTCATGAAGGCGAGGAAGGCGTGGCGCGGCACCCCCATCTTGTTGGCAAGCAGAGTGATCTCGATCAGGTTCTCGATCACCACGCCGAGCATGACATTGTGTGCGATCTTGCAGATGCGGGCGAGCTCGCCATCGCCCACGTAGGACACACCCTGCGGCGCGAAAACCTCGATCAGCGGCATCGCTATCTTGGCGTCGGCTTCGGGTCCGGATACCACCGACGATAGTTTGCCGGCCTTGATCACCTTGGCATTGCCTGACACCGGCGCTGCCAGGAAGCTCACGCCCTTCTCGGTCAAACGTTTGCGGATAGCGGCGGATTCCTCGACTGAAATCGACGAGCAGTCGACAAGCATCTTCGGCTTCTTGGCGCCGCTGAGCAGACCGTCCTTGCCGAAAACAACTTCTTCGACATCCTTGCCCGTGGAGACGATGGCGAACACCACATCGCAGTCAGCCAGCTGGACCGGCTTGTCGACCAGTTTGCCGCCCTTGGCTGCAAGCGGCTCGGCTTTCGCACGCGTGCGATTCCAGATAGTCACATCGTGGCCAGCTTTGAGCAGGCGTTCCGCCATAGGTGTCCCCATGCGTCCCGCGCCGATCCAGCCGATCTTTTGTGCATTCTTCGACATCACGAAACTCTCCCGTTGAAGGTCTGCCGCAACAAGAGCGGGCTTGGGACGCGCTTTAGCCGTTCTGCGTAAAATCCGCCAGAGGCGGTGCGGCGGAGCAAATCGCCTGCTTGTAGGGACCGCGCCCGCCGCACTATCCTGCACCCAACGACAATAAAAACCGCGGCAATGGGCCAGAACAAGAGCCCGTTGGTGCAAATAATTTGGGAGGACGTCCGCTTACCTCATGCAGGATGCGACCACCATAGCGGTATCCGCGCCGGAACGGGCAGAGAGCGCCGCACGCGAGCGACTGCGGCTGATTGTCCGCAACATCTTTCCTTTCGCGGTCGTGGGCGGCATCTGGGAAATCGTCGCGCTCGCCGGCATCTTCCCGCGCCGGCTGTTTCCGACGCTCGAGGACGTGGCATCCTCCTTCGTGCAGCTCACGATCTCCGGCATCCTTCCGCACCACGCCATCGATACCGTGATCCGTCTGCTCTCGGGCTTTGCACTCGCCGGCATCTTTGGCGTCACCATCGGCGTGCTGATGGCCCGTTCGCGCCGCGCCGAGGATATCTTTCTGCCCCTGGTGAGCATTTGCGCGCCGATCCCCGGGCTCGCCTACGCGCCGCTCTTTCTGCTCTGGTTCGGGCTCGGAAATTTGTCGTCTGTGCTTCTGGTCGGCTTCGTATCGGCGTTCCCGATCATCTTCAACAGCTGGACCGGCGTGAAGGCGGTAAAGGAAATCTGGATACGTTCGGCGCAATCGATGGGTGCCGATGACCGCCGGCTGTTCCGCCACGTGATCCTGCCCGGCGCGCTGCCCTACATCCTCACCGGGATGCGTCTCGGCCTCGCGCAGGCCTGGCGCATTTTGGTAGCGGTGGAGATGCTGGCGGCAGTGCCCTGGGGCCTTGGCTGGATGATCTTCGGCGCACGCAAGTTCCTCAATACTGACGTCATGATGGCCGGCATCGTCGTGATCGCCGTCATTGGGCTGGCGCTGGAAAAATTCGTGTTCCGCAAGATCGAGGATTACACGGTCGTGCGCTGGGGAATGATCGCCTCATGACCGACAATCGGCAAAACCTGCGTTCGGCTGTCCGCGCCGCCATCACGCTCACCCTGGCGGCGGCAGCCTATGAGGCGCTGGCGCGCAGCGGATATTTTGCGCCGGCGCTGTTGCCCACGCTGGCCAATGTCGCACGGGCGCTGTTCGCAAGCCTCGCCGACGGCAGCATGATCGTACACGCGGCGTTCACCTTGTATCGCGTGCTGTTCGGTTTCTGTCTGGCGGTGGTTGTCGGCATCCCGCTCGGCATCCTGATGGCGCGGTTTCAGCGCGTCGAGCATTTTTTCCTGCCGCTGGTGAGCGCCCTTATGCCGATTCCCTCGTTCGCACTCGTGCCACTGTTCATGCTCTGGTTCGGAATCGGCAATTTGACCACAGTGCTGATCGTATTCTACGCCGCGACCTTTCCCATGGTGTTCAACACGTGGTCGGGCGTGCGCTCGGTCAATCCGCTTTGGCTACGCGCGGCCGGCGCAATGGGAGCCGACGAGCAAAAATTGTTCTGGAAGGTGATCATCCCCGGTGCCTCACCCTTTATTATCACCGGCATGAGACAGGCGTTTTTGCGTGCGTGGATCGCGGTGGTCGGCGCCGAAATGATCGCAGCATCCGATTGGGGGCTGGGGTGGGTGATCTTCGACGCCAAGGAATTCCTCAACACAGATACTATGCTGGCAGCATTGATCGTCATCGGCTGTATTGGCTTCCTGTTCGAGCGCCTGGTGTTCGGCTCGGTCGAAAAAGCGACAGTCCAGCGCTGGGGCATGACGCGCGCGGCCAAAGGGTAAGTCATGCAACCGATCGCGATCCGCGACGTCACTCTCATCTACGATACGCCGGGCGGCAAGGTGCCCGGTGTCAAGAACGTCAGCATCGACATCGACGCTTCGGAATTTCTGTGCATCGTCGGACCGTCCGGCTGCGGCAAATCCACGCTGCTCAACATCATTGCCGGGTTCCTGACGCCGGCGTCGGGCGAGATCCGCATTGGCGGAAAGGCGGTGACAGGCCACGGCATGGACCGCGGCGTGGTGTTTCAGGATTTTGCCCAGCTTTTCCCGTGGCGCACCGCGCTCGGGAACGTCTCATTCGGGCTGGAAATGAAAGGCGTGCCCAAGCCGGAACGTGACAAGATTGCCCACGAACAATTGCGCCTGGTCAAGCTCGAGAAGTTCACCGGCTCGTTCCCGCACCATCTGTCCGGGGGCATGCAGCAGCGGGTCGCAATCGCCCGTGCGCTGGCATACAATCCCTCGGTACTTTTGATGGACGAGCCGTTCGCGGCACTCGACGCTCTCACGCGCGACGATATGCAGCGGCTGCTCGCCGATGTATGGCGGGAAACCCGCAAGACGGTTATCTACGTGACACACAACGTCGCGGAAGCAGTCTACCTGGCGGATCGTGTAATTGTAATGTCGCCACATCCCGGCACGGTGAAGGCCGAGATGAAGATCGACCTGCCCCGGCCCCGCGACCCGCTCAGCGTAGAATTCGTGGAGTGCCAAAAGGAGTTGCTGCGCCATCTCGGCCACGATGTGAATGCCAGCGACACAGCTAAGCCGGCTAACGGCAAGTCAAACTCGCAGGGAGGATGAACAATGACGATTGCGCATAAGCGAATGACCCGCCGGCAATATCTGGCGGCGACCGGTGCCGGCTTGCTGGCGGTCGGGATGGGCGCGCGCCCCGCGCTCGCGCTGGAAACAGTGCGGCAGGGCTACCAGACCAACATGTGGGGCATGCCGACTTACTATTTGCTGCGTTCCGGCCTGCTCGAAAAACACGGCGTCAAGTTCGAGGAATTCGCTGTGCCATCGGGCAATCTCACGATGCAGCAGATGGTGGCGAGGCAGGTGGACATGGGCACCTATGCGGGGCCGTCGCTGGCGCTCGGCCATGACAAAGGCGGCATGGTCGCCATTGCCATGATCGAATATGTCGGCAAGACCGCGCGCGTGATGGCGCGCAAGGATCTCGGCGTCACCAAGGTCGAGCAATTGAAAGGGCTGAAGGTCGCCAACCAGACCGGTTCATCCACTGGAAACATCTTTGTCGACCAAATCGCAACCAAGGCCGGCCTGAAAAAGGGCGACTACCAGGAAATACGGATGAATGTCGACGACATGGTGGCTGCGATGGCGGCCAAGACGGTCGATGCCATGTGCAATGTCGAACCGTACAATGCAATCGCCGAGGCTGACGGTCTCGCTGTCACGATCTCCGAGTTCGACACCTTCGACAAGTTGCCGGTGTTCATGGCTGCGACACCCGAGTTCGTCGAGAAGAGCCCGCAGACCGTAGTCGCTTACCTGAAGGCATGGCTCGAAGTCGCGAAGGATTTCAAGAGCAAGCCGGACAAGGTGGCGGAAGTCATCTACTCGTTCTACACCTCGAAGGGCTACACGTTGTCGAAGGCCACCTTCAGCAAGGCGCTCGCACGCGTCGAGGTACAGCCCGGCTGGCCGAGCGACCTCAAGCCCTATATGCAGGCGCAGGCCGAAATCCTGCTCAGGGAAAACAAGATCAAGGCTATCCCCGACTGGGACAAAGTACTGCGCACCGACTTCCTCAAGCAGGCAAGCGCCTAACGCTCATCCATCAACCTCAAAGGCCGGCGCAAAAAGCGCCGGCCTTTCCACGACAACCACCAGTACTGGAGACATCGATGCCCGCCGCCACCAATCCGCTCAGCCAATCCGGCCAGCCAGTAACCTGGAATTTCAAATTGCTTGCGCAGAACGACCTCGGCGGCTTCGGCGGCATGGGCGAAGGCATGGCGGTGCAAATTGCCAAGGACGGACGGCGTATCATTTGGCTGGCGCACGAAAGCGCACCGAAAAATTTCACGGCCGTCGACGTCTCCGATCCGAGCAAGCCGAAAGTGGTGGTGCAGACCGACCTGCCGCAGGCCCATATGCGTTCGAACTCGCTGGAGATGACCGGCGACATTCTTGCGGTCGCCTATCAGACGCAGAAAGTCGGGCAAAAGCCCGCCGGGCTCGAGCTGTTCGACGTGTCGGTGCCGGAAAAGCCGCGGTCGATTTCGTTTTTCGATTGCTCCGGACCGACGTCGCGCGGCGTCCACCAATTGTGGTTTTGCGACGGCGAATACGTGCACATGGCTTCGGGCTCACCCGACTTCAAGCCGAGTCACCCGAACGACGATCAGTTCTACCGCTGCATCGACGTGCGTAACCCTTCGAAACCGGTCGAGGTCGGCCGCTGGTGGATGCCGGGAACGAGCGCCACCGACAATGTTGCTCCACCGCCGCGCCATCCGCTCGATAAGGGCTATCGCGCGCACAATACCAACGTCTATCCGCAGCGGCCGGACCGGCTCTATCTCTGCTACATTGATGGCGGCATGTTCGTCATGGACATCAAGGACAAGGCCAGTCCGAAGATCATCTCGCACTGGACCAATTCTCCCCCCTATACCGGTTTCATGCATACGGCGGTTCCGTTGTTCGACCGTGGACTGATGCTCGTGACTGACGAGTCCACCGAGAACGCCGGCAAAGACTGGCCGAAGTTGATCTGGATTCTGGACGCTCGCGACGAGAAAAATCTCGTCCCGATCGCGACCTGCCCGATGCCGCCTGTCGATGCCTATGCCAATCGCGGCGGCCGCTTCGGCGCGCACAATATCCACGAGAATGTGGCGTTGCCAACGGCGTGGCAATCGGACCAGATCGTGCTCGGCACGTTCTTCAACGGGGGCTTGCGCGCATACGACATTTCCAATGCGTACCAGCCAAAGGAAGTCGGCGCGTTCGTGCCGCCGCCACCGAAAGGCACGCCGGCCGGCGCGGTACAGCTCAACGATGTCTTCGTAGATGAACGCCAGATCGTTTACACCGTCGACCGCCACACCGGCGGGCTCTATACGCTGGAGATGGATTTCTGAACGAGCTCTTTCCCTCACCCGCCGCCGGACGGTTCGGACGCAGGCTCAAACGCGAGCGCGGGCCCCGCATACCCGTGACCGTGATCACCGGGTTTCTCGGTGCCGGCAAAACCACGCTGCTCAGGCGCTTCCTGGCAACACCGGAGGGACAGGGTACAGCGGTTGTCGTCAACGAATTCGGCGCAACCGGCATCGACGATGCATTGGTGCGATCCAGCGCTGACGAAACCGTGCTGCTCGGCAATGGCTGCCTTTGCTGCATTACCCGCACCGACCTGCAGCAGGCCTTGCGCCGCATGGTCGTTGAGCGGGAGCGCGGCGAGTTGCCTGACTTCCGTCGCATCGTGATCGAAACCAGCGGACTCGCCGATCCAAGCCCGATCCTGCAGACATTTGCCACCGACCGCGCGCTCGGCAGCGCCTTCCATGTTGAAGCCGTGGTGACCGTGATCGACGCGGAAACGGGCGGCGACACGCTGGGCTGGTCAACCGAAGCACGCAAGCAGACTATTCTTGCCGACCGTCTGGTCATCACCAAAACCGATATTGCGGGGGAAGGCGCAAGCGCGGTGCTGAGCGGACAATTGCGTGCACTCAATCCAGGCGCCGAAATTCATGAAGCCGTCAATGGCGCGATAGACCCCGGTCGCTTGACCGAGCCGGTGCGCGATCAGCGCAATGCCTTCGTCGCGGAAACCACCCATAGCGACGGCATCGTCAGCTTTGTGCTCACTCACGATAAACCAATGCCATGGACCGTGTTTGCGCGATCGATGGATACCCTGATGCAACTGCGCGGGCCGGATCTGCTGCGCGTGAAGGGCTTCCTTGATGTCGAGGGTTGCAGAGGACCGGTGGTGGTACAGTTCGTGCAACACCTCGCGCATCCGCCAGTCGAACTGGAAAGCTGGCCGGATGAAGACCGGAAAAGCCGCGTGGTGTTCATCACACGGAATATTCCGGAGCGGCACGTGCGCGATTTGTTTAAGGCGATTGAAGCGCTGGCTTGATCTATTCCCGATCCCGGCCTGCGATTTCCGCCTGCCAAGGCGCAACGCGCCGCTCGACCCACCCGATCAACCAGTTGAGGCCGACGGCCATCAACATCAGGATGATGATCGGGACGAACATGGTCGCCGTATCGAAATTGTTGGCGGAATTGATAATGACGGCGCCGAGGCCGGAAATCGTCGTGAAGAATTCGGCAATGACCATTGCCACGACCGCGCGCCCGACGGCAAGACGCACGCCGGCCATGATGTAGGGCAGCGTCGCCGGCAGCACGATACGGCGCAGGATCACCAGGTCGGGCGCCACAAAGGATTTTCCCACCTCGATCAGCGTCTTTGGCACGGCGACGACGCCGAGCCAGGTGTTGATGCAGATCGGGAACAAAGCCATCAGGAAAACCACCGAGACTTTGACGGCGAAACCAAGCCCGAGCCACAGGATCAGCAAGGGCACCAGTGCCACCAGCGGCATCGCATAGCCGGCGGTGACATAGATACCGAGCGCGGCCTCGGCCACACGGAATCCCCCAATCAACAAGCCAAGCGGCACGCCAATCAGGATCGCCAGGGCGTAGCCAAGCAAAAAGGGCCGCAGGGATTCATGGAGCGCCGACCACAATTGGCCGCTGACCGCCAGTTCCCAAAATGCGACGGCTATCGCGGACGGATAAGACCCGAATACAGGATTGATGCGGCGGCCGAATATTTCCCACAGCATCAACAGGATCGCGATCGATGCGAGCGTAATCACCCAGCGAGGCAGCGGTTTGCGCTCCGCTGATTGCGCTTGCGGCGCAGCAGCAGCCTTTTCCTGCCTGTTAGCGATGTCGACCATCAGTGTACCGTTACGCCATCGTGTATCGCGCGCCAGACCCTGTAGCGCGTCTCGGCAAATTCCGGCGTACCGCGCACCACGCCAAGATCAGGGCGCGGACGTTTGAGCGGCACCTCCATGATCTCCTCCACGCGGCCATTTTTCATAACCACAATACGATCGGCAATCAGCACGGCCTCGTCGAGATCATGGGTGACAAACAGAATGGTTTTTTGCGTACGCCCGTGTAAATCAAGCAGTTCGGCCTGAAGCGACTCGCGCGTTTGCGCATCGAGCGCACCGAATGGCTCATCCATCAACAGGACCTTCGGGTCGATGGCCAGCGCGCGTGCGATGCCAACGCGCTGTTTCATCCCGCCGGAAAGCTGATGCGGACGCCGGTTCTGCGACCCCTTCAGCCCGACAAGATCCAGATACTTTTCTGCCGTCTCGTGTAGTTCGGTCCCGCGCATGCCTTTCATCTCCAGGCCGAACATCACGTTCTGCCGCGCAGAGAGCCACGGCAGCAGTTCCGCGTGCTGGAACACCATGCCGCGATCGTGGCCGCAACCATGGACTTCGCGGCCATCCACGGTGACCCGGCCCCCGCTCGAGGCATCCAGACCCATGGCGACGCGGAGTGCCGTCGTTTTGCCGCAGCCGGAAGGCCCGATCAGCGCAACGATCTCGCCATCCCTGACCGTGAAATTGACCCGGTCGAGTGCCTGAACGTAATGAACCTCGCCGTCCACGCGCAGCGAAAAGCGTTTGGACACGTCGAGGAAAGTCACCTCACCCATTCAATTCTCCGAATTGTAGTTCAATCAGTGACCCAGGACCTGAAGTGCCTTTTCGCGATACTCAGGCGCGGTGACGGTCTTCAGATCGAGCGGCGCCTTCAACCTGCCCGCCTTCACCATCTGTTCTTGAATCCATTGGATCTTCTCCGCTGGCAGCGGCAGCGTCGGATCAACGGCATGGTACTGAATGGCGTCGTCATAGACAAACGCGGGACGCGGATCGTCCGCTTTCGCATGCGTGAGCTCGCGTGTCAGCGCGATCGTCTCATCCCGGTGCGAGAGCGCAAACCGCAACGCGCTCATTTCCGCGGCGAGAAATTTAACGGCGTCATCGCCCCGCTCGGCCAATTTCTTTGCGGTGGAAACCATGCATACGCGCAGAAAATTCGGCACCGCGTCGCGGCCGGCGACGAGCAGATGAATATTCTTTGGCGCGACGGGTTGATACTCATTCGATACCACTGCCGCGTCGACAACGCCGCCGATCAGTGCCTGGTAACGGTCATTGTCACCACCGACCGCAGCGAGCTTCACCTCGGTGTCGGCAACACCGAATTTCGCCAATGCCGAGCGTGCCAGCATGTCAGGCATGGAGTTCGGCGCCGACACTGCGATCTGTTTGCCCTTTAGATCCTCGACCCTGGTGATCTTCTCATTGGCATAGATGCCGTGCGGCACCACCACCCAGTGACAGCCAAGCAGCTTGACGTCGCCGCCCTTGGAGTCGACGGCAAATACCCCCTGGGGCCCGCCTTCGAAGCTGTCGAGTTCGCCGGCGATCAGCGCCTTCAGCGCCAGCTGATCATCCTTGAACTGCGAAACTTCGAGCTTGAGGCCCTGTTTTTTGGCAAAGTCGCGCGTCGATACCATCAGGAAGATGCCGGCATCGCTTTTGGCGTTGATCAAACCGTGCTTCCAGACTTTTTCCTGAGCGATCGCGGGAGCGGACAGGAGCGCACAGATCACGGCGACTGCAATTATGCCGACAGCGACCTTCCCGGACATGACGATGCGCATGGCGAAGTTCCTCCCTGCAGTTCCTTAGGTCTCTGATCGGACCCTTATTCCCGGGATCATAACATCAATTTTATCGCCACGGGCGTTCCCAAGACCAGTTTGCGGGACTAGCCTTTGGCCCGCAAGCGTCGGCGCAAGGCGCATCCGCGGCGGGGCGGTCGGCCGTAAGCCTCTGGCCCCCATAATCTGGTTCAGGGAGCTGAACGCTATGACCCAAAGCTTTACTATTGCTGTCAACGGCAAATCCCACACGATCAACGCCGATCCCGATATGCCGTTGCTCTATGCGCTGCGCGACGACCTCGGGCTCAATAATCCTCATTTCGGTTGCGGGCTGGCGCAGTGCGGTGCCTGCACCGTGCATCTCGATGGCCAGCCGATACGCTCCTGCATCACCGCGATCTCAACGGTCGGTGACGCCAAGATCACCACGCTTGCGGGTCTTGGCACTCCTGAAAAACCACATCCATTGCAGACCGCCTATGTCGAGGAGCAGGTGCCGCAATGTGGCTACTGCATCAACGGCTGGCTGATGACTGCGGCAGCATTCCTGCGCGACAAAAAGAACCCGAGCGAGGCCGAAATCAAGGACGCGCTCTCGGGTTTGAAGTGCCGTTGCGGCACGCACATCAGTATTCTCAAAGCGGTCAAGCGCGCCGCGACGATGATGGGTTGAGGGAGAGTGCCATGACAAAGCTAGAACAAACCTCCGCATTCACCCGCCGCTCGATGCTGCTGGGCAGTGGCGCGCTGGTCGTGTCGATCGGTGCAGCCGTGTCGTTCGACACCTTATTGTCGATGCGGCAGGCCTTCGCGCAGGGCACCAGGCCGCCCCTGACGCCGGATCAGCTTTCCTCCTACATCGCGGTCAATGCCGACGGTACGGTCTCAGCCTATTTCGGCAAGATGGACATGGGCCACGGGCTCGGCGTCGCAATCGGCCAGATTGTGGCGGACGAGCTCGACGTTCCGTTCAAGAGTGTAAAGGTCGTGATGGCCGACACCGCAGTGACGGTGAACCAGGGCGGCGCGTCCGGTTCAACCGGCATCCAGATGGGCGGCAAGCAATTGCGCATGGCGGCGGCGGAAGCACGCCGCACGCTGGTCGAGATGGCAGCAGGCCTTTTGTCTGTGCCCGCCGACAAACTCACCGTCACTGACGGCATGGTGAGCGCCAGCGACGACAAGTCGAAACGCATTTCCTACGCGCAAATGATCGGAGGCAAGTATTTCAACATCCAGCTCGACTGGAACAAGCAATACGGCAATACGCTCTACGCGCCTGGCAAGGCTCAGCCAAAGAAACCGAGCGAGCACAGGATCGTCGGTCAGCCGATCAAGCGCGAGGACGTGGCACCCAAGGTATTCGCGCAGGAGAACTTCGTCACCGACATCACGGTGCCCGGCATGGTGCACGGGCGCGTGCTCCGTCCCGCTGTCGCCGGCGCGGTGCCGACGAACGTGGATGAAAGCTCCATCAAGGACATCCCTGGCGCGAAAGTCGTTTGGGACAAGGGCTTCCTTGGCGTGGTCGCTGACAAGGAATGGGATGCCATTCAGGCCGCGCAGAAACTCAAGGTGGAATGGTCTCAGGTTGACGCACCCTTCCCCGAACAAGCTTCGCTTTACGACCACATCCGCAAGGCAAGCGTACGCAAGCGCAGCGTCGATAAGGAAAACGGCAACGTCGATGACGCGTTCAAGAACGCCGCCAAGGTGATCGAGGCCGAATACGAATGGCCATTCCAGTCGCACGCCAGCATGGGGCCCGCCTGCGCCCTGGTCGAGATCAAGGACGGCCAGGTAACCTGCTGGAGCGGAACGCAGAAGTCCCATTTCGTGCAGGAGGGGCTTGCGCTCACGCTCGATGTGCCGCTCGACAAGGTCCACGTCATATGGGCGATGGGTCCCGGCTCTTACGGCCGAAACGATGCCGACGACTGCGCCATGGACGCGGCCGTGCTGACGAAAGCGGTCGGCAAGCCAGTTCGCCTGCAATATATGCGTGAACAAGGGACCGGCTGGGATCCAAAAGGCCCCGCTTCAATTCATAAGGCGCGGGCCGCAATCGACACAGCCGGAAAAGTCACTGCCTATGAGTTTACCAGCAAAGGTTTCTCTCGCGTCGACGTGAATACCAATGGCGGCAAGCCGCACGACACGCTTTCAGGGCAGACGCTGGGCGTCGCGCTGAAATCCGGGGACGGGTTCGGCGTACCGGCAGAATCTTATGCCTTCGACAACAAGAGGCTGGCATGGGAGACCATTCCGCCGTTGCTTGACCGCTCGTCGCCGCTGCGCACCTCGCATTTGCGCGATCCGGTCGGACCGCAAATCCACTTCGCGAGTGAATCCTTCATCGACGAAGTCGCTGCCGCCGTAAACGCCGATCCGATCGAATTCCGATTGCGGCACATCAAGGAGCCGCGCGACGTCGCCGTTATCAAGGCGGCAGCCGAGGCGGCAAAGTGGGAGACCCGGGCCTCGCCGCGTCGTGATCAGAGCGGCAGCAAGGTCTCGGGTCGCGGAATCGCATATGCGCAGCGGAACGGCACACGCGTCGCGATTGTCGCCGAGGTCGACATCGACCGCTCGACCGGCAAGATCTGGGCGCGCAAGTTCACCGTGGCGCATGATTGCGGGCAGATCATCAATCCCGACGGCCTGGTGAAATGCATCGAGGGCAACATCGTCCAAGGTGTCAGCCGCACCTTGTGGGAGGAAGTTACCTTCGACCGCAAGGCGGTGACCAGCGTCGACTGGATCACCTACCCGATTCTCGACATCACAGAAACGCCGGGCGAGGTGAACGTCGTTTTGATCAACCATCCGGACATTGCGCCCAGCGGTGCCGGTGAGCCCTCGATCCGGCCAGTGGCAGCGGCCATTGCTAACGCCATCTTCGATGCGACCGGTGTACGCATCCGCCGTGTGCCGTTCTCGCCGGATCGAGTGAAATCGGCGCTGAGCTGACCAATCAGGCCGGCGCGAGACGGGAGACGCTGTCTCGCACCGCCTTGATGATGTCGGGTACGGCCGCATCGTTGCCGGGCGCCATGATGTGGACACCGGCTACTGACGGCACGTCCGCCAACTCACGGACCATATCGATGCAAATGCGACGGCCTTCCGCTGCCGGATCGCTTGCGCGCTCCATTCGATCAATCAGCGCGTCGGGGATGACGGCGCCGAACAGTTTTTCCTTGATCCAGCGTGCCGACTTGGCGGAGCGCGGTGGCACAATGCCGATCAGGATAGACAGTCCCTCGGTTACGCCATGTTCGGCGAGACGCGCCATATAGCGACGCACCACGCCGGCATCCATGCAAAATTGAGTCTGCACGAATTGCGCACCGGCCACGACCTTGGCTTGCAATCCGGTCGGGCGCCAGCCTGGCGGCGGATCGACCGGATTGTCGGCGCTGCCGAGGAAGAAATCGGCGCGACCGGTGATCTTTCGGCCGGTCGGCAATTCGTGGTGGTCGCGAAGCCGCCGCGCGGTCTCGAGCAGCGAACGCGGGTCGAGATCGAACACCGGCACGGCATCCGGCTGGTCTCCGGCGCTCGGGTCGTCACCGCGCAGCATCAGCAGATTGCGTACACCCGAGGCTGCCGCGCTCAACAATTCGCTCTGCAAGGCAATGCGATTGCGATCACGGCAGGTGAACTGAAGTATCGGCTCGATGCCCTGCTCCACAAGAATCGCGGCCGACGTGATCGCACCGAGATGGGGCCGTGCGCCCGCACCGTCGGTGATATTGACGGCATCGGCCAGTCCCCGCAGTGGAAGCGCTTTAGCCAGCAGTTCGGCACGATCAGCCGACACCGGCGGCGTCACTTCCGCAGTGATTACAAAGCGCCGGGAATGCAGCTTGTCCTGCAGGTTGGTAGGCATCCAACCCAAGTCGCAAAATCCAGTGGACGTTGCAAGGGCAACAATGGGAAAAAGGTTATCGGCATCAATGCCGCGTAACCTTGCGGACCGCGATGTTTCAGCCGGCGAAATCACTCGATGAGTTACTGGCGCCGATTGGCGACGGCTGCCTGTTGGTGGTGCCGCGCGAGGTTTCCGGCGTGCCGATGGCGGCGACCCGCGCGCTCGTACGGCGTGGTGTGAAGCGAATACACCTTGTGGCACTGCCTACCTCGAGCCTGCAGGCTGATTTGTTGATCGGCGCTGGCTGTATCGAAACGCTCGAAACGAGCGCGGTGAGCCTCGGTGAGTTTGGTCCGGCGCCCCGCTTCACGGCCGCCATCAAATCGGGCGCGATCAAAATGAAGGACGCCACCTGCCCGGCGCTGCATGCGGCGTTGCAGGCATCTGAGAAAGGCGTGCCATTCATGCCGCTGCGCGGGCTTATCGGCTCGGATGTCCTGAAACATCGTGACGACTGGAAAGTGATCGACAGTCCGTTCGCAAACGACGGCCCGATTGTGCTGTTGCCCGCGATCAAGCCGGACGTGGCGCTTATCCATGCGCCGATGGCGGATCGTTTCGGCAATGTCTGGATCGGACGACAACGCGAATTGGCCACCATGGCCCATGCGGCGCACAAGACCATCGCAACCGTCGAAAAAATCCACGACGGCAATCTGCTGGATGATCCGATGCTTGCCGCGGGCACCTTGCCGGGCTTCTACGTCGAAAGGATCGCAATCGCCGAGCGCGGCGCATGGCCGCTCGGGTTGCCGGATTTCTATCCGTCTGACGCCGATCATCTTGCCGAATATGCCCGCATGGCGGCGACGGAGGAGGGTTTCGCCGCGTATCTGGACAAGTATGTGTATGAGAAACGCGCTGCATAGCCCGCGCGTGTCCCGGCCACCCTGACATGACAAGGGAGAGCCCGCGCGTGACTGCACACGAATTTCGTGACGAGGAGCTTCTCGTCGACGTGATCGCGCGCCTCATCGGTGATGTACGCCACGTTGCAGTCGGCAACGCCTCACCCATTCCGGCGGCTGCCGCGTTGATCGCGCGCGAACGCGGCAAAGGACGGCCGTATGTTTCGTTGCTGCAAAGCCGCAAGCACAATTTCTTCACCGATGGGGCGCGTGAACTGTTCGATTGCGCGGGCCAAGGGCGCATCGACGTGTTCTTCCTTTCGGGCGGACAAATCGATGGTGAAGGCAACGTCAACCTTGTCAGTACCGGCGACTATGGCCATCCAAAAGTACGCTTTCCGGGCTCATTTGGCTCCGCTTATCTCTACTACGTGGTACCGAAGGTGATCCTTTTCCGCACCGAGCATTCTCGGCGCACGCTCGTGCCCAAGGTCGATTTCATCAGTGCGCCCGGCACCAGCGACGCCAATATCTACCGCCCAGGGGGACCTGTTGCGCTTGTGACAAATCGCTGCCTGTTCAATTTCGTGAACGGCCATTTCACCCTGGCAAGCGTGCATCCGGGCCATACAGTCGACGAGATTGTCGAGAACACGGGATTCGATTTCGAGATGCCGGCCAGTGCGCCACAAACCCCCGCGCCCTCGCCCGAAACACTCAAGCTCATGCGGGAGGTGGTCGCGCCACAATTGGCGGAGGTCTATCCGCAATTCGCGGCGCAGGTGTTTGGCATCGGCAAGACTGCTTTCGCGCGCTGAAAAAGCCTGCCCTTCCGGTTATTTTACACGTGGGCTAGTGTGCCGCCGCGCGGCCGGCAGGTCGCAACATCTCAAGAAACTGAAGGGAAGAAGTCTGGTGAAAACGGTGGAAGCTGCGGTCATTGGCGTGGGTTGGGTCGGGGGTACACGCGCGGATACCCTTTCGCGTACGGCACTGGTGGACAAATTGCACCTGTGCGACATCAAGCCAGACCGCCTGGCCGAGGTGAAAGCGCTTTACAAGCCTGCCACCGCGACCCTCGACTACAACGATATCATCAAGAATCCGGACATCTCCGTGGTCTATATATCGACCACTCCGGAATCCAACCACTATCCGATCTGCCGCGACTGCCTCAAGTCCGGCAAGAATGTGATGCTGGAAAAACCGATCGCGCTGGAGCTATGGGAAGCGGACGAACTCATCCTGCTTGCCAAGCGCAACAATCTGAAATTCACCATCGGTTACTCGCAGCGCTTCAACCCGAAAATTGCCTACGCCAAGAAAAAGATCGTTGACGGCACACTCGGCAAGGTCGTGTCTGTATTGGTGAGTCGCCACCTCTCGCGCAGCCTGGGCAAAAAGATCGCGAGCCGCGTGCGGCTTTCTCCGGTCGTCATGGAGTCAACGCACGACCTCGATTTTGTCCTCTGGCTTCTGGAGCCGGCAAAGCCCGTCCGCGTCTACTCGCAGGGCGCCTATGGCTACATGGAGCCCATCAATGGCTCCCACGACGTGATGTTTACCACGGTGACGATGGACAATGGTGTGGCGGTGATGATCGGCGGCGGCTGGAATCTGCCGCCGAGCTACCCGAATTATTGCGCGACCTGGATCGAGATCACCGGCACCGACGGCTCACTGTTTCTCGATGACACCCAACGCGATAACTGGCTCAATACCGAGAAGCACGGCCAGGAGTTTCCGATGTCCACCATGCCGGGTGAGTGGGTCGACAACGTCTTCGCCGGCGGCATGGGCCCTGAAACGATCCATTTCCTGGAGGCCTGTATCCGCAACACTCCGGTGATGGTAACGCCGGAAAGCGCGCGGCGTGTGATGGAGACCTACAGCGCCGCAGACCTGTCCGCCGATCGAAATGAGCCGGTGGATCTGCCGCTTTCCAATGAATCGATTTCGGCCATTGCCGAATTCAAGCAGAAAATCCGTGCGGGGGTGAACCAATGAAGGCCTCGGCCAAGGGTATCGGCCTCGCGATCATCGGCGGCGGCCGCGTCGGCCTGTTCCGTGGCGAGGTGGCAGCGCGCCATCCGGCTGTCCAGTGGATCGGGCTCGCTGAAAAAAACCCGAACCGCGCGGGAGAAGTGGGCCCGAAGATCAGCGCGGATTTTGTGACGCAAAGCCACATCGAACTGCTCAAGCGGCCGGAAGTCACGGCCGCTATCATCTGTACCGACGAGCATTTGCATGTTGATCCGATCATGGCTGCCGTCGAGCGTGGCATTCCGATGCTGATCGAGAAGCCGCTCGCAACCAATCTTGCCGAATCCGAGCGCGTACTGAAGGCAATCAAAGCGGCGAAACTCGATGCCGTGGTTGGCTACACGCAACGCTTCCGTCGCCGCTGGCTGGCGGCGAAGGAGAAATGCCGCACCGGTGCGCTCGGCGACGTTACAATGGTAACCTCGCGCGCATTCATGAATCGCCTGGTCGCGATCGACAACTACAAGCGCACCGATGACCCTGCGAGCATTTCTCCAATGGTCATTTCCGGCACCCACGCGCTCGACATTTGCATGTGGTGTCTGGAAGGAAAGACGGCGGTCGAATGTTATGCGCGTTCGGTCGACAGGGTGCTGGGCCCCGCCTACAAGGGTATCGATGGCACGGCCGGGATGATCAATTTTTCCGACGGCACCATTTATCATCTCAACATGTCTTGGGCGCTGCCGGTGACATGGCCAGCCGCGGTGTATTCGCTCGAAGTGGGGATTATCGGCACCACTGGCGTGCTCACCATCGATGATACGCATCGCGACATCGTGCTTGCAGTCTCAAAACCGCAGTCTGAGGGCTACAATCCCGATGCCACCCGGTTGGTCGACTTCATGGGTAGCTATCCGCCCGGCGACATGGCGCTCGGTGAACTGCGCGGGCCGATGGCCGAGGAAACCGACTCGTGGCTCAACCGCGTCGCGCTCGGTTTACCAACGGCAGCCGCGACAGTCGAAGAAGCCCATCGGAACCTGATGCTGACCAAAGCGCTCGACCTGTCGGCCAAGCGTAAGCAGCCGGTGAAGCTGCCGCTTGATCCCGACGAAGTACGCGCTGCCGCCTGAGCGCTCGCTATTGTTGCGACTGCCTGCGCGGCGGTGTTGCCGCCGCCGGGCGTGGCGGTGCGGCCGTGGCCGGGCGCGGCGGTGCTGCCGCGGCCGGCGCCGCGGCCGGCGCCGGCGCCGGCGCAGCAGAGCTGCTGCTGCCTCCAAAAAGGAAGCGCTGCGGATTATGCGCAAGGTCGGTGATCGCTCGGCCGGCACTATCGATTTGCCGTGTCGCGGTCGCGGTCATCCTGTTGACACCAATCGTGATCTCATCGGTGCGCTTGTCGAGATTATCCATGAGCGTCCGCGCCGAGGCGGTTGCTTCCTTGGCGTTGCTCATCGTCGCTTTGGCGTCACTTACGATCGAATCCACGCTGTCGGCATTGCGCGCGAGCGAAGCGCTGAATGTCGCGATATCGTTGATGGCCTGGTGCAGCGCTTCCTGATTGGCGGTGATCACTTCTTCCGCCTTGTTGAGCACCTCGCGCGCCGCCTGCATCATGTCCTGGCTGGCGCTCGGGTCGGACCGCAAGGTCGGCGGCTCGCCCTCTTCCCGTTCGATCAGAGGCGTGTTTGCCGAGACGCCCTTGAGCGACACGGAGGCGACGCCGGTCAGGCCGGCAAATTCAAGACCCACGCGCGTGTCAGAGCGGATCGGTGTTGCCTTGTTGACCGCGAGCAGGGCGACGACCTGGCGCGGGTTATCGGGATCGAGCCGCAGATTGGTGACCTCTCCGACACGGATGCCGTTGAACAGCACGTTGCCGCCGACCTGCAGTCCCGACACCGAGCTGTCGAAAATGACACGATAGGAAACGGCCTGTTTCTTGCCCGAGGAGTGATGCAGCCAGAAGATAAAGCCGAACGCGCCCGCCACCACGGCAAACGTGAACAACCCGATCAGTGCGTAGTGCGCTTTCCTCTCCATCACTCCACCCCGTTAGTTTCTCGCCGCAGCTAGCAGGCCTGTCCGGGCGCGCACACCGTGGAAATAGGCCCGCATCCATGGATGCTGTGACGCCAGCATCGTATCCATGGTGCCGGCCTCAATGATCTTTCCGTCGCCGAGAACCGCGATCCTGTCGCAGATCGTGTGCAAGCTGTCGAGGTCATGGGTTACCATAAAAACCGCCATCGACGAAGTCTGCTGCAAAGTCAGGATTAGCTGGTCGAAATCGCCGGCGCTGATCGGGTCAAGACCCGAGGTTGGCTCGTCCAGGAAAAGGATTTCAGGATCGAGTGCCAACGCCCGCGCGAGCGCGACACGCTTGATCATACCGCCCGAAAGTTCCGAAGGGAACTTCCGGTATACGTCCGGCTTGAGACCGACCATTTCCAGCTTGGTGATAGCGATTTCGGTCATCAGACGGTCCGAGATATCGAGATATTCACGGATGGGAAATTCGACGTTCTCGCCAACTGTCAGAGAGGAGAACAACGCGCCTTGCTGGAACAGAATGCCCCAGCGCCGCTCGATCTCCTGGCGCTGCATCTCGCCGGCTTCGTCGAGATTGACGCCAAAGACGTCGATCCGTCCTTGCTGCTTCGGCAACAGGCCAAGGATCGTGCGCGTGAGAACCGACTTGCCCGCGCCCGAAGCGCCGACGAAGCCCAAGATTTCTCCGCGATAGACATCAAGCGTGACGCCATTGAGAACCCGATTACCTTTGAGTTCAACGACAAGGTCGCGCACCTCGATGATGGATTCGTCCGCCATGTCACATTCCGATTGATGCGAAGAACATGGCGAACACACCGTCGAGCACGATAACCAGGAAGATGGATTTGACCACCGAGTTGGTGGTCTTCTCGCCGAGCGACTCGGCGCTTCCCTGAACCTGCAGGCCTTCCACGCAGGCCACAACGCCGATGACCAGCGCCATAAATGGCGCCTTGATCATTCCTACCTCAAATGTGGTGGTCGTGACTGCCTCGCGCAGGCGCGACAAAAAGATCTCCGGCTGGATGCCCCCGTAGAGCCAGGACACTAGCCCGCCGCCATAGAGTGCCGCCATGGAACCGAGGAATGTGAGAATTGGCACCGCGATGATCAGCGCCAGAATACGCGGCAGAACCAGGACCTCGATCGGATCAAAACCCATCGTGCGCAGTGCATCAACTTCCTCGCGCATCCGCATCGCGCCGAGCTCGGCAGTGTACGAGCTGCCGGACCGGCCGGCCACCATGATACACACGATCAGCACGCCTATTTCGCGGAGTACGAGCACACCGACCATGTCAATGACATAGATGTCCGCCCCAAACTTGCGGAAATGGAAAATGCCTTGCTGCGCGAGAATGGCGCCGATCAATACCGTGATCAGGAGGATAATCGGCACGGCTCGCCAGCCAACGCGCTCGAGCTGGTGGATCATCGACGTGAAGCGAAACGTTGTCGGCCGTAGCATCACGCGCTTGAGCGCGACGATCAGAGAGCCCATCATCTGCGCTAACAGGACGAGATCGGCGCCAACCGCCGCCATCGTCATGCCGACGCTTTCCAGCGTCGCAATGATGCTGTTGCGCTTGGGCGGCGGCGGCGACAGCGCCTGTGTTCCGGCGTGAACCTTCTCGAAGAGACCGCGGTAATCCTCGCGCAATCCGACAAGACGCGCTTCACGCCCCTGGTTCGTCCAGTTTCTCAGCGTACGCTCAAGAAGCCACGCGCCGTAGGTGTCGAGATAGTCGATGCGGGTGATATTGATCGCGATGCTGCGCGCCGTGACGGTTTGTGTGACAGCATCGACCTGCGGCTCGATCGCGCTGGCATATTCGGCGGTCCACGAGCCGGCGGCGCTAAGCTCGATCCAATCGCCGCGCGTTTGGCTACTGAGCAAGATGCCTGCCGTCACCGAACCGCTCCCTCTTCCATGGCACAGCACCACGCGCCCACGCTTGATCCTTCGCGGGCTGACGAGCCGAGACAGGACTGGATGCGTTGCGGCGGGACTTTGCGGTTGCGCGCCAGGCCGATCAGCAGGCGATGGGCGCAACTCAAGAGCCGCACTGAGCGCAATCTTTCGCCCCGCCCCTCACTTCTAAAGGTTAACAAATCGGTGGTAATCCTTAAACGCCGTTTACCTTTTTAGGTTAATGACGAGTTAACTATAAAGGCAGCCGTTTTCGTTGCCGTTTTGAGCCGCCAGTTCCCGGCGCCGAGCGCGAAATGGCTAGCAGGCGGCGACGCCACCCACGCAATTGGCGTTGGCATCGCTCACCGTAAACAGGCTCTCCACCACCGGCCGTCGCATGTTCTTTATGGGCGGGATCGAGAGAACTTCCATGTAGACGGTACCCAGTCCTTGAAGCCCCAACAATGTGCCAGCACCAAGGCTGAGATCCAGGTCGCGGTTCGCTACGAACGGCCCACGATCGTTGATGGTTACGTTGATCGAGCGATGGTTCTTGGGATTCGACACACGGATCAATGTTCCAATCGGCAATGTCTTATGGGCGGCGTGCCATCCGATTGGATTGAAGCTCTTGCCGGTCGAAACCAGCTTGTCTTCCCAATACATCGAAGCCGTCACCCACTCGCCGGCCTGAATGCGATCAAAGGTATTTTCGCTCGAGACACTTAGTAAGGGAATTGCGGACAACGCAGAACCGAACACCAAAAGAACGCTGAGACGGGCCAACTTTCTTCTGACCCACGGTACCAGCTCTTTTTTTTCGATCAGCTTCATCGGATTGATTCGACAATTGATTTACACAAATGCCGCATCAACAGCCACACATCGGCCGGGAGCGGAACGCGCAACAAACGGCGCTTCATCCGAATTGTTCCCCTGAGACCAAAAGAAGGCGGTTATGTGATCTCACTGCCCTAACTGCGTTCACGCAGTGGCATGATTGCCAGTTCTGCTGCGAGTTTGTCCAGCTGCACCAATAGTTCTGACCCGAGCGGTAGCCCATTGTGCTGGCGGTCGGCGCGGCGTTGCGCACGTTGCTCGCCCGGCAGCCGAACGCTTTGGCCGGGTAGCGCTTTCGTGTTGCGCAGTTCGCGGATATGCCGATCCACCTCGGCCTTGAATTGGTCGAGGGGCTGGAAACGGGCGGGGTCGAGCGCGACCACGAACTGCCCGGTATTGGTAATCTTGTCCGGTTCAGCGTTGAAATCGACGCAATCGCGACCAAACAGCGCACCATTGAGCGTACCCGCAAGAAGGCCAAGCGTCAGCGCAAGCCCTGCCCCCTTGTAGCCCGCCATCGGCAGCAGCAGCGCCTCCGCACTTTTGTGCGGATCGATGACGGCTTCGCCGGTTGCAGGATCGATCATCCAGTCGTCTTGCAAAGGTTTGTTTTGCAGGCGGTGGTTCTTGATAGTGCCGTAGGACACGATCGAGGTGGCGATATCGAGCACCACCGGCGCTTCCTTGCCGGCAGGAATAGCGATCGCCAGCGGATTGGTGCCGAGCACCGGCTCGGCACCGCCGGCAAGCGGCATGTGGTTGGCGTTCGCCACCGCCGAATAGAGACCCACCATGTCGGCCTTCAACGGCAACGCGGCATAAACCCCCGCCGCGCCGGCGTGGCCGGACATGCGACACCCGACCCAGGCAACGCCGCATTCGCGCGCGAGCTCAATCGCGGTTTCCGCCGCACGGGCCACCACCAGATGGCCCATGCCATTGTCGCCGTCGACGAGCGCGGTCGCCGGCGCTGTGCGGTTGACCGTGATGTTGGGCCGGGGATTGGTAGAACCGAGCTTCAGACGCTGAACATATTGCATCAGGCGGAACACGCCATGCGCATCGGCGCCGATGAGATCTGCCTCGAGCATGAGCCCCGCAATTTTGCCCGCGTCATCCTTCGACACGCCGGCCTTGCCCATCGCGTCGACGATCAGGCTTGTGACAGCCGTCGTTGGAATTCGGGCGGCTTTGGCGGCTTGAACGTTCATGGATTCCCCAGCAGGGCTTCGGCGCCTGTGCTCAAAATTGTTGCCTTGTCTGCATCGGAAATCTTCAGGGAGCGCACGTGTTTCACGCAGTCCATCATGCCCATGTCATAGGGATAATCGCTGCCGAGCATGACGCGATCGGCGCCGACATGGCCGATCATGAATTCCAGAACCGGCGCCGAGTGGAGAATTGTGTCGTAGTAAAAACGTTTTGCGATGTTCATCGGCTGCTTCGAGATGTTCTTCTTTGGTTCAGGCCGCACTTGCCACCCATGCTCCCAGCGCGCCGCCTGATATGGGGTGAAGCCGCCGCCATGAGCGAGCACTACCGTCAATCCGGGATACCGGTCGAGCACACCACCAAAATAGAGGCAGGCCGCGCCGATAGTTGTGTCGAGCGGGTTGCCGATCAGATTATTAAGGTAATAGGACTTCATCCGGTCGGCGCCGGCGATATTGTTCGGGTGAATAAAGACGAAGGCCCCCAGCTCCTCAGCGGTTGCCCAAAGCGGCTCGAAGCTCGGATCGTCGAGGTTCTTGCCCATGATATTGGACGCGAACATCGTGCCGCGCAGTCCGAGTTTGGTCATCGCGCGCCTGAGTTCGTCGGCGGCCTTTTCCGGCGCCTGCATCGGCAGTGTCGCGATGCCCATGAACCGTTGCGGATTCTCTTTGACCAGTTTCGCGATCTGGTCGTTCTGGATTGCAGAGGTCGCGGCGCCAAGCGCAGCCTCCTGGCCATACAGATAGGTTTGGGGTGTCGCCGAGAGGACTTGCACGTCCACACCGGCCTCGTCCATGTCCCGCAAGCGGTGTGCAATATCGAAGCCGCCGCGCGGATAGGGCCTGTAGGCCACGCCGCCGACCTCGAGCGTCGCCGAAGCCGCATCGATCGGGTTGATGGTCACTGGCACCTTGGGTGCTTCCTTGCGCAGCAACGCGGCGGTTTCTTCGGTCAACACATGCGCATGAGTATCGATCGTTCTCACTTTGCTCATTTCACCACCCGAAAAACGCCATGCGGCGTGAGGAAAGGACGCCTGAGTGCCGCACCCCGCGTACAGACGCAAGCCCCTGTCGCCCTCTGTTGTTTCGGCTATAAACGGGGTTCCACAAGCGCATTCCCGGACCTCTCATGACAACCAGCCCCACCAGCACGAAGCACACGCCGCGCATCGAGGATGATGCTCTCATCCGGGGCACCGGCCGTTTTATGGACGATCCGCGCCTTCCCAACACGGCCTATGCCGCATTCGTGCGATCGCCGCATGCGCACGCCCGCGTCACGTCGGTCAATACCGACGAGGCGCGCAGGGCCAAGAAAGTGCTGGCCGTGCTCACAGCCGAAGACATGAAGGCGGCGAATGTCGGAAGCGTGTCGCGCCATCCACCGGTCCCGGGCCGCAGCGGCGCCAAGATGATCATGCCGTTCCGGCCATCGCTTGCAGGCGAAAAGGTGATGCATGTCGGCGATCCGGTTGCGATGGTAGTCGCCGAGACGATAGCGGCCGCGCAGGATGCGGCCGACCTGGTGCGGGTTGAATACGAGGAATTGCCGGCGGTGATTGATCTGCGCGACGCCATGAAGAAAGGCGGCACGCAACTTTATCCCGAGGCACCCGGAAATCTTTGCGTCGACTGGCCGGGCCCTGTGCCCGACGAACAGAATGAGCGTGAGGTCGCCGAGATCATCGCCAAGGCGCCGCATGTGGCGAAGGTGAGCGTGACCAACCAACGCATGGTGGTCGCGTCGATGGAAACCCGCGGCGCAACCGGCGTCTACGACAAGGCCAATGACGGCTACACGCTCTACGTCTGTTCGCAGAGCGCTGACTCGCTGCGCAACCTGACCGCCGCCGTCATGGGCGTACCGAACGAAAAGCTGCGCGTAATCACCCAGGACGTCGGCGGCGCCTTCGGCATGAAGACCCCGCCTTACCCGGAGTATCCGGCACTGCTGGTTGCGGCGCGCCAGCTCGGCCGTCCGGTGCAATGGCAATCGACGCGATCGGAGGCTTTCGTCACCGACACGCAGGCGCGCGACACGATCACCGAGGCCGAACTCGCGATCGACGAAAAGGGGAAATTTCTGGCGCTGCGGGTACGGCACCTGTGCAACCAGGGCGCCTATGTGAGCACCGCGGGAGTCGGAATTAACACCAACAATTTCGCTCGCTGCCTGCCCGGCATGTACCGGATCCCGAAGGTGGAGGCATCGGTCGCATGCTACTTCAGCAACACCATTCCGATCGGACCTTATCGCGGCGCCGGTCGGCCGGAAGCGAACTACGCACTTGAACGTGTGGTGGAGGAGGCGGCGCGGATCACCGGCATCGATCCCGTGCGGCTGCGCAAGAAAAACCTCATTCCCCCGTCTGCGATGCCGTTCAAGACGCCGATCAATACGTATGACAGCGGCGATTTCCCGGCGATTGTCGACCGGGCACTGGAACTCGCCGACTTCGACAATTTCAAAAAGCGCCGGCGCGAGTCGTCGAAACGTAAAAAGCTGCGCGGCATCGGTGTCTCCTGCATGCTGGAGCATGCCGGCGCAATGCCGATGGAGCAGGCCTCCGTTTCGTTTCCTGGCGGCGACCAGCTCGTTCTTGGCTGCAATGTGCAGTCGACCGGCCAGGGCCACGCTACCGTTTTTCCGCGTCTGCTCGCCAACAAGCTCGGCATCGACGCTGCGAAGATTCAGCACCGTCACGGTGATACCGCGCTGGGAATCACCGGTTTCGCCTCCGTCGGTTCGCGCTCCGCGATGTGTGCTGGCAGTGCGATCGTGCACACGGCAGATGTCATGCTGTTGAAGGGCAAGAAAGTGGCGTCAGCACTCCTGGAAGCCTCCGAGGCCGATATCCAGTATCGCAATGGAAATTTCGAAGTCGTCGGCACCGACCGCAAGATCTCGCTGTTCGATACCGCGAGGCGCGCGAAAGAGATTGGCGAGAGTCTCGACACCAAGGAAAAGACCGAGACGCCGCTGACATTCCCGAACGGCTGCCATATCGCCGAGGTGGAGATTGATCCCGAGACCGGCGCAGTCGACCTGGTGACCTACACCGCGGTTGATGACCCGGGTGTCATGCTCGATGCGATGATCGTGGAAGGACAGGTGCAGGGCTCAATCGCGAATGGCCTCGGTCAGGCGCTGACGGAAAACGCGGTTTACGATTCCGAAAGCGGTCAATTGGTGGCAGGCTCGTTTATGGACTACGGCATGCCGCGCGCCCACCATATGCCGGCCGAACTACGTGAGGCGGTGCATTCGGTCCCCGCGACGAGCAACCCGCTCGGCGTGAAGGGCACCGGTGAAGCCGGAACGACGGCGGCGATCGCCGCAGTGATGAATGCGATTTCAAACGCAATCCCGAACGGCGCCGCCGATCACATGGAAATGCCGGCCACGCCCGCGAAGGTGTGGGAAGCTTGCCAGAAGGGCATGGCTGGGAAGTAGCCCGTCCGCCCCCGCGAAAGCGGGGGCCAGGCCTCCTTGGATTCCCGCTTACACGGGGATAAGCGGAATTGGCTTAAGCCTGCGAAATGAACTTGACGTTCATGTAAGCCTGCAGGCCCTCGATGCCGCCTTCCGATCCATAACCCGATTCCTTGACGCCGCCGAACGGAGTCTCGGGCGTCGAGATCGCGACACTGTTGACGCCCACCATCCCGGACTGCAGCGCATCGCTGATCGCCGACGCATTCTTGTCCGAGGAGGTGAACGCATAGGCGGCGAGTCCGAATTGAAGCGAATTGGCGCGCTCGACCACTTCGTCGAAGGTCTTGAACGGCACGATTGGTGCGACCGGACCGAACGGTTCCTCAGTCATGATCTTGGAATCGTCGGGCACGTCGGTAATGACGGTCGGTTGAAAGAAGAAGCCCTGGTTGCCGTGCCGCGAGCCGCCGGCGAGGACCTTTCCGCCGCGATCCTTGGCGTCGTTGACGAAGCTTTCCATGGCGTCGAGCCGGCGCGGGTTGGCGAGCGGGCCTAAGGTGATGCCCTTCTCCAGGCCGTCACCCAGTTTCAAGCCCTTGGCATATTCGGTGAAGCGGGCCACGAACTTGCTGTAGTTTTTTTCCTGCACGTAGAAGCGCGTCGGCGAGATGCAGACCTGACCGGCATTGCGATATTTGAATGCCGCGATGGTGTCGGCGGTTTTCTCGGGGTCGGCATCGTCGAAGACGACGACCGGTGAGTGCCCGCCAAGCTCCATGGTTGCTTTCTTCATGCCCTTGGCCGCGAGGCCGGCGAGATGCTTGCCGACCGGGACCGATCCCGTGAACGAGATCTTCTTGACTGACTTCTTCGGGATCAGGTGCTCTGACACATCCGCCGGCACGCCGAAGACGAGATTGAGCACGCCCGCCGGCAAGCCGGCGTCGGCGAAGCATTTGACCAGCTCAACGCAGCCACCCGGCGTTTCCTCCGACGCCTTGATGATGATCGAGCAGCCGGCCGCGAGTGCGCCGGCGATTTTACGCACCGGCGTCAGCGTCGGGAAATTCCACGGCGTGAACGCCGCAACGATCCCGACAGGCTCCTGAACAACGAGCTGCCGCACGCCCTTCTGGCGGCCCGGGATCACGCGGCCATAGGTGCGGCGGCCTTCCTCGGCATACCAGTCAATGATGTCGGCACTGGTCAGGACTTCCGCGCGCGACTCAACATAGACCTTGCCCTGTTCCTGGGTCATCACCTTGGAAACGTGATCGAAGCGCTCGCGCAGCAGGTCGGCGGCCTTGCGCATGATCTTGGAGCGGTCATAGGCGGAGGTTGCCTTCCATGCCGCGAAGCCTCTTTCGGCGGCGGCGAGCGCCGCATCGAGATCGGCTTTGCTCGCATGCGGCAGGTGCGCAAGCGTCTTGCCGGTTGCGGGATTGATCACGTCCTCGCCCTTGCGGCCTTCGCCGTTAAGCCATTTGCCGTCGATGTAGAGACCCAGCTCGGAATACATAGGAACCTCGTTGTGACCCGGAAACCGTCGGGCTATGGATTAGCACTTAAGAGCAAGTACGACCACCCTGCCGCCATGCGCGACATGGCGGCTATGAGCCGAGATAGGCTCCGCCACTCACGTGAATGGTCTGGCCGGTGACATATCGGCCACCCGGACCGCACAAATAACGCACCATCGCCGCAACATCTTCGGCTTTGCCCCGCTCGCCGGTAATGGTGCCGTGAGTGAGGTGGTGGGCTGGATTTTGCGATGAGGCCGGCCGTGCCGTATCGATCGCGCCCGGCACCACGCAATTGGCAGTGATCTTGTCGACGGCAAGGTCGTGAGCAAGCGCGCGCGAGAAGCCGACCAACGCAGCCTTTGCGGTTATCACGTGTGCGCGGTCTTTTGATCCGATATGCGCGCTCATCCCGCCGATATTGATGATGCTGCCACCGCTCTTCTTCAGCGCCGGCAGGCAGGCATGCACGCAACGAAAGGTGCCATCAAGGATGACATTCATCACCTCGCGCCATTCGGCATAGCTCATATCGCCGATGGGTTTTTCACGCCGGAGCGCCGCGTTGTTCACCAGAATATCGATGCGCCCGAACCGCTTGAGCGCGGTCTCGGCAAGCGCACCGGCAGTTTTTTCATCGCCGATATCGCCAAGAACGGCGACCGCTTTGCTGCCGCCCGCTTCGATCTCGCGCACGACACCCTCGGCTTCCATCTGGTTGGAGCGAACATTGACGACCACCGAAGCGCCAGCCCGCGCGAGCGCAAGCGCGATTGCACGCCCGATATTACGCCCGGCACCGGTGACGATAGCGACCTTGCCGGTGAGCTCCTTGTTTTCAGCCATGACCCGCGACTACCCCCGCAAGAATGTCAGATCGATTCTGCCTTCGTAAAATTTCGCCAGCTGCTTGAGCGCCGCAACGGCGCGCCTGTCATCCCATCCGCCGTGACGGACGTTGAGTATAAACTTTTCCCCGACGTCGGCGCGCGTCAGGGGCTCGTGTGCACCGCCCCGGAAATGTGGTTGCCGCTCCTCGATCACGCGGCCGTCATTGAGCACGGCGCGGATGTGACCTGTGAAGTTGTTGGGATAGGGATTATCGGGATCGATGACGTAACGTACTCTCGACGAGAGAGCGAGCACGTCTTTGTCGCGCACTGCTTGCTCAGTAAAGGCGTCGAGCCCGACACCGCCGCGAACGAAGCCCGTGGCAAGAAGAAACGGCGTCGAAAATTTGGCTGCGTATCCATTGGGCGGGCGCTGCTTGTCGGCGAGCGGCTCCCATAAGCGATGCACCGTGCCTTCAGCGACTTCGCACACCAGCTCTTTTACGTCGGCCGGCTTGACGCCGCGTGCGGCAAGCCGCTTGGCGCAATCGATGTAAGGATGTGCCATGGTTCCGCATGGATAGGGTTTGAAGGCAAGCGTCTCGGTCACCCAGCGCTCGCCAAAGCCGCCGATGAGCGCTTCATAGTCGCCTTGCGTCGTATGCGCAAAGCCATGGAATAGCCCGTGCACGCCCTCGAACACCGTGCGCGGGCCGGTGAAGCCGCCGCGCGCAAGAAGCGCCGCACGTATGCCGGACTGCGCAGCCCAGCCCGGATGCAACCGCTTGGTCCACGTGCCCTCGGCCAGATATTCAATGATGCCGCCCGCAAAACTCGCTGCGATGCCGAGGGCATCGACAATCTGTTTGGCATTGAGGCCAAGCGCAGCGCCGACACCAGCGGCCGCGCCCATCACGCCGAAAATGGCGGTCGGATGGAAACCGGCCTTGTGCACGGCCTTCGGCACCACGGTGCTCAGGCGGCACATGACTTCCGTACCAATCGCAACGCCGAGCATGGCGGCCGCGCCGTCCGGCCTGTGCCGTTCGCAAGCCGCCAGGACCGCTGGCACGATGACCGCGCCGGCATGGACGGGCCCACCTTCGAAGGTGTCGTCGAAGTCCTCGCCGTGCGCGGCGGTGCCATTGATGAAGGCCGCGCTCGCGGCGCTGAAAGCACGCGCATGGCCGATGGCGGTGCAGGAACCCTCATCGTCGCACCCGCTAAGTGCGGCCTTGATGTAGTCCTCGTTGCGAGCGGTCACGCAGAGGCCGGCGACGTCGATCAGCAGATCCTCGCATTTCTGCCGCACGGGTAATGGCAGCCGATCGGCACGCTGCGCGGCGATGCGCTGCGCCAGTTGTTCGGCAACCGAGATGGCAGGAAGCTTCGTGGACATTGACATCAAGTGCGGAAACGCACGTTGCCGAAACCGGGAATCCGGTTCACCGCGATCACCACAGCAAAGGTGATCAACAGCATGCCCAGGCCGATAACCGAGATGGCGCCGAGATCGCCGCTTTCGTTGAGATCGTAAATCAGGACCGACACCACTTTGGTTTCCGACGTGAACAGAATGATCGCCGCAGACAGTTCTCGCATCACGCCCACGAAGATGAAGCACCAGGTCGCGATCACTCCTGTACGCAGAAGCGGCGCCGTGATCTCCCACAGGGAACGCAGGCGTGTGGCGCCGAGAATACGGCTTGCATCTTCCAGTTCGGGGTGAATGGTGCGGAATGCAGCCTGAAGCTGCTGATAGGAAGACGGTAGTGCGATCGTCACAAAGGCGATCAGCAGGATCCACAGCGTGCCATAAAGGACGAAAGGCGGTCGCGTGTAGCTCAGAAAGAGACCAACACCGAGCACGATGCCGGGAATGGCGATAGGCGCAGTGGCGAGAAACCCAAGCACACGCCAACCGGCCACCGCCTGTCGGGCCGTCACGTAGGCGATGACAATCGCAATTCCAGTTCCGATGGTGGCAGTCGCGGTGCCCAGGATCACCGTATTCTTCAGGGCGAGTGAAGCGGCCGACAGCTCGAACAGCACGAAATTGATATTGTGCAGCGTGAAATTGTGCACGGTTAGGAACGTGGAAGCCACCGGCGAAAAGGCCGCGTTGAACAGAGCGGCGTAAGGGAGAAATACCGGGTTTAGCAACACAATCAGGCACAGCGCGAACGCGGGCCAGCGCCAATTGTGCAACGGGATGAGCCGGGGAGCGCCGTATTTTCCGCCCACCACGGAGTAACCACGCCGGCCGAGGATCATGTGCTCGGCGCGCAGCAGAATGACGGTGAGCACCAGCAGCGGCAACGACGCGGCCGCAGCGAGCTCGGGCTTGGGCGGAAACTGGAACAGGCTCCAGATTTTGGTCGTCATGGTGTGAAAGCCGGCCGGCAGCGCCAGGATCGCCGGCGAGCCAAATAGCGTCATGGCCTGCAGGAACGCGATGAGTGCACCGGCGAGCAACGCCGGCAGCACCAATGGAATGGTGACGCGTCGGGCGGTGTACCAGCGGCCACCGCCAAGGATCGATGAAGCATCTTCGAGTTCGCCCGGCGTTCGGTCGAGAGAATTTGCGACCAGCACGAACACGTACGGAAACGTGTAACAGGAGATGACGAAGATTAGTCCCGGCAACGTGTAGATATTGAACAGATGCTCGTCCTGCGACATGCCGAACCACTCGCGGGCGATCTTGTTCAACAGCCCGCTGTTTGGCGCCGCGAGCAATTCCCAGGCGATGGCGCCCAAGAATGGCGGAGTCACGAACGACGCGGTGACGAGGGCGCGGATGACAGGAGCAAATGGCAGGTCGGTACGCGCCACCAGCCACCCCATCGGCGCCGCAACCGCACAGCAGATGAAGGCCGATGACGTGGCAAGGATGAAAGTGGTGACGAGAGGATCATAGAACGAGGATTCCGTGAACAGCCGGTAGAAATTGCCAAGTGTGAAAGCACCCTTGGGATCGGTCAGGCTGTACAGCAACAACCACGACAGCGGCAGTATGATTAGCACGCAGAGAATGGCCGCGAACACATAGAGGACCGGCGTCGAAAAATCGATTCCGAAGCGACGGCGTTCGGCGTGGGCAGGCAAGGCGATCGTCATGTCACTACTAATTCCATTTCCGGGCACGGCAGACCGATGCGCCGCGCCCGGACGGCGCGGATGTTGCTCAGACGTGGAAGATCCTGACGTAATGCTGCTTAATCTCGTCGCTCATCTTCTCAACGGCGGCGGGATCGTCTTTCATGACCTTGATCTGTTTGAACGGCGTGCGCCCGGGCTTTTCCTTGGTATCAGGGTGCATAGAGCGCAGACCCCCGACATCAATGATCAGCTGCTGGCATTCAGCGGTGAAACTGTAGTTGCAGAACAGACGTGCGGCATTCGGATTGGGGGCCGCCTTGAACATGCCGGTGGGACCGACAATGAGTGGTGAACCCTCGGTGGCATAAACCGGCGCGACAGGCCCGCCTTTCTCTGCGATTTGGAAGATGTTGTATTCATTCCCGTCTGCCATCACTGCACGCTCGCCAAGCGCCAGCCGCTTTGGCGGATCCGCCGACGACTGGACCTGCATGATGTTCTGTGCGGCCAGTTTCTCGAAGAAGCCCCAGCCGAGATCGCGCTGCATCTGGTAAGTCGCGGTCATGATGGTGCCGCTATAGCCCGGATGTGCCTTGACGATCTTGCCCTTCCATTTGGGATCGAGCAGATCGGAAAAACTTTTGGGCGCGTCTTCTTTTTTCACCAGGTTGGTGTTGTAGGCGATGATCGAGACCCAGACCCGGAAGCTGGCAAACATGCCGTCAGGGTCCTTGTGCTCGGCCGGATAGACCTTGGCAACATCCTCAGGCACATAGGCTTCCAGAAGCCCCTGACCTTTCCAGACGATGAAATGTGCGGCGTCGGATGAGTTTGCGACGTCAACTGCGTGGATATTGCTGCCATACTCCTGGCCGATGCGCTGGAACACGCGCTCCGCACCAGTGCGTTCGACGCGCACGGCGACACCGGGGAATTTTGCCTCGAATGATTTGGCGATCTTTTCCGCGAGCGGCAAGTCGACCGAAGTGTACCAGACGACCTTGCCCTCTTTTTTTGCCGCTTCGATCAGCTGCGGTGTGATCGCAGTCGCCGGCGGCGCTGCAGACATAACCCTGGTTGAAAACACAGCACCCGCGGCAAGTGCGCTCGAGCCAACCAGCACGTCACGGCGAGAAATTCCTGAACCCTTCATCGACGTATCCTCCATACCCTGTTCTTGTCGTTTCGCCCCGCGACATTGTTATCCGCTCAGCGCGCGGCAACGCTCGGGCGGCAAGTGCAGCCAGACAGCGCTGCCTTGTGGAATACTCTCGCCGGCGGCGGTGACCACGCGCAGTTGTGTGCCATCCTTTGCCTCAACCATATAGTCCCTGCTGCCACCGAGAAAGACCTGCCGCACAACGGTCGCCGGCACGATGTTCTCACCCTGCCGTTGAGCAGCAGATATGGCGATGTCGTGCGGGCGGATGGACACGGGCGTCGGCGCCCCTGAATTGATTTTCTCGCCGCTGCAACGCAACGGGGTGCCCGCAAAATCGATCCGGGCAGCATCGAGGCCTTTGCCCTTGATGACGTTGCTCGATCCGATAAAGCGCGCGACAAATTCCGACCGGGGATGATCGTAGATGTCTTCCGGACTGCCCGATTGCTCGATTTTCCCCGCGTTCATGACGCAAATAAGATCGGCGGTGGTCATCGCCTCCGACTGGTCGTGCGTGACATAGACCGTGGTGTACCGATATGCATCGTGCAGGCGGCGCACCTCGAAACGCATCTCTTCGCGCAAATTGGCGTCAAGATTGGAGAGCGGCTCGTCGAGCAACAGCGTCTCCGGCTCAACGATCAGCGCGCGCGCCAGCGCCACACGCTGCTGCTGGCCTCCCGATAACTCACCCGGATAACGCTGGGCCAGCGGCGCAAGCTTGGTGGTCGCCAGGATGGCGTCGAGCTTCTTGCCAATGGTGCTGCGGTCCATCTTCCGCAACTTCAGGCCATAGACGATGTTTTCTGCAACGGTCATATGCGGCCAGAGCGCATAACTCTGGAAGATCATCGACATGTTGCGGCGTTCGGGCGGCAATGTATTCGCCGGCGAGGACACAAGTCTCTCGCCGACGCGGATTTCACCTGCGCTCGGTTCAATAAAGCCGGCAATCAGGCGCAATGTCGTAGTCTTGCCGCAGCCGGATGGACCCAGCAGGCAGACCAGATGACCATGCTCAATGGTGAGCGATATGTCGTCGACCACCGCGACAGGGCCATATCGTTTGGTCAAGTCTCGCAACTCGACGGACGCCACGCGCTTCCTCCCTCATGACCCGCCGCTTGTCGCGGCTGTATGCTTTATGACCCGGTAAACGCCGGCTTGCGCTTCTCCATGAACGCCTTGCGGCCTTCCTTGTAGTCATTGCTGGCAAAGCAAGCCTGCACCATCTCTTCGCATTTCTTCAGATCGCGCTTGCTTTCCTCGGTGACCGCCTGACCGACAATATATTTGACGGAATTGATCGTCAGCGGTGCGTTAGCCGCGATAGTCTCGGCATAGTCCTTCACATAGGTCTCAAGCTCCCCGTCGGGCAGCACGCGATTGACCAGGCCCATCATCTGCGCCTCCGCGGCCGTGAATTGACGCGCAGTGAAGAAAATTTCCTTGGCGAAGGATGGACCAACCACATCGACAAGCTTCTTGAGGCCGTCAAAGCGGTAGCCCAGGCCGAGTTTCGCGGCCGGCACGGCGAATTTCGAGCCCTCCGTGCAAATGCGCATGTCGCAGCAAAGAGCCAGCCCGACGCCACCGCCGATACAATAGCCACGGATCATCGCGATGGTCGGCTTGGGAAAGATGTAGAAGGCATTATTCGCACGATCAACCGCAGCGTTGTAGCGGTCGACTCCTTCCTGAGTCGAACGCTCCTTTTCGAATTTGGAGATATCGGCGCCCGAGATAAAGGCCTTCCCGCCGGCGCCGGTGACGACGACGACGCGAATGTTCCTGTCGTTCTTGAAATCCTCGAGAAAGCCCGACGCCGCCTCCCACATTTCGAGCGAAACGGCATTGTGGCGTTCTGGATTGTTGAAGGTCAGATAGCCGACCTTGCCTTCCTTGCGCGACAACATCTTGTCGGTCTGCGACATTCCCTGCACTCCTTAAATCGCCTTGGCTGCACGCAGCTCGGCGATGTCCTTTTCCGCGAAACCAAATTCCTTGAGCACCTCATCGGTGTGTTCGCTGAGATTCGGCGGCCTCACCGCGATCTTGCTCGGCGTGCGCGACAATTTGAACGGTTGGCCCACGAGGCCGAGCCTGCTTCCGTCCGAACGCGCCGACTCCTGCGCGATACCGAGGTGCTTGACCTGCGGATCGGCGAATACCTGATCGATCGAATAGATCGGGCCGCACGGCACCCCGACCTTGTTGAAAATTTCGACCCACTGGGCGCTCGACTTCGTCGCGGTTACTTTGTCGATTTCCGCGTTGAGCGTGTCGCGGTTTTGAAGCCGTAGCTTGCCGGTCTTGTAATCCGGGGACGTGACCCACTCCGGACAACCGACGGCACCGCAGAAACGCTCCCAAATCACCGCGCCAGCGACCGCGATATTCAAATATCCGTCGCTGGTCTTGAACACGCCGGTCGGAATCGAGGTCGGGTGATTGTTGCCGGCCTGTTTCGACACTACCCCTTCAGTCAGGAAGCGCGATGCCTGGAAGTCGAGCATGAAAATCTGCGCCTGCAGCAGAGAGGTCGTCACCCACTGGCCTTCGCCGGAGGCCTCGCGTTCGAGCAGCGCTGTCAGAATACCGAGTGCGGCGAACAATCCTGCCGTCAAATCGGCAACCGGAATGCCGACCCGCATCGGACCGCCACCGGGCGCGCCGGTGACCGACATCAACCCACCCATGCCTTGAGCGATCTGATCAAAGCCCGGCCGTTTGGCGTAAGGCCCATCCTGGCCGAAACCGGAAATGCTGGCGAGCACAATGCGTTTGTTGATCTTCTTCAGCGAGTCATAATCGATGCCGAGACGATCCTTCACGTCGGGACGGAAATTCTCGACCACCACGTCGGCCTTCTCGACCATCCGCTTGAAGGCCGCGAGGCCTTGCGGTGATTTCAGATCGAGCGTCATACCGCGCTTGTTGCGTTGAAGATTCTGGAAGTCGGAGCCTTCACGCGGACCGCCCGGGCCTTCGCCATCGACCAGATGCGGGGGCGTCTCGATCTTGATGACATTGGCGCCCCAATCGCCGAGCTGGCGAACGCAGGTGGGTCCCGAGCGGACGCGGGTAAGATCGAGCACGGTAAAGCGGGAAAGGGCCTGGGAGGCCCTGGGAAACGGCATTTCAATGGCTCCGGAGTGGCGGTTTCGTCCCGGGACTGGATTTTCGGGCCGACATTCCCCGATCTCCCGCGCCTTGTCCATCGGGTGAAGAGGGCCTCCTGCAGCCACTTTATTCATCATTCCGCGGAATAAGCTCCGCCGATGCCTTGAAAAGGACACTGCTACCTGTCATATGAGCCGCAGCGGATGAAAGACCCGGTCTCGGGTTGCGGGCTGCGTGCACGAAAGTCATTAAAACGAATTTCGCCCCGCCTCCTCCGTTTCTCCAATGTAATCGACAACCCTGGCCACGCGGGATGTCTTTAAGAACCCCGCGATCCCGCCGGCTGCAACGGCAGCACGGCCGTTTCGCCGTATAAGAAAGAGACTCTTTGACTTCATTTAACGAGTTCGGCCTCGCAGCGCCGATCCTTCGCGCCCTTGCCGAAGAGAAATACGTCACTCCAACTCCGATCCAGGCCCAGACCATTCCTCTTGCGTGCCAAGTCCGCGATGTCATCGGCATCGCACAGACGGGCACAGGCAAGACCGCAGCCTTCGCGCTGCCGATCCTGAATCATCTGTTCAACAAGCGTCAGCGGCCCGCGCAGAAATCCTGCCGCGTGCTGGTGCTTTCGCCCACACGCGAATTATCCGGTCAGATCGCCGATAGTTTCCGCGCCTATGGCCGTCACATCCGTCCGCTCGAAATCGCCCTGGCGATTGGCGGCGTTCCGATCAACCGGCAGGTGCGTGCGCTTGCGCGCGGCGTCGAAGTATTGGTGGCAACCCCCGGCCGCCTGCTCGATCTGGTCAATCAGCGTGCATTACGCCTCGACCAGGTTGAGGTGCTGGTGCTGGACGAAGCCGACCGCATGCTCGACATGGGGTTCATTCACGACATCAAGAAGATCGTCGCCATGCTGCCGAAAGCGCGACAGACGCTGTTCTTCTCGGCCACCATGCCGCAGCAAATTGTACAGCTCGCCGCCTTTATGCTCCGCGACCCGGCGCGCGTCGCAGTGACGCCGCAGGCCACAACCGCCGAGCGCGTCGATCAGCGCGTCATCCTGACCGATAAGGCGTCGAAGCCGGCCCTGTTGGCCGAATTGCTGAAGGGTGAAAATATCGACCGGGTACTCGTGTTCACCCGTACCAAACACGGCGCCGACAAGGTGGTACGCGGCCTGCATAAGGCCGGTCACACCGCCGAAGCAATCCACGGCAACAAGTCGCAGGGCCAGCGCGAGCGCGTGCTCGCAGCCTTCCGTGACGGCAAGCTGCGCACACTCATTGCGACGGATATTGCCGCTCGCGGCATCGACGTCGACGGCGTCAGCCACGTGGTCAACTATGATCTGCCGAACATCCCCGAGAGCTATGTTCACCGCATCGGCCGCACCGCGCGCGCCGGCGCCGAGGGCATCGCAATCTCGTTCTGCGATCACGAGGAG
>DASYSQ010000330.1:0-6962 GCA_036003145.1 Pseudolabrys sp.
AGCCCAGGTGGCGGAATTGGTAGACGCACTAGTTTCAGGTACTAGCGGTGAAAGCCGTGGAGGTTCGAGTCCTCTCCTGGGCACCAACGTTCCGAGCCTTAGAACCTGAATGACCATCCGCCTGCACCGTGGTGATCTTCCGAACCTCTCCGCCTACAAAGGCGCAGTGGCGATCGACACTGAAGCCATGGGCCTTGACCCCAACCGTGATCGACTCTGCGTCGTGCAACTGTCGCCCGGAGATGGATCCGCGGACGTTGTGCAGATTGGCGCGGGCCAGCGCAAGGCGCCCAATATCGAGCGGCTACTCGCGGACAAATCGGTCCTCAAGATCTTTCATTTTGCCCGCTTCGATATGGGCATTCTGGCTAAATCATTCGGCGTGATGCCTGCACCGGTCTATTGCACCAAGATCGCATCGCGTCTTGCACGCACTTATACCGACAAGCACGGGCTGAAGGATCTGGCGCGCGAAGTGCTCGGTGTCGACCTGTCAAAGCAGCAGCAACTGTCTGACTGGGGCGCCGATGCGCTCAGCGACGCGCAAGTCTCATATGCGGCGACGGACGTCCTGCACCTGCATGCCCTGAAGGAAAAGCTGGATGCGATGCTTGCACGCGAGGGCCGTGCTGATTTGGCCGCGGCGTGTTTCCGCTTTTTACCCGATCGGGCGCGGCTTGACCTCGCCGGCTGGGCGGCCGAAGACATTTTTTCGCATTCGTCGTAAGCTCCTGAGTTTACGCTGGTATTGGTTAACGGCACACATTCGGCTGCCGTGTCGGGGCCATATTCGGACGGCATGTTGCGTTGGGGGCGTGAGGTGACTTCCGCGATTATCTTTGGACAACAACGGACGCCAGGTTTGGCATGAGCCGCGTGATCACGGCCAGAAACGATCCAGAAGCGACGCGCGCCTATTGGACGATGAGCCGGGGCGACGCCGATCGCGCGTTTCATGCTGCGCGTCGTCACAGCCGTGCGGTTCGCATCCTGCGCATCGCCGTTCCGGCGGGTGTGACGGTCGGGATCATCATCATTACGCTGGTCACCTATCTCAATCCGTTGCGCATGCTCGCCAAGCTTCCAATCAATCTCGACAACCTCGTGGTGTCCGGAACCAAAGTCACCATGGAGGCGCCGCGCCTGACAGGTTTCACGCATGATGCGCGCGCGTACGAACTGACGGCCGATACGGCCGCACAGGACATGACCAAGCCGGATATCGTCGAGTTGCGCAACATCCGCGCCAAGGTGGAAATGCAGGACAAGAGTTCGATGGAGCTGACCGCCCTGAGCGGCATTTATGATTCCAAGGGAGAGACTCTCAGGCTTGAGCAAAACATCCTGCTCAATTCGTCCGCCGGCTATCAGGGGCGCCTGAGTGAAGCAATGGTCGACATTCGAAAAGGCAATGTCGTCTCGGAACATCCGGTCGAAGTAAGAATGCTGCAAGGGACGCTCAATGCCAACCGGCTGGATATTGTCGATTCCGGAGATCTCGTACGCTTTCACGGCGGAGTCGTTATGGACATGATGATGAATCAACCGCCGCAAGCAAAATCGGACGCGCAATGATCGTGACGTTCAGATTGCGCTTTTTGTTGATGGTTGCCCTTGCACTGGTCATGCCCGGTGCGAGTCTCCGCGCGCAGCCGGGGGCATCGCAGGGGCCACCGAATGCGTTGCAGGGGTTTTCGCAAAATCGCGATCAGCCCGTCCACATCGAAGCTGCGACATTGGAAGTCCGTGATAAGCAGAAGGAAGCAACCTTCAGCGGTGATGTGCGCGTGAAGCAGGGCGACACAGGCATGCGTTGCAAGTCGCTCGTGGTGTTTTATGAGCAAGGCAGTGAAACTGCCGACAAGACCAAGACCATGCAGGCCGCCGCCCCCGGTCCCGGAGGCGAGCAGCGCATCAAGCGGCTGGAAGCTCGCGGTGGCGTGGTGGTGACGCAAAAGGACCAGACGGCCACGGGCGAACTCGGCATCTTCGATATGAAAAGCAATACCGTCACCCTGACCGGAAATCCGGTGGTCATGACGCAAGGCCAAAATGTATTGCGAGGGGATAGGCTGATCGTGGACATGGCAAGCGGTGTGTCGCGGGTGGAATCAGGCAAGAACGGCCAGGGACGCGTCCAGGGTCTGTTTCAGCCAGGCAGCGGCGGCCCCGATCTCAAGCCGGGTGGCAGCGGCGCGGCGCAGGGCCCGCGGCCGTCTTCTCCCGTGCGGCCATTTTAATTGAGCCGCAGCGTGGTCGCGGCACGTCCGGCCGCCCGCATCATCGGGAATCAGTTAATGTCGCGCGCCCGACAGCAGCGCGCGCTCGGGCGGCAGCATGATCCCGCAAGCGTGGTAGGGGTTTGCGGTAAGGACCATGCTTCAGCACATTGTCCCATGCGTCATTCCATGCGCCGCGAGGTAGCCCGGTGAATATCCTCTCGCTGTTTCGGCGCCGGCCAGCCGGAGGCCGCCGGGTTCTGACCCCGGCCGAAGCCCGCGCACAACAGGCTGCTGCACTGAATGCACAAGCGCGTCCGTTGCAGCAGGCGCACAGCGCCGCCCAAACGGCTCGCCCGCGCCGCGAGGGCGACGGACGCCCGGCGGCGCGCCACGCATATCTCGCGGCACATGGCGTGGAGAAGAGTTTCGGCGGTCGCATGGTGGTGAAGGGCGTCACGCTCTATGTGCGGCGGGGTGAAGCGGTTGGGCTGCTCGGCCCAAACGGTGCGGGCAAGACCACGGTCTTTTATATGATCACCGGCCTGATCAACGCCGATCGCGGCCGCATCGAGCTCGATGGCTACGACGTCACAGCCTTGCCGATGTACCAGCGGGCCCGGCTTGGCATTGGCTATTTACCGCAGGAGGCATCGATTTTTCGGGGTCTCAATGTCGAGGACAATATCCGCTCAGTGCTCGAGGTGGTGGAGCCGGACCGCCGCCGTCTTGAAGCCGATCTCAACGCGCTACTCGAAGAGTTCAATATCGCCCGTGTCCGCAAAACGCCGACCATCGCACTGTCCGGCGGTGAACGGCGGCGCGTGGAAATTGCGCGCGCACTGGCAACGCGACCCAGTTACATGCTTCTTGACGAGCCGTTTGCAGGCATTGATCCGATTGCCGTCGGCGATATCCAGGCCCTGGTTCGACATCTGACCAATCGCGGAATCGGCGTGCTGATTACCGACCACAATGTACGGGAGACGTTGGGTCTCACCGACCGTGCCTACATCATTTATTCGGGCGAGGTGCTGATGGAGGGTCGTGCCGACGACATCGTGAACAATCCGGACGTACGCCGTCTCTATCTGGGCGAAGAATTCCGGTTGTAGGGCCGCCGCTCATTTCGTTCGCCGCCTAATTTTTATGCATCCCCGTGCCGCTTAATCGCATACCGCGCCAGCGGACGACCTGCTATACACAAGCAAGAATCAGACCAATTCTGCCGGGACCTTTATGGCGCTCTCGCAAAGACTGGAGTTTCGCCAGACCCAAGGGCTGGTGATGACCCCGCAGCTGATGCAGGCCATCAAGCTGCTCCAGCTGTCCAGTCTCGATCTGGTCGCTTACGTGGAAGGCGAACTTGAGCGTAATCCACTGCTTGAGCGTGCGAACGACGACGACCCACCTGTTCCGGGCGCCGAGGCTGGCGGTACGGCGCCCGAGCAGAGCGAGGATGGTCCCGCAACGGCAGACTGGATGGACGCCGATCTCGAAACCAGTCGCAGCTCCATGGAGCAGGGACTGGGAACCGAGCTGGAGAATGTCTTTCCCGATGATGGCGGGGAAAAAGCGTCAAGGTCCCCGGAGGCGCCACCACCGGCCTATTCGGAATGGTCGGGCGCAGGCTCAGCCGGCAACGGTGAAGACTACAATCTCGAGGCGTTCGTCTCGGCCGAGACGACCCTCGCCGATCACCTCGCCGAACAAATGGCTTTGGCGATTTCCAGCCCGGCAGGCCGGATGATCGGCCAATACCTGATCGATATGGTGGATGAAGCCGGCTACCTCACCGGCGATCTCAATACGGTTGCGGAAAAACTCGGCGCAAGACTCACCGATGTCGAGCTCGTGCTTGCCGTCCTGCAAACTTTCGATCCGCTTGGCGTGTGCGCGCGCAACCTCACCGAATGTCTCGGCATTCAGCTCAAGGAACGCGACCGCTTCGATCCCGCGATGCGAGTCCTGGTCGAGCACCTTGACCTTCTGGCCAAACGGGATCTTGCCGGCTTGCGACGCCTGTGTGGGGTCAATGATGAAGATCTCGCCGACATGATTGCCGAGATCCGTTCGCTCAATCCCAAACCGGGTTTGGCGTTCGGCTCAACCGTGGTGCAGCCGATCGTTCCGGATGTGTTTGTGCGCGCGGCGCCGGACGGGACCTGGCAAGTGGAGCTGAATTCCGACACTCTGCCGAAAGTCCTTCTTAATCAGCGTTACTACGCCAAGGTTGCGAAAACGAGTCGCAACGACAAGGACAAGGCTTATATCGCCGACTGCTTTCAGACGGCGACGTGGCTGGTGCGGGCGCTGGATCAACGCGCGAAGACGATTCTCAAGGTATCGAGTGAGATCGTGCGCCAGCAGGACGGCTTCTTCGCCAACGGCGTCCAATATTTGCGTCCGCTCAATCTCAAGACCGTCGCCGATGCTATCGGCATGCACGAGTCAACGGTTTCGCGTGTCACTGCCAATAAATATATGGCGACGAGTCGCGGAATTTTCGAGTTGAAATATTTCTTTACGTCGGCCATCGCGGCGGCCAACGGCGGCGAGGCGCATTCGGCCGAAGCAGTCCGTCATCGCATTCGCCAGCTGATTGAAGATGAGAGCGCTCAGGACGTGCTCTCGGACGACACGATCGTCGAGAAGCTGCGGACCGCCGGGATCGAAATTGCCCGCCGCACGGTCGCCAAATACCGCGAGGCCATGCGCATACCGTCCTCGGTCCAGCGTCGCCGCGAGAAGCTGGCAGCCGGCGCGTGACCGCCGGTATGACGCATTGACCTTCGGAACAATTATGAGGTGAAATCTTTAGCGCGGACGGACCAACGGGCGGTGACCGCCCATGGAGGCAGCCAATGCCTTTACGCGTTTCGGGACGAAACATCAGCGTCGGTGCCGCACTGCAGCGGAAAATCACCGATCGGGTCGAGGAAGCCGCTTCAAAATATTTCCGGGGTGGTTATTCGGGCCACGCCACCGTTGGCAAAGATGGGTTTGGCTTCCGGACCGAATGTGTGCTGCATCTCGACTCAGGCGCATTGCTGGAAGCCGAAGGGATGGCCCCCGATGCCTATGACAGCGCTGAACAAGCCGCCATCCGCATCGAAAAGCGCCTGCGGCGCTATAAACGCCGCCGCAAAGACCATCAAGCGCGTCGCGGTGGCTGAAAATGCCAAAAAAATGGCGATTCGCGCCAAGTGCATGCTGAGCTCGCCCATTGACGGCGGGTCGGACCACTCTTATGGTCCGCCGCCTTCAACCCCCCCTTTGCAACTCGGCGCTGTCATTCCCGATCATTGGCCATGTCCATGACGCTCACCGATCTCGTCGCGCCGAACGCCGTGCTTCCGGCACTCAAGATTAACAACAAGAAGCAGGCAATCCAGGAACTGGCTGCTCGCGCCGCCGAACTCACCGGGCAAAACGAGAAGGCAATTTTGGAAATTCTGTTGCAACGCGAGAAACTCGGCTCAACGGCCGTCGGCAATGGTGTCGCTATCCCGCACGGCAAGCTGGCGAAGCTCGGCAGGCTGTTCGGGTTGTTTGCGCGGCTCCACAAGCCGATCGATTTCGAAGCGCTCGACAACCAGCCGGTCGATCTTATTTTCCTGCTGCTCGCGCCGGAAGCTGCCGGCGCAGACCATCTCAAGGCGTTGGCGCGCGTCGCGCGGCAATTGCGCGATCCGGAGATCGCGCGACGTCTGCGCGAATCGAGCGACGCGGACGCACTCTACGCCGTGCTGGCGATGCCGCCGGCGAGCACCGCAGCGTAATTCCGCAAGAGCGGTTTGCGTGGAGCCCGGATCCCCCGCCGTTGCGGGGACAAGCGGACAAGCCGGGGCTCTCTGCTCAGTCCCGCGCAAGCGGGAATCCGGTCAATTTTTTTGGGTGCTTAGTGCACGCTGACCGGTTCGAGTTCCTGACTCCACGCATTCGCGAGCGCAGCCTCGCGTGTGTCGGTCAGCATGATCGGCGTGCCGTCTGCTGCATGCAGCGTGAATAGCTTGATGCCGGGCGCAATCTTCGGCGCCTCGGGAAACAAGCTGGCGACGTCCTCGGAGCGAATTGTCCTGACATAGGCCAGGCGGCCGTCACCGAGCTGAGCCAGCGCTTCCCGGGTAACCTGGTGAGTCGTGTTCGGTTCAGTCTGTTTGTCGTTGGTCATGGCCCTCGACTCCTTTCTGATTCAACGCTTGACGCGGTCGAGTCCTGCTTCACGAGTCCGTCATTCCTGCTCGTTGATCGAGATCGATTTCACGATCCGTTCCGGGTGTGGCCGGACGAGATCGATCGACAACAAGCCGTTTTTCAGATCCGCGCCCATCACCTCCATTCCGTCCGCCAGCACAAACGCGCGCTGGAACTGACGTGCGGCAATGCCGCGATGGAGGTATTGGCGGGTCTTGTCATCCTGTTGTCGCCCGCGGATCACCAACTGGCTTTCCTCGATGCTGACATCGAGTTGATCCCGGGTGAAACCCGCAACGGCGAGCGTGATACGCAACCGCTCAGGGTTCTGCCCGTCGCGAGGCAGACGCTCGATGTTGTAGGGCGGGTAACCGTCAGCCCCCTTGGCGACGCGGTCGAGCACGCGCTCGATCTCATCGAAACCCAGGAGGAACGGGCTGGAGAGGGATGGAACTCGCGACATTGGTCTCAAAGCCCTCGCTTGAAGCGACTTTGACGGGGCCCCTTTCAGGCACCCCAACCGTCCGGCGACTGTCGGTCGGTCGC
>DASYSQ010000331.1:0-8765 GCA_036003145.1 Pseudolabrys sp.
TGGCGGAGTGTGCTCCCCCGCAAAAGAGCATCAAGCTGCGACTGCACGCAGCCCGAAATGCCGAGCATCGACAATGGAAGGGCTTTCGTTGCCTGCGCGGGGCAGGGAATACGCATAATTTCAACCACTCGTTCGCGAGAGGAAAAACCCAAAAGGCCTCCCGTAACTTTGATCTCGGCGCGCTCAGTCAGCTTACTGCCATGGCGGGTCAAGACGACTTGGTACAATCAACGCGTTTAGCTCCCCAGACGTCCGCGTTGATGCCGCGGTCGATGTTTGAACACATCGTATGTTGATGGGTTTCAATCCGCAACACACTTCAGTGACGCAGATGGACGGTTGTCACGTTGCAAGCAGATCAGCCCAGAAACGCCGTGGTCTGAATATCAGGCAACGGTCTCGATGTCCCACTTCGGCGCTCGCTCGGGCGGATCCGCGATGCGAATGTTCTTTTTTCTCAACGCGGAAATTCTCCGCATCTCTTCGTCGGTGAGCGAGAAATCGAACACATCGAGGTTTTCGACGATATGCGGCTCCTCGAGGGCGCGCGGCACCGCGGCAACCATCGGCTGCTGGACCAGCCAGCGCAGGCAAATCTGGGCGTGCGTCTTTCCGCGTGCCTTCGCGATCCCGCCAATCACCGGATCATCGAGAAGCTTGCCGCGCGCCACCGGGCAATAGGCCGTGAGGATCATGCCGTATGTTTTGAGCGCCGCGATCATGCGGTCCTGCGGCAGATAGGCATGATACTCGATCTGGTTGGTGACGAGAGGCTCGGGACAGACCCGCACCGCCTCGTCGAGCATCGGCAGCGTGAAATTCGACACGCCGATGTGCCGCGTCATGCCGCTGCGTTTGGCTTTGGCGAGTGCGCCGAGCGTTTCGGTGAATGGTACTTTGGGCTGTGGCCAGTGAATCAGCAAAAGGTCGACATAGTCGAGACCAAGAGCCTTGAGACTCGTTTCCACCGAACGGAGAAAATCCGCCTCGCGTGCGTCCAATTCGGTGACCTTCGTGGTGACGAATAGTTCTCCGCGCGTGATGCCGCTCGCGCGGATACCTTCGCCCACGCGCTCTTCGGTCCCGTATTTGCGCGCGGTATCGATGTGACGATAGCCGGCGGCGATGGCCGCCGCGACAAGCTCGGCCGGACGATGCGGTAGCTCCATAGTGCCGAAGCCAATCGCCGGGATCTTTGCGCCGTTTGCGGTGAGCACTAAGGCCTTTTCGGATTGCATCCCTAACTCCGCGATGAGGAGAGATGAGCAAACAATAGTGCGGCTGCCAAGCCACTGTAAACGTGGTCGCCACACGCGCCGGCAATTCAAGGTGTTGTGGAAAGCCCATTGCGCCGCTCAACGCGGAAAAAAGTGTCGCACTGACCGCGCCTTGTCACATAACCTTGTGAAGGCTGCCGGCCGAAGGGGTCGAAATACTCGCGCTCGGCGACCGCGCCGCATATTCTATGCGCGGCGGAACGAGCTACGGGACGGCTTTGTGACTTCCCTATGCAGATCAAAGCGAACGGAATCACTTTCAACTATCAGATCGACGGCGCGCAAGGTGCGCCCTGGCTGATTTTCAGCAATTCGCTCGCAACCAACCTGTCGATGTGGGACGGCCAGGCGCGGGCTTTCAGCGGGCGGTTTCGCGTGCTGCGCTATGACCAGCGCGGTCACGGCAAGACAGAAGCACCGGAGGGCCGCTATCCGTTTGCGACATTACTGGCTGACGCGATCGCCCTTATGGACGCACTTGAAATAGCCCGCGCCCATTTCTGTGGCCTTTCGCTGGGCGGCGCGACGGCGCTCGGCCTTGCCGAACAACATCCCAACCGCATCGTCTCCACGATCGTTTGCGACTCGCCCTGCGCATCCACGCCGGCCAGTGCGAAACAATGGGAGGAGCGTATTGCCGTGGCCAAAACCGGCGGCATGGCGGCAATCGCAGAGCCCACATTGCAACGCTGGTTTCCACCGCCCGTCTATGCCGCCAAACCGCCCGGCGTCGCCAAGGTGCGCGAGATGGTCCTCTCGACACCGGTCAATGGGTTTATCGGCTGTTGCGCTGCGCTTGGCGACCATAACTTCCGTTCGTCGGTCGCAAGCGTGTCGCGACCGGTCCTGTTCCTGGTCGGCGAAAAGGATCCGCCGAACGCAGCGATGCGGGAAATGCACAAAGAGCTGACAGGATCTCAATTCGTTGAGATTGCTGGCGCCGGCCACATTTCCAATATCGAGCAACCGGAGGCGTTCACGCGCGCACTGGAAAAATTTTTAACGGAATGAGCTGGGGGAAACATGACGACACATGAAAGAAGATTACATATTGGCGTCTCGACGCGGCCACGCAATCTGGCGCTCGTGACCGCGGCGATTGCGATGCTCAGCCTGTCTGTATTGGAGGTGCGGGCACAGACAAAAGTTCCGTTGCGCGTTGCCTATACCGGCGTAATCACGTGGCTGCCGGCAATGATCGCGAAAGAGGATGGCATCTTCGAGAAAAACGGCCTCGACGTGACAATGACGCGTTTCACGCAGATCGCAAATTTGCCCGGAACGCTCGGCAGGCAGTTCGATCTCGCGCCGACCACAGCGCCTGACATGCTCAACGCGATCGCCAGCGGTATCAATCTCGCGGCGGTTGTCGGAAATACGTATGAGTCCTCCGACAAGAAATCCTACGAAGTCCTGGTGCAGGACAGCAGCCCGATCAAATCGCCCAAGGATTTGACGGGCAAGCGTATCGCCGGTCCCGGCGTCGGCTCCGTGATGCATGTCGCACTGATCGACTGGGTCAAGAAGGACGGCGGCGACCCGAGCGGCATTATCGGCGTCGAGGTGCCGTTTCCGAATATGGCGGATCAGCTCAAAGCCGGGCGCGTCGATGCGGTCGAACAACTTCAGCCTTTTGTCGGTGCGATGCGCGCCAGCGGCTTCCGGTCGATCGGAGATCCGTTGCTGAAGATTTCCGATCCGGTGCTGTTCACGTTCTGGATCGCCGATGCCGACTGGGCACGCGGTCACAAGGATGTCTTAAAGAAATTCCGCACCTCGCTTGAGGCTGGCCTCGCAGTCATCAATTCGGATCCGGGCAAGGCCCGCGCCGTGTTGACCAAATACACCGGGCTGCCGGAACAAGTCGTAGCCAGAATTCCTTTCCCCGGTTATGATTTTAAGGTCATGCCGCAGCAGCTCGATGTCTGGCAAAAGCTCATGGTCGGGCAGGGTCATCCGGTCGGCAAACTCGACATGAAGAACGTGGTCGTTACGCCTGAGTGAGCTGGGAGAGGGCGGACCGCTGCCGGGTCAGGAAACCATTTTTGAGTGTCGTGATCTCGACTATGGGGTGGAGCTTTCCCGCGGCTTTCGCCGCATCCTCGAATCGGTTGCCCTCGACGTTTTCCGCGGCGAGTTCCTGACGATTGTCGGAGGTTCGGGCACCGGCAAAACCTCGCTGCTTCGGCTTCTGGGCGGACTGACGCCTGCGAGCGCGGGCGACATCCGTTTTCGGGGCCGTCCGGTGAACGGCCCTCCCGAAGGCGTCGTCGTCGTTTTCCAGGATTATTCGCGGGCGCTTTTGCAGTGGCGTACCGTCGCCGCAAATGTCGCGCTCGGCCTTGAAGGCCGCCTCGGTACCGCCGCGCTGAAGGAGCGGGTGGAAAGAGCGCTCGAAATGGTCGGCCTTCAGCACTGCGCCGGCGATCAACCGTGGCAGTTGTCCGGCGGCATGCAGCAGCGCGTGCAGATCGCGCGCGCGCTCGCATTGCAACCCGACGTTCTGATGATGGATGAGCCGTTCGGTGCACTCGACGCCATGACAAAGGCGACGATGCAGGACGAATTGCTGCGTGTCCACGAACGCACAGGGACAAGCTTCGTTTTCATCACCCACGACATCGAGGAAGCAGTCTATCTCGGTGACCGCGTGGTGGTGTTGGGCGGCTCCCCCGGTCGTATCCACACCACCGTCTCAATTGGCCTACCGCGCCCGCGTGACCAGATAACCACGCGCCAGTCACCAGAGTTTCTGCAGCATCGGTTGGATATCCACGCGGCGGTCCGTGAATCGGCGGGCGGCGATGCGCACTTCTAGATTCAATATACCAGGCCTTGCAACCATCCTGGTCCTGCTTGCCGGATGGGAAGTTCTGGTACGCAGCGGTGCGGCCAAGTTCGACTATCTGCCGGCGCCGTCCGGCATTTTGCTGGCCAGCGGATCTCTGATCGTGTCGGGCGAATTGTTCAGCCAGGCGCTGCATACGGTAGAATCGATTCTGATCGGATGGACGGTCGCTGCGGCGATCGGCATTGGGCTAGGTCTGGCACTTGGCCTTTCACCATTGCTGCGCCGCTGGTCGCTGGCGTCGTTTGAAGTGCTGCGCCCACTGCCGGCGATTGCGTTTCTGCCGCTCGCCCTGCTGCTATTCAATTTTTCGCTGACCACGGAGCTGGTGCTGATGATTTATGCCAGCGTCTGGCCGGTATTCATCAATACGATGGGCGGCGTAATGGGCGTGACATCCCGGCTCTACGACGTCAGCCGCACACTGCGTCTCTCGCGCATGCAAACTTTGGTCAAGGTCATTGTTCCGGCTGCCGCGCCGGCCATCGTGACCGGCTGCCGCCTGAGCATGGGATTGACGCTGGTGATGGCGATCGTTGCCGAAATGATCGCCAACCCGCACGGACTTGGTTATGCGGTGATCAGCGAACTGCAGGCGATGCAGCCGCAGCGCATGTTCGCATACGTGCTTTTCATCGGGATGCTGTCGATCGCGCTGAATGCCGGCTTGCTGTGGGTCAGCCGGCACATCTTGCGCAGCCATCGCTGGGCGCACGCGGATCATGCGTAAAGGCCAAGCCATCAATTTACAGCTCATTGCAGCGTTGCAATACGCCCGCGGGCTGCTGCCCTTGCTTCTCGGACTAGCGATTTGGCAGGCGTTTGGGCCGGAAAAATCGCCTTATTTTCCTCCGCCCAGCGCATGGTTCGACAGCATCGTATTCCTTGCACGGAACGGAAAACTTTGGCCGGCCTTGGCGGCGACGGTAACAACTTTCGCAGCCGGTACCGGGCTTGCGTGCGCGATCGGATTTTCGCTTGGTCTCTTGATCGGGCGATCACGCCCGTTGCGACGCGCTTTGGGACCGCTCCTCGAGTTCTGCCGCGGACTACCACCGCCGGTTCTTGTGCCGGTCGCGGTCCTGTTGCTCGGCTATGCCGAAAGTCTGAAGCTTCTCGTCGTTGTGTGGGTTTCGATCTGGCCCGTTTTGCTCAATACATCGATGGCAATCGGCCAGCTCGACGAGCTGCTCATCGATGTCTCGCGGACATTCCATTTCAATGCCGTGACAACGCTGCGTAAAATTGTGGCACCGGCGGTGGTGCCGGCCTTTCTGCTCGGCGTGCGCATCGCAATTCCGCTCGCGATCATCATCACACTGCTGGTCGAAATGCTGACCAGCGTGCCAGGCATCGGCAGCTTGATCGTGACCAGCCAGCGCCAATTCAGGCCGGCCGAAGTCTATGGACTGCTCGTGCTGGTCGGTATTCTTGGCCTTGCCGTGAACGCGATATTTACGTCGCTTGAGCGGGCGGTGCTCAAACGTTGGCCGCCAACATTGCAATAGTCACTATTTGGCTGCCGGACGCGGCACCGCTTTCCCGATCCCCAGCGACTGCCCGTCGATCAGCACGATCGCGATGCGCGCCGGGACATTGCCGCGGTTAACCCAGGCATGATTGGTGCCACGCTGAACCAGAACGTCGCCAGCTTTGACCTTCATGGTTGAATTGTCCATGTCCATGTCAAGCTCGCCCGACAAAACGATCACGTAGTCGATTGTGTCGGTGCGGTGTAGGAAGGCCGCGTTTCCCGGCAGGAAATCCACAATGGCAAAGCGGGAGCCGTTGGCGGCGGGCGGCAAGGAGATTTCGCGATTGCCCGTGTCCTCGATGGTTTCACCGACCTTGATCTCGGCGGGAGTCTCGAACGTCGTCCACAAGGTGGTTGAGACGATGCCGGGAGCGGGGTGTTTGACGTTGGCTGGCGCTCCGTCCAGCAAAACCTTCGCAATATTCTTGTCGTCGTGCCCCGTTACGATGCGCCGGATCGGCGCAACGCTCGGCTTGCTGTCTGCCATTGCATCCCCCCTTTGTGAGAATTCCGGCTGCGCGCTCAGCGTAAAATGAGCAGGCGAACCAGCTCATTTTGCGTAGAGATGCCGAGGCGTGAATAGGCGCGCTTGCGATAGGTCAAGACCGTGTTGATGCTCAAGCCGAGGCTCAATGCGATGGCCTCGGACGTCTGGCCACATATGATTCCCACACAGACATCGAGCTCGCGCGGCGTCAGCGCCGGCTCTGCCAGCAGAAGACGCCGCCGCGCCGCCTCGGTCGCCGGCTCCTGATGCTGTCCGAGATCGTGATGCTTTGTGACCAGGGCGAACAGTATGTTCGACGCGTCGACGATCGTTCCAATCTGCGCGTCGGAAAAGCGGCCGGAGGACCTCGATCGATAGAGGTTTAGCCGCGTCATCGTATGATTGCACTTTCGCAGGATTGAAAATCGGTCGACAAGATCGAGATTGCTGTAGCAGTCGCGGCGGTAGCTTTTCTCGTTGATCTCGCCCGGCGCGAACCGCGCGGACAGTTCCGCCGTCCGTGCGTTTGCGGCGAGGCGGTTGGCCGGATCGTGCTTCCAGTATTCGACGACATATTTCTGGGCGGTGCGTTTGGCGAGAGCGAGCGGGCCCTCATTGGTGGCAAGGATGATCTGGATTGGCCGGCCGTTGGAAAACAGCAGCGCGGAAAGGTGCGCGCAGCCGCTGATCGCGCGCAGTTCACGAAACAAAAGATCAGGGAATATCGACATGCCCGCTGCGCCGATCAGCTGATCGAGCCGGCCGAGCGGAAACGTCTTAAGGGCTCGCCTTTGACTGATGTCCTGAACTTCCATCGGGACGATTCCGGCGTTTCAATCTAGTTTCAAAGCCGCGGCGGTCGGTCACACGTCACGGTGACACGCGCTTTCGAGGCGCGAGGGCAAAATGCGGGAAAGGGCGCCTTGCGAGCCTTGCGGAAAGTCTGGCGTCTTTTCGAAGGACGGTCAAGGATTGGGCGCCTGCCCCTGAGACCACCGTGTGAGGAACGGCCATCATGACCAATCCGCGTGTGATCGGCGTGCGCAGTGTAGAGCTTGGCGTCCGCGATCTTGCGCAATCCATCCAGTTCTATTGCGGCGTTTGGGGACTGACCGAAGTGTCGGCCGACGCCGGCGTCGTGCATCTGCGCGGCACCGGTGTGGAACATCACGTCCTCACGTTGCGCGAACAGCCGGAGACCCGTCTGATTGCGGTCCACATGGCGGCGCGCGATCGCGCTGCGGTCGACGGGCTCGCACAAAGGGCGAAAGGTTTCGGTGCGAATATCGAGGGGCTTGGCGAATTGGCGGTGCAGGCCGGTGGCGGCTACGGGTTCCGGTTCAAGACACCTGACGGCCTGCCCATGAGCATATCGTCGGACGTCCATCTCCACCCGGATGCGACAGTCGACCGGTCACGACCGACGAAAATCAGCCACGTTGTGCTCAATAGCTCGACGACCGACGACCAGGTCAACTATTTCATCGATGTGCTCGGCTTCAGGCTGTCCGATAGTTCGCACATGATGGAATTCCTGCGTTGCAGTTCCGACCACCACAGCATGGCGATCTTCCGCAACAAGGGACCTTCGCTCAACCACGTCGCTTATGAGATGCCCAATATCGATGGCCTTATGCGCGGCGCAGGCCGCATGAAGGAAAACGGCTTCAATATCGAATGGGGTGTTGGCCGGCATGGACCGGGCAACAACGTATTTTCCTACTTCATCGAGCCGAACGGGTTCGTGACCGAGTACACCACCGAAGTCGAGCAGGTCGACGACGCTGATCACGTCCCACAACCGGCGGACTATTGGCACAAGATCGCGCCGATCCCGGACCGCTGGCGCACGGCCGGTCCGCCCGGACCAAACATGCGCAAGGCGATGGCGGGGGATTTCATCGGGCTCGATCCGGCGGACATGCGCTGTGAGGATGTCATCGCCAAAACGCTTCACAAATGAACCGGCTGATCGAACCGGCGCCTGCCAAGCTCACCGCCGAGCAGACGGAAATCCTTGATCGCCTGGTCGCGGGCCGCGGCCGTATCCTGGGGCCCTACAAGATCTGGATTCACAGCCCGGCTGTCGCCGACGGCATGGAGCGACTCGGCACCTTCCTGAACAAGCGCGCCTCGTTGTCGCCGCGCGAAGTCGAGATGACGATCCTCATGATCGCGCGGCATTGGCAGTCTGACTACGTGATCCAGGCCCATCTCAAGGAGGGCCTGCGTGTCGGGTTGTCGAGACAACTGATCGACAGTCTGATATCGGGACGCATGCCGCAGCTCGACGAGGCGCACGAGCGTGGTGTCTATCGTTTTGCCGATGCGCTTGTTCGAGGGGTCAAGCTGACCGACGCCGAGTTCGGCGAGGTCGAGGCTGCAATCGGACGGCAGGGCATCGCGGAGGTTCTGGTTCTGCTGGGCTATTACACCTCGGTGGCGCTCGGCATGAAGGTTCATGATGTGCCATATCCCCAGCCCCAATGATCGTATGACCGCGGACTAACGTGGTCGTCGAGGCAGGTGGGCGGTCGCCGCCGATCCTCAGTGCTGCAAAATCTTCGACAGAAACATCTGCGCCCGTTCGCTGCGCGGCTTGCCGAAGAAATCGGCGGT
>DASYSQ010000332.1:0-25820 GCA_036003145.1 Pseudolabrys sp.
CTGACACAAGCGGCAGCGTACGCGTAAACAGAGCATAAAATTTTTACAAAACTCGGCGTCCTGATACCATTCCGTTTTCTTTTCACAAGAGATGTCATCTCTGCTTTGAACGTGTTGCTGTACAGTCGAAGTGTTAAAAAAAATGGGGTTTGGCAATTGATAGGAGGGGCCGACATGAAGTCGAGTTTTCTAATTTCCGCAATCTTGAGCAGCGTAATTGCTGTCGTCACTCCTGCAAAGGCAGACAATTTATTTAATTTCAGCACCGGCAATCCTACTAACGCGATGGCATCCGCTAGCCGTCCCGATGTTGGGGGCTCATTTGAGATTGAATCCGCCGACGACTTTGTAACGACAGGAATCCAAACGTCGATAAACAGCGCTAGCTTTACCGGCCTGCTTGTTCCTGGCTCTGGAGCAACTCCAGCTGTTAGCCAGGTTACGGTTGAAATTTACCGGGTGTTTCCAGCCGATTCCAATACTGTACGCGCGCCCAATGTGCCTACTCGAACCAATTCGCCATCGGACGTTGCACTGGACTCGCGCGACTCAGCAGGTGGAACCCTCAACTTTACCACGCTGACTTTGGCAGCCACTTTTACAGCTTTGAATTCTGTTCAACCGGGTGGCATTCATCCGAGCCCCTTACAAACAACTGGGGGCAACGGTTCACTGACTGGGCAAGAGGTACAATTCAATGTGACCTTCCAAACGCCTTTCAATCTTTCGGCGGATCATTATTTCTTCGTACCCCAAGTAGCGCTAACCAACGGCGGTCAGTTCTATTGGCTCTCTGCGGCTCGCCCTATCGTTCCGCCGGGTACGCCGTTCCCAGCGGGCGTCACCGATTTGCAAAGCTGGACGCGCGACGAGATGCTCGATCCCGATTGGCTGCGCATCGGAATGGACATTGTCGGAGGGGCCACACCGCCGGCCTTCAACGCTGCGTTTTCGCTCGATGGAGCTGTTGTTACACCACTCCCCGCCGCACTCCCACTCTTCGCCTCGGGCCTCGGTGCACTTGGGCTGCTCGGCTGGCGCAAGAAGAAGGCAGCAGTACCCGCTGCGTAATTGAAAACCAAATTGGCTTTTCGGAGAGACCGCCGCGAGGCGGTCTTTCTGTTTTGGACGATACTCGCCAATGTCCGCTTATGGCACAAAGCGGACATACCGATGCCGCCTGTCAATGTCCGCTTTCGGAGGTAAAAGGGGACATTGCGTCAGAGCCAGGGAATGTCCGCCAATGACCCAAAGCGGACATCGGCGCAAGCGGAAGGGGCCTAAGTCGTAGCGCCACATTAACCATGCAACACGTTCCGTAGCGGAGGCCATATGTAGTTAATGGGCATTTAATTGCTTTGCCGCAAAAAAATGGCGTTATGAGTAACGCGCGGACGCTACTTCTCTGCTTGGTCGCGTTTTGCTGCAGCGCTGCCTTCCCGGATATGCATCCGATAAGTCGGTCCGCCTCGGCAGTTGAGTCGAACCTATTCTCAGGCACGAGCTGGGTGCCGGACGCGCTGCCCCCATCGGGCCATTTCGCGCGCCCGCAGCTCGCATTGCTCACTCCGGATATCCTGCCTCCGAATTTTCTGCCCCATCGAACTTTGCCGTCGGCGGAGCCGTTTGATTTACCGGTGACGCCCGTTCCGACTGGAGAGATTTCATCGAAATGGCGCGAGCTTCAGTCCCGCATTTTTGCCGACGAGAAGACGATCGCGGCCTGCCACTCAAACGAAAGCACGTGCTCGCACGCCGCACGCCGCTTTTTGTCGATCGTAAAAATTGGCCGAAAACACGAGGGGCGCGCCAGGCTGGGATGGCTCAATCGAGCGGTCAACATGACTATCAAGCCAGCAAGCGATTGGGCCCAATATGGTGATGCCGATTATTGGGCATCACCGCTTCAAACGCTCGGCAGTGGAGCCGGCGATTGCGAGGACTATGCGATCGTAAAATACGTCGCGCTTCGCGAATTGGGAGTCGGCGCCGACGATCTCAGAGTTGTCATTGTGCGAGATGACAAGCGGTTGACAGAACATGCAGTCGTGGCGGTTCGCTCCGAACGAAAGTGGGTGGTCCTTGATAATCGGACCATGGCCATCATCAACACTGAAGACGTCCGCAACTATCGTCCATTGTTCGCGCTAAATAGCACCCGGGCACCTGCAGTCGCGGCCGTCGATCGCTAGTGGCGGCCTGATCTCTAACGGGACCGATTGAAGTACGACTGGAGATCAATCTCAAAGCGCCAAACTATCGCCCTCACTGCGCCGCCAGTTGCTGATCGCGCGGATCGACAAGGGGATCTAATAAGGCTGGCGCTGTCCGCTATTGGTACTTGGCGGACATCGCAATCGTTACGGGAAGGCGTCGTCGCGATAGGAATGCCGATTTTTGATGATTGGACCGACTTGGAGCTACTGAGGGAACTTCTTCTCCGTTTTAAAAGGTAATTTGATGGGGTGTGGCGAATACATCGCAGTGCCGGATTATTAATACGACCGCCTCTGAAATCGGTAGCTCGGTAGTTAAACGGCTCGCGCTTCAATTGTAACGCTCAATCAGCGTGATAATTTCCTGCCCATCCCGATTCTTGGTTGCGGGCACCCAGCGATGCGCGAGCACATGCGGACAAAAGATATTCAAGCGTCGGAAGAAAAACGAGCTTACTTCCGCTTGCTCCGGCACCTCGTCAGTAACGAACTCCATGCCTCCGACAGAGAGGATCAAGCGCGACCTTTGCAACCGCGAATCACAGACTTCCTGAATGAGCTTGACCACTACGAGCCGTCTAAAATTCATTAGACGCGCGCCTTTTGAGGAGACGAGCCATGGACGACGCACAAGTAGGCTGGATCGCAGCCATCATCATCGGCGGAGTTGCAGGCTGGCTGGCGGAACAATTCATGAAGAGTGAAATGGGAATCTTGATGAATATCGTGCTCGGGGTCATCGGGGCGGCCGTTGCCAGCGCCATTTTGAGCTTCTTTGGGGTCCACCTGGGGGGATGGATCGGCTACCTGATTGCCGGGTTCATTGGCGCGGTCTTGCTGATCTGGATCGTGCGGGCGGTACAGGGGACACGTCGCCCAGTTTAAGACCAACCAATCGCCCAGGGCGACAAGTACGCAACATCCGCCGTTGAGATCTCGCCGAACTAGCGGATCGAAGGAGTGATCACTTTTAGGTTTGCGCGGCCAACTCGGTTGGCGGCCACTTTCATTTCAAACCAAGCGTGCAATGTCCGCTTCTGCCACGCGGACATTCTCACCGCGCCCGCTTTTGTCCGCTGTTGGAGTAACAGCGGACATCATATGAAAGCTTTAAAGGGGCCCTTTGACAGGCGACGTGACCAATGAACCTGCGATTGCACTTGCTTTTTCAGCTTGCTGTTGACCTGTGACCGCAGGTCGCGGAGGAGACAAATTTCCTTTTCGAGGGCCGCGTATTTCGCTTGCACCTCGGAGGCGTCAATTTTGATTTTTTTGATTTTGCGGAGTTCCTTGGCGTCCACGCCGTTCTCCTGTCGCAAGCCGTTGTTTGAAACGCGACAAAAGACGTCCGATTCGACACCAAAATTATAGTCTCGATTGACTAACTTTGCTCAACCACATCGGCATCATCCACCCAACTGTTGTGGCCAACCTAATATCAGGGGCCGTCTTTCGGTTTGTGGGTTGGGGGAAGGGCGGACATCGGCGCGTCAGGTCTGCTCGGGTGGAGGATTCGGATGAACGCCGCAGTCGCAGCCGGCCGACCAAAAAGCTTGATTGCATTTCGGAGAGACCGCCGCGAGGCGGGCTTTCTGCTTTGGTAGCCAAGCCAGCTCAGCATTGATGCGTGCGAACAAAAAGCGCAGCATGGCTTCAAGCGGGCGACCTCTGTACCTTATGACGTTGAGCGGGGGGCAGAAATGAGGCGTTTCATGAAAGCCTGGAAGTGGATGTTCCCTCTGCTTCTCACGCCCCAGTTCATGATTGCTGCTGCGGTGAGCATCTATGCAACTACTCCTGGTGCGGCGCAGACCATCACGAATGGGGGGCTAACCGGAGTGATGGTGACTCGCGCCGCAAAGGTCGGCGCGTCCACTACGATTACCTTTCTCACGGTTCCTGCCAACCGTTACTTCATCCTCACCCAGGCGTGTTACACCACCGCGGCGGGAACGAACCTCCGGCTTAATGGTGTCGGTGGAGCGCAAGGAAATCAGGGAAACACGTCGGCCGAGCCGGAAGCGACGCTCGACAACACCGACTGTAAGCAATTTACCCCGGGACTGGTCTACCAGCCTGGGGATGCCGTGGCATTTCGGAATAACGGCGCGTCCCTACAGCGAGTGTATATCAATGGGGTGTTGATTAATAAGGGAGGTCGTATTTTGCCCCCGCTAGGCGGGATACTAGAGTCCCCCAACACGCCGACGAGGTGATCGAATTAACAGTGTGATGTCCGTTATTGGCACTCAGCGGATGTGCAGCAGCGGACATTCGAATGCGCAATGAGCCGACCCGGCCGGCGCACCAATTACGATCCTTGATCTAAAATTGGAGAGCACTAATCTTTCGTCTGTCGATCGTCTTTTACCGTAGGAGCGCTTGTGCCTATTTTGAATTATCCTTGCTTACCAGCGGTACTCGCACTTTGCGGCCTCGCATGTCTGACCGGACTACCGGTCAACATCGGCAATCCCAGTCTCATTTCCTTTGCGCTGGCTCAGCCCACAGCGCTCACGGCATCACAGTCGGATGCGCTCAATGCCTACAACAAAACAATGCAGGACTTCAGATCGATCCTGAGAGAACGGCGCGCACAGATCAAGGCGAATCAAAAGCTGCCTGATAAACCGGGACAAGATCTCTATCTTGCCCGCGTCGCCATGATGGGCGCGTACAAAGACCTTACCGACGTACTGCCGTCCCGAATCGGGAGGCCCAACAAATACAAAATTCCTCCGGCATATTTCGATGCCGACAATGAGCCGCTTATCGACGAATATAAAAATCTTCACGCCATCATGCAGGCGCCGCCCGCCAGTGCGCAGAAATCCGAGACGCCATTCAAAGACGTTGTCGACCTTGGGACCGCAATTGCGCGGGCTAAAGGCCTCGATGCGGCACATGCCGAAGTCGCAGGCCGTATCAGCCTGGCCGTTTTTTTTGCCGAGACGGATGGCAATCAAAACATCGGCAATGCGCGCTCGAACGCGTACAAGGGAAGTTTTCAGACAGGGGTATCCGAGGACAAAATTGGTCAGAAGAAATGGGCGGCCATCAAGAAGTCCGTGGCAGCCCTCGATCCCAAAGTGAACGCGCGCGACGACAAGGAAGAGGCGAGGGTTGGCAATTCAGATCAGCGATACAATCACTGGACTGCCGTCAGAAACGGCCTCATGAACGCGCACGCGGACCTTTTCCCGAAAATACCAGCAATCATGAAAGCCTTGCCGGATCCAATCGATCAAATGAGATTCTTTGAACTTATCCAGATCATTCCCAGTCCGGCCAAATCCGCGCTAAACTCAGGCAACCTGGTCAATTACAGGATTTCCGAGCCGCGAATCATGGGATATTTGCGCAACAACAGCATGTTTGCCTTTGGCAAGGCTGACAGAGCGAAAACATCTGCAACCATGCGCGAAATTCTGGATTCGATGTGGCTCTTTAATGATATATTCGGACGAGCGCTGGCCAAATTTGGCGAGATCAAAGCGCAGCAAAAAGGTTGAGTGAGCGGACAACAGCTCTTCGGGGGGCCAATGTCGATCGTATCGAGACGAGCATTCACCCAGGGTCTGCTTGCCAGCGCCTTGGTGCCGGGCAATTTGGCGATTGGGCAGCCCAACGATCCAGCAAGCATCGCCATTATCGATACTCCGCATAATGCAGCAAAAGTCGCGTCGAAGTTGGCTGCCCAGAATGTGAAAGTTGTCGTGCGGTTTTTCGCGAGGAAGCCGCAGCCGGGTCTGCGCGAGAAGATCATGGCGTCCGACGGCAATATGATTGACGGCGTGCGCGAGCCGACTGTGTTGATCAGAAACGGCCTTTCGATCGTTTCTCTCTATCAGTATCGAAATAATCTTCCGGAGAAATTTCTAAAGGGGTTGGAAGATACCGGTTCGGCAAAAGCGGAAGTCGCCGCCGATGCAAAGGCCGCGCTGGATCAGGCCAAGCTGGTCGGGCAGCCCGAAGGGTCGGCAATCTATTTCGGTGTCGACTTCAATGTGAATCGCGCCTCAGTTGACTCTGTTCTCGAGTACTTTCGTGTCATCGGCCAAACGGTCGGCAGCCACTATGCGATCGGGGTTTACGGGAACGGGTTCGTCAACCGGACCCTCCGCCAGGAAAAGCTTGTGGCGTACAATTGGATAAGTGCATCGCGATCACACGAAGGAACCGTCGATTTCTATAACAGCGGACAATGGCATCTCTTTCAGAACCAGGTTGACCGTCGCTGGTTTGGGCCGCCCGGGAAATGCTCGACGGGCCTCGATGTCGATACCAACCTGCAGAACCCCAAGGTCTCCAGCATCGGCGCGTGGGGAGAGGGAGAAGTCGACACAAGCCGGAACCAGAAGATTTTTGACCAGCGCCGCTTCGCGATCCGCCCAACGCCGGTCGTTCAGCAAAGCGCCGACGGCGGCGGGTCGATCGACCGTCAAAATTGCAAATCCGACAACCGCGTGCCGAAAAATGCCAATGTTAGAATCCTCGTGCAATCCGGTGCCTGGTCCAGCGTCGACATCGACGAAGACGGTAACCCCGACGGTCATGTAAAGACCGCTGATTTGACGTCCAATCTCGCGATGATGCCTCCCTGGGGACCATCGTTATAAGACGTGCGCAATCGGTTACCGCACGAGCTGTTTTTGCGGAGCTAAAAATCGCTGATTTGCCAGACGAGTGTATCGTCGGATGGCTGAGCCGCATTTTGCCGACGGTAGCAAGCTACTTCGCTCGATTTCGATTTTGGGGTACGAGGAAAGGGACCACCTGCGTAACGCGTATGACGGCGCATCATGAGATTCATTCGCTTGCTACTACTGGCGGCACTTGCCATTTGCATGCTTTCGGCATGGACGCCCTCTCATGCCCGGTCCCTGTTTTGGCCCCAATACAGATTTCGGTGGGATGACCACGAATTCAGGCACAAGCACCAACACAGGCACACGAAATCTGATTTAACCAAGAAGTCCCAATCTCAAGACGCTCCGCGGGGGCCGCTCCAGATCATCATCTCGATCGCGGATCAGCGGATCTCGCTTTACGACAACGGGGCACTGATCGCACGTTCGTCGGTATCGACGGGCGTTGAAGGCCATCCAACGCCTCTTGGCGTCTTCAGCGTGCTCAGTAAGCAAAAATGGCATCGCTCAAACATTTATAGCGCTGCGCCCATGCCTTACATGCAGCGCCTCACCTGGTCGGGTATAGCGCTGCATGCGGGTAACTTGCCTGGCTATCCGGCGTCACATGGCTGCATCCGCGTGACAAATGACTTTGCCATCCGACTCTGGCGTCTCACAAAGCGGGGCACACGCGTGATTATTGCGCACGAGGATACTCGGCCTGTCGAGATAACCAACCCGCAACTCTTTGTGCCGAAGCCAAAAGCTGCGCCTGCTCCGCCGGAATCCGGCGCTGCGTCGCTCGCAAGTAATGACAGTGTTACAGGCGCGACACCGCATGCGCCGCCGATATCCAACTCTGGCGAGGACGCCAAAACCGCAAACTCGGCTTCCCCAGGGGGCAGCACTCAAAAGGTGGTGCCAATCTCTGTTTTTGTGAGTCGCCAGTCGAGCAAGCTGTTCGTGCGAAAGGGCTTCACGCCGCTCTTTGATGTCCCGATCCAGATCCGAAATCCAGCGGAGCCGATGGGAACGTACGTTTTCAGCGCAATGGAATTTAAGAACGAGGGCACAGCAATTCGGTGGAACGTCGTGTCGATCTCCGAGAAGCCTTCTCTCAATCGAGGGAATCCACCAAGGCTGCGCGGGGAACCGGCCATTTCGGATAAAGCGAACGCCGTCCTGGAGCGCATCGAAATACCGCAGGATGCGGTTGATCGAATTTCTGAGTTACTGACGCCCGGCTCGTCGCTGATCATATCCGACTACGGCATCAGCCGTGAGACCGGCAGAGATACGGATTTCATCGTGCTAACTCATTGACGCCAAGACTGACACCTGCGGGCGAATGTCCGCTTCCGGCACCATCAATCACCGCCCGCTCGTCTCAGCGGTTGACGAGTTTCCAGACGGTCCGCTCGCGAACGCCCAGGCGGCGCAGGATCATCGCAGCAACAATCAGGATCGCCACTAAACCCGTTGGCATCAACAGCACGGGGAAGAGAAGAATGCAGGCAGCGGCAGCGACGAGCGCCACGGGTTCTCCGTACCAGAAGCCTGTCCGCAGACCCAGTCGGATCAGGAAGGCTATCGGGAGAGCCAAAATTGTGAGGTCGTACACAAAGGAATATGGCGTGATGAGCAGGGTGCCCGTGGCGAGCGCGGCAGCCTTCAGTTCGAACGGCACGGGGCGGCGCCATATCATTGAAACAACGACAGCGGTCGCCGCCGCCACTGGTATCTGGAATAACCAGGCAGTGGTCTCGCTGCCGCCCAACGCTCGGACAACTCCGAACAGGCTCTGCAGCTTCCCGAAGTTGGTCAGGCCATCGCTCAGTACGGCATTCGCCGTCACCGGTATGGCCTCGAAAAAGGCTACCCATGCCGCGGTTCCAAACCCAAGCCACGAGGTGAGCGCAATGGCGAGCGCGCTGGCCGTCGCTGCGGCGAACGTCCGCCAATAGCCGGCGATGCCAAGGACAAGCGGAAACAGCAATCCGAATTGCGGTTTGTACGTGAGGGCACCCAGGCAAAGGCCCGCCAGCACCGGCTGCGAATCCAGCAAGAGTAGTGTCCCACCCATCAGCGCCGCTGTGAGGCATCCGTTCTGGCCAATGGCGACATTAAACCACGTCGCAGGAAAAGCGGCGGCAAGGAAAAGGCCGAGTCGATGGCCGATGATCCGGCGCAAGGTCAGCGCAAATGCTGACCACGTTAAGGCGATCCAGGAGGCAAACGCAGCGAAGTATGGAAGGCTCGCGAGCCCTGCGCCGACGAACAGGTAAATTGGCGGGTAGGCCCAGGAGATATACGAATCGGTCGCGTGCGCGAGCGCTACGTCCTCGGCCCGCTTGTGCATGGTCCAGTCGTAAGCGGCGGCCGGATGTCCATCGAGCGTCTGCAGTCCGGCAGCCCATAAGCTGACAAAGTCGGTCGCATTGGCAAGGCCCCGCCCGTCGATCAGCCACGCGTGTTTGTAGAGGGATGCGCCGAGAAAGACCGCCAAGGCCAGGGCGACGGCCGCGCAGAACTCTTCCGCCGAACGCAGCGAGCCCGCGGCGGATCCGCCGTTGATTGAGTTGCTAACCGGTTGCATGCCATCGTCCCCTGCGGCGCAGACGTGAAACGCTCAGTCGCGCCAAAATTCTGTGCCGAGTCCCGATCGCGGCGCTTCTCTGAGAAGAATCTTATCGGGATCAATCGCTATGCCGTGATCTGCGAAGGTCAGAAGAGGTAAGTCCGAGTAGCTGTCCGAGTACGCAAAGATTATGGGCTTGTCGCTTTGCGCCAGAATCGCGCGCACCGCATCCAGTTTGGCGACGCCACGAAGGTTTGGTCCATCAAGATTGCCCGCCAGTCGTCCGTCTGCCCATCCGACACGCGTGCAAACGGCCTCGTCGAAGTCCAGGAGACTGGCAACCAGCGGGACGTAGAGATCGACACTCGCCGACGCGAGGATGAGTCGATGTCTCTTGGACCGGTGCCATTTTATTCTCGCCAACGCTGCAGGCTTGATCATTTGCCGGACGCACTTTTCGGCAAAAAGAACGGCGTGTTCCCGAATCTCGTCTCGGGTAGCGCCTTTCAGGATTGCACCAAGAAATGCGGCCTTCAGCACATCATTCGACATGCGGCCGAGCTTGGACATCGCAACTTTGTGTGGAAGTCCCACACAGTGGCGAAGTCGCAGAGGGTTTCTTTTCAGAACATATATCAAAAAGGCCAGAAACGTATCGCCGCGCGTCAGCGTGCCATCAAGATCGAAAATGGCGACCGTTTGAAGGGTAGTTGATCCCGTCATTCAGTAAGGACCAAATTTGAAATCGATAATTCTTGGTTCCATAAATGCGTGCAGGGATGGAATTTCGACAAAGAACAACAGGATGCTCACAACAAATGTGACCGTCGCAAGGGAGATGAGCGTCGTCTCGCGATAGAGTTTTTCCGGTGCCTGGGTCGCGGAATTCCGCTTCATGCCAATTGCCAGATACAAGGTAAAAAGGGCCGCAAATAGCGGCGTGGAAAGTAAAAATTCCACCCGGTATTTTATGAGGAATATGCCGATGAAGAATGCAGAGCAGACTGCATAGAAAAACAAGGAAAGCAGAAGCGATTGCTCGCTGTACAGCTCGAATGACCGGCGGTACTTCACCGCTCGCTTATGATCCCCGATGGCTCTGTACTCGGAATACCGTTTCACTGCCATCAGGAAAGCCCCACCCATCCAATATGCCAGCAATACGCTTGTTGGCGGAAAGTACGCTGGGGCGACAATGAACCATCCACTCAAGAAGCGGATCGGGTTGTTGATCGATTCTGAAAGGATATCGAGGAAGACCTTGTCTTTTGTGCGGATGGGAGGAACGTTGTAGATCAATCCCATAACCAGCAACGAGACGATCGACAGGACGAACGAAGCGTTTACGGCTACGCTCAGCGCGATGCTTGCCATCGTCAGCGTCAAATACTGAATGATGACAATTCTGGCGTCCAGCAAGCCGCGCGCGCCTGGCCGGCTGCCCTTGACCGGATGGAATCGATCATATGCCGCATCGAGGTGTTCGTTGATCGTATAATTTGCCGAGGCGGCCAGACACAGGCTGATTATCCCGATGATGAGGGGGGTGACCAAACCGAGAGGGGTGACCGGGGCGACGACGAGCGCTACGGCCACCCCGGGGATCATGAAGATGTTTTTGATCCAATGATCTGGGCGGGCGATCGCAAGATATTTTTGCCACGCCTTCTCCAAAGGCGAAGATGAGATCGCCCCCGCTCCAAGCCATTTCATATGAAATCTTCCCGGTGGGTACTGACGCCAACAAATCACACGCTCAATTGCACCTTGGTTAATCGCTACAGGAAGTTGCACACGCGAACAGGGTATGGTTTCCAGCCGATTACCATTGGCTGCACTTGGCCGCGCGGCCATTATCAGATTTTCGTGAGGCAAATGAGCCGGTTAGCGAGGACTGGTTGGCGACCGGGATTGAAAATGCTCCGTGCGAAGCCTTCGCCACCGGGCGGTTGATGCCGAGCATCGATGCCATTGGGTCAGCGCGGGTCACGAAATTGACCGGCATGCTTGACGTCGCCGTCTTTGCTGCCAGCGTCACTGCTGGCAGCAGCCGCCACTGACTTATCCCCCCTGCATTTCTGTGAGGTTCTTGCATGAGCAACCAGGAAGAATTGTCCTTTACGTATTTTCCGGAAAACTATCGCTGGTCGCATGGCCTCCTGATTGGGCTCAACATGGCGCCATGGGGTGGAGCGGAAATCGGGGAGGTCAATCGAGTCGGACTGAGACTCAAAAAATGCGTAGGTGATGATGACGCATGGTTTCAGGAGTGGACTCGCGAAGCACAAGCGGTGGAGTCGCTCGGCCGCCAGCGAATTGACGATGGACACGCACTGAGCGGTGCCCAATATCTGCAGCGTGCCAGTGCCTACTATCATGTCGGTGAGCGCTTCCTGCAACCAAAGAGCAAGGCAGGCCTGGATGCCTACAAGCGCGGCGTTGAGTGCCTGCGCGACGCGGCCAAATACATCAAGCGGCCGCGCATGGAGCACGTTGAAATTCCGTATGATGGCACAAGCCTGCCGGCGATCTATGTGCATGCCGAGCCGGCAACTCGCGGCGGTAAAGTGCCGGCCATGGTGTTCTTTGACGGGCTCGATATCACCAAGGAGATTCAGTACTTCAAAGGCGTGGCCGATCTTGCCGCCCGCGGCATTGCCTGTCTTATCGTTGATGGTCCCGGCAACGGCGAAAGTATTCGATTTCGAAATTTGTATTTACGTCCCGATACCGAGCACTACGCAACGCCGGCGTTTGAGTACCTCGGGTCGCGTCCAGAGATTGACGCAAAGCGGATCGGGGTGATGGCGATCAGCCTTGGCGGTTACTATGCGCCGCGTGCGGCCGCGTTTGAGCAGCGGTATGCGTGCTGCCTCGCCTGGGGTGCTCAATGGGACTACCAGAAAATCTGGCGCGACCGATTTGACCGCCTCGCGCAAGCAGACACCCCATCCCTTTCGGTCGCTGCGCAACACATCTCGTGGGTTTTGAATGCCAACTCACAAGACGACGTGCTCAGGCGGCTTGCGCCGTTCAAACTTGACGGCGTCGTGCAAAGAATCACCTGTCCCTTCCTGATGCTCCACGGCGAAGGGGACGAGCAGATTCCTTTGCAAGAAGCGCAGAAATGTTTCGCCGCAGTCGGCTCGAAAAACAAAACAATGAAAATCTTCACGCGTGAGGAAGGTGGCTATCACCACTGCCAGATCGACAATCAAAGCATTTGTTCGGCCTATATGTGGGATTGGCTCGAACAGATCCTGGAGCCAGCGCGGTAGAACGCGCGGAGCTCTGCATGGGCGATCCGTTATTGGTCGATGTGAATATTGTTGCTGCGGACGACCTCGCCCCAGCGCGCAACCTCTTTCGTCATCAGAGTTTTACCTGCGGCGACTGAGCGTTCGTCCTTCGGATAAGGCTCGACGTCCGTTGCCGCCCAAATTTTCAGCAGGCCCGGGTCGGAAACGACGTCCTGGAGCGCAGCATTGAGCTTGCTGATCACCGCTTCCGGCGTTGCACTCGGCGCGAACAGCGCCTGCCAGAATTGGATCTCGAGCTTGGGCCCGAACACGGTTACGAAGCTTTCGGCCGTCGGGAGTTTTGGCGATTTTTCCTTCGCGGTGATTCCATAGGCGGTCATTTGTCCGGCAATAACCTGTGGCTCCACCGACTGCGGCGTTGCGAAGAACAGGTCAACGTGGTCGCCGAGTATGTCCTGCAATGCGGGGGCCGCGCCGCGATAGGGAATCTGATCGATCTGCACTTTGGCTTCCTGGGCAAGCAGCGACGTGGCCAGATGGCCTGTCGCACCATATCCCGGGATTGCCGCTTTCAAGGTGGTGGTTTTCATCAACGCAAGAAGCTCGGGGAGTGTCTTTGCTGGAAGACTTTTGCGGCCGATCAGTACCAGCGGGTTGCGGTTGATGAACATCACTGGCGTTAAATCTTTCTCCGTATCGAACGGAAGCTTTTTATAAAGCGTGACATTCGCGGATATCTGCAGGTTATGGAGAAGCAATGTGTAGCCGTCGGGCGCCGCCTGTACGACCTTGTGTGTGGCAATGATGGTGCCCCCGCCGCTCAGGTTTTCGACGATGAAGTTCTGCCCGAGTTTGGTTGACAGCGCGCTCGCGACCTGGCGTGCGACCTGGTCAGTCGGGCCGCCTGCCGGGTAAGGCACGACAATCGTGACAGGCCGGCTTGGATAGTCTTGCGCGCGAACAGGTGCGGTAACGGTAAAAAGACCAATAATGGCCAGTACGACTGCGACGGCACGCCTCATCACAGGCTCCTCCCAGGTTATCGCTTTTTTTTGAAGCCTACGCCTCCGGGATAACCGGCAACAAGAGATATGGCTGCTTGCCGGCCGCAAAATGCAGTGTGTTCCGACAGTCGAAAACGGCCGGCGGTCGGTCGTCTTTATCAATATGCAGGAAGGGCCCGACCCCCTTCATTGGATAGGGGGCATTCGGCAGAGCCACATCCTTCCCGTCGACCTCGTAGTCTTTGCCGCGCACCGTGAGCGCGAGCGTGTACCCTGGCGGCACGACGATGCTGGTCGGCCAGATTTCGACATCGATTTCAACGGGCTCGCCCGGGTTCAACGGCCGTTCCTCGTCGTGGGTGTGCCAGGGGCGGTAGGGCTGTGAGAGTTTGGGATCGAGCTTGCGATGTGACGCGCGTAGCCAACCCAACCCCACCGGCACGCGCGGGTCGTTGGAGCCAATGAACGTGACTTCTTTGTCAGCGGGATCAAGGACTCGTAGCACCAGGAACAGGTCGGCGTCGGTGGTCTCCGATGATATCCAGAGCCTGGCTGCGACCGGACCGGTGACCTCAAGGCTCCTGGTCAGCGGCGGCGTGCGGAACGTCAGCCCGTCGCCTGTCGTTTCATAACTCAGCGTAGCAGCGGCGGTTGGTGCCTCAGGCGATAGGGCAAGGCCGTCCGGGCGCAGGAAATATTTCGTCCATTGCGTTCGCGCTAGCGGCCATTCGTTTTCCGCGCGCAATTCAAATTTCTCGCCAGGATGACGAATGTTGAGCGAGACCCGTGGCTGTTTGCTCCAGCCGGTGTCCTCACCCTTGAGAAAATGTCCGAAGAATCGCTTCTGCAGCGCTTCGCCGTAGCGGCTGTAGAAATGCGTGAAGTGGGTGTCACCGTGCACCTCCAGCCATTTCTGTCTGGAGCCGGCGCGCATATAGCCTTCAAAATTTCCGCGTGGGTGCAGGCCCATGCCGCCCCAATTGCCCGCCGACAGCAGGGGAGCTTCGATCTGTGAAAAATCGGCGGTTCGGGCTGCATAGTAGCGGTCGTGGAGCCGGCGCCGCTTTGCCTCGCCGGGAGTGTCGGCGCAATTTTTCGCAAGTTCTTCTTTCGGGAGCGTCTCGGGTCCGGCAACCAGCTCACCCGTCACGATACTCTTTGCCCCGCGCGTACCAGCGCCGTGCTGGACGCTCGCGACCTGGCGCGGATACCAGCTGTTGAGAAAGTCGCAGAGGATGCCGCCGTGCCGGCAAAGCTCACGGTAGTAGTCGGAGGAGCCTTCCCAGATGCACATGGCGGTGAGGTGAGGTGGCTTCAGGGCGCCGACCTGCCACTGGTTCATTGCGTAATAGGAAATGCCATTGATACCGACTTTGCCGTTGCTCCAGTCTTGCGTGCCTGCCCACTCGATACATTGGTAGAGATCCTGCGCCTCGCGCACCGACCACACATCGAGATAGCCGGGGGACCGACCGGCGCCGCGCGAGTCGATACGCACACAGGCATATCCTTCCGGCACCCATTTCTCTGGATCAACCAGTTCCCAGTTCTGGTATTTGTTGCTCGAGCCCTGCAACACTTCCGGCGCGGCTTTGCTCAGCCTCGCCCAATTCCCTTTGTAGCCTTCCTGGAAGGAAAGCCCCTTGGCGTAGGGGCCATAGCTCAAAACGATCGGAAATTTGCCGCCGCCCGGCGGGCGAAATACGTCGGCGCGTAGTACGACGCCATCATCCATCGGGATCGGCACATCCCAATCAATCTGCATGCCGTCGCGGTTTTCGCTTTTTGCTGCATCCATGGGGCGCCAATTCCGAAACAAGCGGCTACGAACTAGGGCTGCGCAGGCGTGCCTTGTGGTCGATGCCGCTTCACGGCGTCGGGATTGGTTGAATCCACGCCCATATAAATTCCGCGCTCCCATGTGCGTTTGAGCGGGTCGGCGACCTTCAACGACATCTTGCCGATATTCTGGATTTCGATCTCGACGGCTTCGCCGTCCTGCAATGCGCCGAGGCCCTCATGATTGGTGCCGCAGGCAATCAGATCACCTGAGTTCATTGTCATGACCGTCGTCGCAAACTCGATCAGCTCCGGGACGCGATGTTCCATGTCGTCGGTATTGTAGTTGTGGCGGAGTTGGCCGTTGTTCCAGAATCTCACGATCAGATTGTTCGGATCTTCGATTTCGTCGGCGGTCGCAATGCAAGGGCCGATCGGCGCGAAAGTGTCGAAAGACTTGCCGAGCCAGCTGGTAAGCGGGCTTGCCGGCCAGGTGCGGCGACCTTGCTCACGCGCCGACACGTCGATCATCGCCGTATAGCCGAACACGGCATCCCTCCAGTTCTTGGCTTTCACCATTTTTGCCGGCCCTTTGATGACAAGAGCGAGTTCGGCTTCGTGCATGAACATCCAGGGTATGGTGAATTCGGGTAGCATGATGGTGTCGCCAGGGCCGACCACCGCGTCCGGATTTTTCATGAACATATTGAGCGGGCGCGGTTCTCGCTGCGCGTGCTCCCAATAGTTTGCGATGCAGGCGAGGACTTTGCCGGGCCGCGGTAAGGGTGGCCGCAGACGCAGCTGGTCGAGTGGCAAGGCAGTGCCTTCCCGCGCCAGTTTTTCCAGAGCCGGGCGCAATTCATCGAAATCGTCGATGATGCCCTGCATGACCAGCTGCGGTGTATAGTTCCTGGACACTGCAGCGGTAATATCGGCAACACCGCGATCGGTGAGCAGACCCGGCAGAACATCGCCGTCAGGTGATGTCTGGAAAAGTACAAGTTTCAAGAAATTCCCCCCCAACACAAAAGCCTTTACGTCGCGGAAGCCGCTGCAGCAAAGGCATGTCAGCTTGCCCTCAATGACCTCTCAATGATCCGCCAGTTGGCGAACCGGCGGCTGGGCCTTCCTTTAGCGGCTCCAAATAGCGCTCACTTGCGATACGCGGAGAACTTACGGGAGTCTGTTCTATCAAATCGACGCGCGGGAAGCACGGCAACCCAAGATAGTCAGCAGTAAAGGGTTTGCCTTGGCGGCCAAACGCCATGCATCTACGCAATAGCGGTATTTTTTCTGCCTCTGTGCACCGTTATTTATGCGGTATGTCAGTGGTGTTTGATCATGAATCGTTTGTCATTGGTTGGATCAGTTGCATGCGCGGTGTAATTGGCTTCAATTGGAATCAAAAGCAAATACCAGTCTGTTCGAAGGCGGACGCTGGTGCAATTCAGACTACGGTCACGCCCAGATCGGTGTGACCGCCGCCGCTTGCGGCGATCGCCGCGTCCATATCGTGCAGAATTAAAGTGGTGCCTGCGCAGGCGGGGGAGTGTCCCCGTTTTGGCCCAAAGTGAACAAACTGAGTGGTTGGGGCATCGAACGCCCGTTTTTGAGCCACCCAGCTCTGCGAACTGCGCATATCTTGGGTTTCGAGGTTTTGAATTTCCTGTAAGCCGGGAACAAAGTCGACCAGGGAAGCGTGCCTTTTTCGATACCCTCGGGTATCGTTGTGGGCTGCCAGTGGGGGGTGGGCCAATGGTGCTGGTCGAGCGAATGCAGGCCTTGGGCGATCACGCCCGGGCTGGTCGATGGCGCGGCGATGAAAGACCGGAAGAAAAAGAAGAAAAACAAGACAGTGCCGCGAGGCGCGCCGTCATTCACGAATGGGAAAATTGGGCCGCCTTAAATCCAGATGATTTGGCGGATCCCGCCGCCGGTGCGTTCTTTTTTTCTCATTTGCAGCAGAAGAAGCCTGAGCTTTTGAATTTTCTTTCTGACGACAAGCGGCAGACCGTCTCTGCCTGGTTGCCTCGAGAAAGTCACGTCAGAGATTGACGCAAAAGCTCTGGCGCTGTCCTGTGCAAGAGCCTCCTCAAGGCAGGCCTACGTACGCCAGGCGGCAGCGGGGAATTTTATCGCTTTACCCGCTGCCAATTGTTGTTGTCAGGCTCGTCTCGCTACTGGAGGTCAATCGACTGATAGTGTCCGGTGTCGTCGAGTTGTGAACCCCACACCCTGTGTACGGCCTGGTGCTCCGATCGACCGAAACTCACCGGGGTTCCAAGCCCGAGGTCAAGACCGCGCAGATTTTCGAAGGTTTCTACCAGCCTTTCGGTATCGAGCTGGGGGCCATTCCGTTTCAACGCTGAAATCATGATACTGGCCGTTACGTAACCCTCCAAAGACACGTAGTCAGGCGCTTCGCCGGGAAAGTATTTTGCAAGCGCTGACTTGTAATCGAGGACGAGTGACGAATGGCCGTCGACGACTGGAACGACCTGCGTCACGATAACCCCTGATGCATATTTTCTGCCCAGGAGCATCAACTCGTTGGCGAGCGCAGTACTGCCGACAAACGAAACGCTTGCATAGATCATATCCGGATACGCATCGCGCGTCTTCTCGATGAATTTTGCGGCAGCGCGATAAGTCGGCACCATGATGACTGCCTTTATCGGGATTTTGTTTTTTTGCAGTTGCGCGACGGCGTCATCGACATCCACTGTGTTGCGTTGATAGTTGAGCCGCAAGACGGCGTTCTCATCGCCACCCGGAATTGAACGGAAGGCCTTGGCGACGCCGGCAAAACCCGCGTCACCATACGCGTCCTGTTGAGCGAAGACCGCGATCTGCCTCGGCTTCAGCTTTCGCACCTTGACGAGGTAATGAACGAGGGCCTCGGTTTCTTCCGCGTAGCTGGCCCTGTAGTTGAAAACATATCGATCCGGCGGATCGCTCCTGAGCAAGCCGGCCCCGGTGAATGCCCCGAAAAACAGCATCTTGCGATCGAGGGCATAGGGCAATGCGACCACTGCCGTCGGTGTTCCGACGTTGCCAATCAATCCGAAAACCTGATCCTTTTCGAAAAGTTGTTTCATTGCCGGGCCGGTTCGCGTGGGGTCGTAGCCGTCATCCGCCGCCACGAGCCGGAGCTGGCGGCCGAATATCCCGCCGTTGGCGTTGGCTGCACGAAACGCAGTTTCGATGCCGAGCCTCATGTTCTGACCGAGTTCCTTGGCCGGCCCGGTAAATGGCGCAGCAATCCCAAAGCGAATTTCAGTGTCGGTCACGCCCCGAAAAGGCATACCTTTTGGTTCTTGCGCTTGTGGCGGTGTGACTGCGGCGACCGTCGGCTGCTGCTGCGCTGGTGCGCTTGCGGGCGGCACCTCACCTGAGGCGGTTGCAACCATTGGACCTGACGCGACTGGCTTGGGCGGCGCGACATTTGTTGTCAGTCGGTCGCTCGGTTTAAAAACTTCCGAGTTCACCGTGAGCCTGTCTGACGGTTTAGACGTGTCCGATGTCTGCGTATCCGAGAATAGGGCACGCGCACCCTGCGCTATTGGTTTTGCGAAAATTGCCAACAGTGCAACGACTGCTGCAACCGACACTACCATGGTAATTCGGCCAACTAATCCCAACGTGCTGTCCTCCATTGGTAGTGGTGGTGGCTCCGGAACGGACTCAGGACGTGAGGCGAACTCGGCCGCCATTCTCCGGTCTTGATACTCGTTCGGCGCCATCGGTCCCGAGTTGACGTAGGGTCGGTCGCCGCGTGGTGCTTGCTGCTGCGGGCGCGGACGTTTCGGCGCGTATTTGCTGTGATCGGAAGACTGTTCGTCGGGACCGTAAAACTGCTCGTCGCGGATGGGAGTATTCATGACTGTCCTCTTACGCGCTACTGCCTGGTCCAGACTAAATGCCTAACAGACCTGACTGCTAAGACGTCGTTCAAAAGTATTACCACGCTGGAACAATAGTGTTCGGTACGACCATACCGCGGCCCCTACCGACACAAATTTTAACCTTTGGTTAACGAAATATCGGTCGCCGGTATAATCATACCCGATTAATGGCGGGCCGGCCCCGGACTTTGGACATGTCCCGGAACGGGGGAGCCGAGGCGATGTCCTGACCGACACCTGACGGCGGCGTGAAAATCATCCAGAGCCGGGCGCGCACTGCGCCTTCTCTCGCGAGACGGAAAACCTATCCGGGATCGCAGCTCCTCGGGCCACGCCAGAGCGTGCCGGTGCGTGCGATTGTTAAATATGATCACCCTGCCGCGACGTGCGGCAAAATCTAGACACGCGCGGCCGTGCCCGGAAAAATGCGGCCGCATCACGGGACGTCAGGGTGACGACATTCGCCATTCAGCGTTCATCATCAACGATAAGTTGGCTCGCATGGCGGTGCGACCCCAATGTGCGCGGCGCCTTGGTCGACAGCCGCAGTGATCGCGACCACCTCGTGTATCAGAAGTGTCACCTTACCTCCACCCGATCGCGGGATTGATTACCATTCTGCGGACGTGGAAAAATCATAAAGAGGGAGTTTAATGATCGGATAGTGGCGAGCAGCTTGTTGAGTCGTGGTGAAGGCGTAGGAGGGGTAGGGGCACGGTATGAGTACACCGATCCAGCAGGACGAACTAAATCCAGACGATCCAATATTTTATGCGCCACCTAAGTGGCGCACCGGCGAAAGAACGGCCCAGCTTCCGGAATCTGCAGGTTCTGCCGATTGGACAGCCCGTGATGATGGTCTGTCCTTTGCGGATGCTGTTACAAAATCACGACCGCATTCAGGCGGGATCGAGCACAGTCGTGTGCGCATAACGGCGTTCGCTTGCGCTGTCGCGGTGATTGCCTGGACCGCATTCTGCGTGACGGTCGGGCTCAGCCGTATCGATACGCCGGCTTTCGCTCAGTGGCGAGGCGTTCCTCCATTGGCGGGCGCTTCGAACGACTCGCTCAATGAGCGGCTTCAGGCGGCAGATGTTGCACTCAATGAGGTATCACGGCAGATATTCCCGCCCACGCTTGCTGTCGCAGACGCGAGCGGGCTTGTGAATTCAGCGTTGCCCCTCGCGATCAAGGTGACCAACTACACACCTGATACGACGGTCAATCTCAGCGGCCTGGCAAGAGGCACAATGCTGAGCGCTGGCTCCGGTGCCGGCGATGGACAATGGCGTGTGCCTATTGATGACTTGCCGAACGCTCATGTAATTCCGCCATCTGATTATGTTGGCCCGATGACGGTCGTCGCGGAGCTGCGCCGCGGCGACGATCAGGCGATCGTGCGCGCGCCCGTGCATTTGACCTGGAACTCACCCCCTTCCGACGCCATTGGGACGCAGAAGCCCAATGTGTCATCTCCGATTTCAGATGCACTTGACGACTTGCCGATGCCGAAGGAGATGCTGGAGGAAACTCCGGCACGCGAGAACATTTCCGAGGGCACGCAATCGCGTCCCGCCAAGATCCGGAAACATGCTTCCAAGGGGCAATCGGTGAGGCGTCACCACAGGTCTCCGCGGTCCCTGCAAGTCGAGCAACAACCCGGCGTTGAAATTCGAACGGCGAGCGGACCCTTCAATTTATTTGCCAGTCCCAATTTTGCCTTTGAACGAAGGCCGTTTTGGAACAGCGACTTTCAGACCAGCGTCGATACCAACAGGGGACGATGCGAAAGGGGATACGATTGCGGGAGGGATGTGCAACGCTGAAAGAGATTGAAAACGCCGACGCTGCGCAACTTTGGCAATCAATCTCGGATGCTTGAAGAAATCCGACGCCAGTCGGGGACTGGCTACACCTAAGTTGTGCCCACTAACCCCAACCTAGGAAAAGCCGGGGGCCGCGCATCGCATGCGCGGCCTTTCTTTTTGACTCTCCCGTGCGCAGACGCATTTCCACGCCCGGCTGTCTCGGTGAAGTCACCGGTATAATACGCTGACGGCCCAAGCGTCCGTTAAGCGGCTTTTTGGGAGCGCGCCTGTCTGGGTGTCTTGCTGGTCCAGCGTTTGAATGCGTGCGTAAACGAGCTGACTTCCTGATAGCCGAGCAGCCACGCAACCTGCGAGATCGACAAGCCATCATCGGCCAAATAGCGATCGGCCAGATCGATCTTCAGCCTTTCCAACACGGTAGAAAAACTCATTTGTTCCATAGACAGGCGCCGTGCCAGCGTCCGCTGGCTGACTCCGAGCCGACGTGCGATTTCGTCAACTCTTGCCTTCCCGTGCGGCAGCAATGGCACGATGGTGTTCTCAACGCTTGATCGGAACGCCCCCCGTCTTGACGGCCGGCGACGCAGAGCGTCTTCACAGTACGCGATCAAGAGCTTGTTCAGATGATGGTCGGCGCTGACAATTGGTATGTCTTTGCTGGTAGCCGCAAAGGAAACCTCATCAATGCTTGTGCCAAACTCAACATCGCTGCCGAAGAAGTCAGTTAGTTCGGGGCACTTTCCATCGCGGCGGTGCGCGAATTTCACATGCTTTGGCACCAGGCGACTGCCGGTCAGTTGCCGGCATAAACGCACCAACGTTGTCATGAAAAATTCGATCTGGTGCCGGTCCAGGTGACGGCTGACGCCGACATAACGGAAGGCGATGCCGATATCTTTTCCGGTGAAATATCTCGGCGACACGCCTTCATTGGCGATCGAGGCGTAGCGCGCAAGTTGGTGCAAGGCGTCGCCCAGCCTTTCCGAAGAAGCCGAGACATAATAAAGAAAGCCGAGCTCGCGCAGGTCTGGTGATTGCGCCAGATGAAATCCCAACAGGTCATCCTGCAGCGCCTTGGCAATGAGATTCAAAAATGTGATTTGATCATGAACGCTGAGCCGCAGGTTTGTATTCTTGATTTGATGAGGCGTTAAATTCGCCTGTCGCAATAGCGGTCGTAGGTCGATCCCGCCCTCTTTTGCGTGCGCATAAGCGAGTCGCGTCAAAGTCCCGTTCGCGTTCGGAAGTGTGCCGAGACGCCTGGCGTTAGAGTGGCCCATTGACTTGCCCTCCTGGCCCGGACGGATTGTCAATACCTCCGGCGGGTGGCGTGTGCGGACAATGTTTTGGCGGATAATAACAAGACGCCGGTAGAAAGTCGCGCCTATTAAGCCAGCCTCGCGGACAGCGGTCCGCGTCAAAAATCTCACACCCGGACAGCACCTCAGCTCCTCTAAGGGGGCCGAAACGCTGTCTGTCGGTATGTAATTCGGGAATCTCATGACAAACGGTCAAAAGATTGTAGCGGTCGTCGACGACGACCCGGAAATGCGCGCAGCGATGGCGAGCCTTTTATCGTCCTACGGCTATCGCGCAGAAACCTTCGATTCAGCAGAGACTTTTCTTACCTGCGCATCGACGAGTAAGGCAACTTGTCTCGTGGTCGATATCCAGCTGGGCGATATTTCCGGAGTAGAGCTGGCAAACCAATTGGTTGCGGATGGCTACACCTACCCAATCATATTCATGACGGGTCTCGACGACGAGTTGATCCGGAGGCAAGCCGACGCCGCCGGTGGCGTGGCGTTTTTGCACAAGCCGTTTCCAGCGCGAATGCTGTTCGATGCCATTGAAAAGGCGCTCGGGTAGAACGTTATGGTGCAAACGCTATTGAGCGGAATCGCGATCTCATTGGCCTTGTCACTGTTTGTGGTTGCCCTGATCATGTGGCGTTTGGAGTTTTTTGCAAAGCAAACGGATGAGTAGCGCGCCGTTGAAGGTCTACTGCTGATAGAGTGTTGTTATTTTATATTAATGCTGCATATCGAATTCGTATGCGAAACTTGCGCGCCTGTTTTCCTGATCGGGCCTTTCCTGATTCCGCTCCGCGCGCAAGATAACGTCTCCTGACCCTTGATAATGTCCACGACGGCTAGCGTCGTGCGTCCAGATCGCTGGTCGTGTCGTCTACATGACCGACGTGAGTCGATCACGATCATTTGGGCGATGCATCCTCTGATCAGCGGACGCATCGCAATCGAAAATCTGCCACACAATACCTTCGAGTCAGTCCGTCGTAATGGACGAAGCCTTACGTGTTTTGTGTTGGAGGCTGCGCATGAACGAACGCATTGTTATCGAGCACGCAACCAAGGTTCAGGTTGCCAATCTCGCTCAGTCTCGCACACTGAAAGTGACGAAGCCGCAGGGTGATCAATCGATCGTCCTCGATCTCAGCGATCGCAACGCAACTTTCGATCTCTCGGCGGTTGCCGACGAAAAAATGACGCTTGTGAAAGTTGGCCCGAAGCTGGTCATTCTGTTTGATAACCAGTCCACCGTCACCGCCGATCCCTTTTTTGATTTTTCCGGTAAGCCTCTTGCCAATCTTGATGTCGAATTAGGTGCCGGTCGCACCGTCAATGGCGAGCAATTCGCGCAGCTTTTTTCAATTACCGAGGACCAGTCGGTTCTGCGCGCGGCCGGCATCATTCCGCCGAGTGGTGCCGATTTTCATGATGTTTCAATTGATGTTCTGCCTGAGGCGCGTCCGCTGGCACTGCTTCAGGAGGAAGGGCTGGCTGCTCGCGCGAGTGACGCGGACGACGGGATATCGAGGCACAGCGTTGCGGCGGTCTCTCCAAAGCCGACTGTATCGGTCCCATCACCCGGCGGCCTCACGACCACGGTGTTCGAAGCGGGGCTTCTCGCCTCGCGCGGGTCCGGCGAGTCGGCGGGCACGCATCCGGGACAGTCCTCATTCCCGACCACGACGAAGGCCGGCACGATCGGTTTTAGTTCGCCGGACGGGGTGACGAAAGTCCTGCTCGGCGGCCATGAATTGAGCGGCACGGCCCAGACATTCACCGACGCGACCGGCTCATTGACGGCGTCGTATGTCTTCAACACTGCGACCGGAAAAGGCACGATCACTTACAGTTACACACTGCTCGACAATACGCTGGGCATTCCGAACGCCAGCTTCGCGGTCGTGGTGACCGACAACGACGGCGACAGCAATCCGCCTGTCAGCCTTGTCATCAGCATTGTTGACGATGCGCCCGTGGCGCGCGCGGATACGGATACGATTGCCGGCCAGACTATGGCGGCCACCGGGAACGTTCTCACTGGCGTTGGCACCGCGTCGGGGCCGGGGAATGCAGACGTTTCGGGCGCTGACGGCGGCGCGACAGTTGTAGGTGTTGCGGCGGGTAACGGGCCGGGCGGTGTCAGTCCGGGTACGGTCGGTGTGGCGATTGCCGGCGCGTTCGGCACGCTCATACTGAACGCTGACGGTTCTTATAATTATGTACATGTGGTTGGCGGCGGGGCTGATGTCTTCACCTATACGATCCAGGATGCCGACGGTACGCTGTCCCATACGACATTGACGATCAGCCTCGCGGATTCTGCACCGGGCAACATTGTCATTCCGGGGCCGGGCGGTGCCGATACGACGGTGTTCGAGGCGGGGCTGCTAGCCTCGCGCGGACCCAGTGAGTCGGCTGGCTCGCATGCGGGGCAGTCTGGGTTCCCGACCACCACACAGGCGGGCACCATCACGTTCACCTCGATGTGCCTTGGGTCTGCCGGAGTTCTGCTTCCGTCGCGCGGCGGTTGGCCGAGGCCTCGCCGACGCCGGGATTTGTCAGAACGGCTTGCGAAATCGCATTGTTGATTGAAAACCACTCAGCCCGAACTTCAGTTTCCCCCGCGGCCACGAGCGAGAGAACCGCAGCGATTCGAAGAAATTGCATTCAGCTGCCTCGAACGAATCATGGTTCCCCCACATTGTTGGAAAAGCTGAGAAAAACGCTCTCAACATCATAAAATATATAGTTGAAATGGTTAATAAATGGTTAACGAACCGCAGCGGCGCGTGCGCGCGGAGATCGTCATGCCCGCGCTTGCCGGGTGAAACGCACGGCCTCTCCACCGTCATGCCCGGCTTTATGCCGGGCATCCACGTCTTTGATCTTGCAAGGCCGCCGAGGCGTGGATAGCCGGGACAAGCCCGGCTATGACGAATGAGAGTCTTCCATCGCGTCTCTTGGTTCTCCTCATGCACGCCTCTCCACCGTCATGCCCGGCTTTATGCCGGCATCCACGTCTTTGATCTTGCAAGGCCGCCGAGACGTGGATGGCCGGGACAAGCCCGGCCATGACGATTGCGGATCCGCGGCTGGCCATCAGCTTAGGCCCGGGACAAGCCCGGCCATGACGAAGATAGTGAAACGCGGTGACAAGCCCGGCCATGACGAATGAGAGTCTTCCATCGCGTCTCTTGGTTCTCCTCATGCACAGTCTCTCCACCGTCATGCCCGGCTTTATGCCGGCATCCACGTCTTTGATCTTGCAAGGCCGCCGAGACGTGGATGGCCGGGACAAGCCCGGCCAT
>DASYSQ010000333.1:0-28208 GCA_036003145.1 Pseudolabrys sp.
CGCTGCGGTAACCGTCTTCCTTTGGTTCCTGTATGTAGTCGCGTGTACGAGTGAGATCGTGTCTTAACGGACTTGTTTCATAGATGAACCGCAGCATGTTGAGACGCGCCATGCCCGGAAGAATGGCGCGGCACCCGCCAAGATCCTGCATCTGCGACATCTGCATGGTGCTTTGTCGCCCAAGCTTGCGCAGGATAGATTGAAGCCGCTTCAGTCGCTGAGCCGTGTTGGCAGTGGAATCGACTTTCAATGCCCTGTTACGCAGAGTCATATGAATCGCATTCAGCGGATAGCTGTGTGCTGACCGCCAGTTCCAAATCTGAGCGATTGCCGACGCACGCTCCTGTGTGCCCAGCTTGTCGTTGAAAAATGTCTTCCCCGCGCGATCAATCTGGTTGTGAGTGCACGGAGGTTTATCGTAAGCCATTGACAGTCATATGTTATCGCCATGAAAGCGACCAATATGACAAAGTTAATAATGGTTTACGATTAAAAGAACTACTTGGGCGTCTCTTTAGGCACAACTAATTCGGCACCAAGCTCTTCTAACTTATCTTTCAGAAGATGATTCACGACTTCGCTGACCGAGGCACCCGCATACGTATTTCTTGCAAGATATACGAGATACGAATGAAGTGGCTTCGGCATAGTTAGCTTTATTGTTTCGCTTTCGCCCTCATTAGGCGGTCTGCCCTTCGCCATTTCCGCCTCTACTAATAAAGCACTTAAAAGTGCCTTATAAGTCTTGCCCTGTCGAATCGACTCAGGCATCTTGTCTGCGCTAAAGGAAAAGGCCCCTCCCGAAGAAGGGGCCTAGAACGCTCGGCACGCTTAGTTGGTGGGCTCGGCAGGATTCGAACCTGCGACCTGAGATTGACGAGAACCCCGCTCTATCCAGCTGAGCTACGAGCCCTAGTTTCTTCTTGGCAAGCCGTTACAGCGGCTCGCAGGACGCCTCGCCATCAGGACGAGGCGTTTTGCTTTATGGAGGATTCTCCAAGGAAGTTCAATGAGCCGGATACCAAATGTTGATTCGCAATACACAACATCTAGGGGTCGTAAAGGTTCGTATCCCTGATGATCCCCTGAAAATTAGTAGCCTAAAATATTTTTGGGTACGTCAAGTATAATATGCCGTATCTTTTGGAAATGACGCGAATTTGCGGGGGGTGTCGATGTCGACGCCGAACCATCCCGCGGGCTCCAGGGGCCGGTGGTTCGGCCATAAGGCGTCCGGCGCACTTTGCGCAGGACTTGCAATGGCTGAGGGCGACACGCCTCGATGTCCTGCGACATTGAGGCCCGTGGGTCCTTCAGGCCCTTGGGCGTCCCGCGCGCCCCCTCGGCCTTCTTTGAGAGGCGGCGGATCCCCAGCACCAGACAACGGCGGACCCGGCTTCGCACAGAATTCGGGTGGCGGAGCGTTGGCTAATTTGGCTGGTTGACGATTGAATCGGTGAATGAACGCGCGTGAACCGATCGCGGCGACCACTGCCCCGGTTTGATCACAGCCGTTGTGTGATACCTCCGCTGCCGTCCTTGTGAGGTTTGGTCAGGCAAATGTCGTGGCCGTTGCCGGCATGATGTGATTAAAGCGGCCGCAGTCTGGCTGCACAGCCTGCATCCTCCAAAAAGGAATACGCCTTGAGCCGTCTTTATCTTGACGATCTTCAACCTGGACAGAAATTCCGCGGCGAGACCGAGACTCTGGTCGACGAGGCCGCGATCAAGGCTTTTGCCCGGCAATACGATCCGCAACCGTTTCATCTCGACGATGAAGCGGCACGAACGACTTTGTTCGGCGGCCTCGCCGCCAGCGGCTGGCATACTATGGCGCTCACCATGAGGCTCCTGGTTGACGACGGGCCGCCGATCGCCGGCGGCATCATCGGCGCCGGCACGGACGACATGCGTTGGCCGAAACCGGTGCGGCCGGGCGATCGGCTGCGCATCGAGTGTGAAGTGGTGGAGGTTCGGCCATCGCGCTCGCGGCCCCGGCAGGGCCTTGTTAAGTTGAAAACGACAACCCTCAATCAGAACGACGAACCGGTGCAGATTTTCGTCGGCAACCTCATTGTGCCGCGCCGCTCAGACGCACACTGATACTCACGCCACCTTCTTGCCCCACAGCCTGGCCGACGCGATGTCGGCGCCCTGGCGGACGGCGGCGAGCTTGAGCCAAACCACCGGCTCGATGACCCACTCGCGCTTGGTGAAGGTGCCGAAGCCGCAATCGGTCGACGCGATCACGCGCTCGCGTTCGCCGACCGCGCGCACGGCTTCCTCAATGCGCCGTGCCACGACTTCCGGATGCTCGACAAAATTGCTGGTGGTTTCGACCACACCCGGAATCAGCAGCATGTCCTTCGGCAGCGGATGTTTCTTGAACGCTTCGTATTCGTGGGCGTGGCGCGGATTGGAGAACTCAATCGACAGCGCGCCAACCTTCGCCTGGTAAAGCGCCGGAAGAATCTTTGCGAGTGGCACGTCGTGAATGTGCGGGCCTTCCCAGTTGCCGTAGCAGACGTGCAGCCGGGCGCGGTCGCGCGGAATGCCGGCAATGCCGTCATTGATCGCCTGCACGTGCCGCTCGACACGCTTGACGAAACCGGCATCGTCAAGATCGCGGTACATCATGGTGCGGTCCATGGCGAGGTCCGGTGCATCGATCTGCAGAATCAATCCGGCTTTATGGATCGTCTGATATTCGTTTTTCATCTCTCTCGCGATCGCGTCGAGGTAGTCGTCATGCGATTTGTAGTACGCATTGAGCATGGTGGTTGAAATGATGCCAGGCGAGGGCGCCGTCATGAATCGTTCGGAAAATGCTCCGAGATCGTCGGCAATCTTGTTGAAGCCTGCCGTTTCGTCGGTGATAGGCTTCAGGTCCTTGTATTTGATATCGGCCTGTGCCTCCGGGGCGCCCTGTTGACTCTTGGCCGGATTGGGAAAGCGGCGCATCAGGTAAGACAGCAACTCGGGGAATTCCTCGAATTCGCGCCCACGGCGGCGTTTGGATACGCCGCCAAAACCGGTCATGCGCTGCGGCACATATGTCTGGAAGCTGATGCGGCGCTGCTCGCCGTCATTGCCGATGTCGATGCCGGCCTCCATCTGCTTTGTAACGACATGGCGCACCGCCTTGTCCATCTCCGAAGCCAGAGCTTTCGGGTCGTAGTCCTTGCCCTCCTCCTGCGCCATCAGCAGCTCGGAGAGCTTTTCGTTGCGCGGCAGACTGCCGACATGAGTGGTGAGAATACGGTCCCGGCTGATGATCATGAACGTGGCTCCTTTTTCGCCTCTGATTGCGGCGTTTCGTTCGTCCCTGCATAATACGTAGGTCTCGGGAGGAACAACAATGACAGTCGCCGAACGCGTGGCGGGCACAGGCGCGGCTGAGCCGGTGGGCGCAGTCCCACGTGACTACAACTTCGCCGCCGACGTCCTGCAAAGCAATCTCGATGCAGGCCGTGCCAATAAGCCGGCCTATATCGACGCCCGCGGCACGCATACTTACGGCCAGCTTGCCGACCGTGTGGCACGCTTCGGCACCGCGCTGCGTGGTCTTGGCATCAAGCGCGAAGAACGCGTGCTGATCGCGTTGCTCGACACCGTCGACTGGCCGACTGCGTTTCTTGGTTGCCTGAAGGCCGGAATCGTTGCGGTGCCGGTCAACACGCTTCTGACCGAGGACGATTACCGCTTCATGCTGGCAGACAGCCGCGCGAAATGCCTGGTTGTGTCGGAGGCGCTTTTTTCAAGATTTGAAAAGCTCATCAAGCAAAGTCCCGACCTCGAGCACGTCGTCGTCTCCGGGGACAATTCGCACGGCTATCGTTTGTTCGAAGATCTCATCGGTGCGGACGAACCTGAACCATACACGGCGCCGACGACGTGCGACGATATTGCTTTCTGGCTCTACACATCCGGCTCGACCGGAAAGCCGAAGGGCGCCGTGCATGTCCACGCAAGCCTTAAGCTGACCGCCGATCTTTATGGCACGCCCGTCGCCGGATTGAAGGAAAGCGATGTGTGCTATTCGGTGGCGAAATTGTTTTTTGCCTATGGCCTTGGCAACGCCATGACGTTTCCGCTGACTGTCGGCGCCACCACGGTGCTTAACGCTGATCGCCCGACGCCCGATGGAATAGCGGCGCTTTTAAAAAAGCACCCAATCACGGTTTTCTTTGCGGTGCCGACTTTTTATGCCGCTTTCCTCGCGAGTCCGAACGCGCCGCAGAAATCGGAAGTAAAGATCCGCCGCTGCATTTCAGCCGGCGAGGCATTACCCGAAGAAATCGCGAGACGCTGGAAAGATCGCTTCGGCGTCGAGATTTCCGACGGGCTGGGCACGACCGAGATGCTGCACATCTATCTCACCAATGCGCCGGGGGCGACCAAATACGGCACGACGGGAAAGGCGGTTTCCGGCTACGAGATCAAGCTGATTGGTGAAGACGGCCAGCCAGTGAAAAAAGGCGAGATGGGCGAACTCTATGTACGCGGCCCGACCAGCGCGATCATGTACTGGAACAACCGTGAAAAGTCGCGTTCGACCTTCCAGGGTGATTGGACCCGTTCCGGCGACAAATATATCGAGGACGCCGACGGTTACTACATCTGCTGCGGACGGCAGGACGACATGCTGAAAGTCTCGGGCATGTATGTTTCGCCATTCGAGGTCGAGGCCGCGCTGTCGTCCCATCCGGACGTGCTGGAAGCTGCGGTGGTCGGCTGGAACGACGAGCAGAAGCTGATCAAGCCGAAAGCCTTTGTAGTGCTCAAGTCACCGGAAAAAGCCAACGACGCGCTGATGCGCGCACTGCAGGAACACGTCAAGCAGAAGCTCGCGCCTTACAAATATCCACGCTGGATCGAATTCCGCAAAGATTTGCCGAAGACGGCAACGGGGAAGATCCAGCGGTTCAAGTTGCGGGCAGAAGGGCCGGGCGCGCACTGATGGTACCCGCCGACTCCGGCTTCCTCGATATCGAGGGGCAACGGTTGGAATACCGTTTTGTTGGTGCGCTGCCCGACAAGGCGCCGACCCTGGTACTGCTGCATGAAGGCCTTGGCTGCGTCGGCCTTTGGAACGATTTTCCCGAAAAGCTTTCTGCCGCGACCGGCGCCGGCGTGTTCGTCTATTCGCGTGCCGGCTACGGCAAATCATCACCGGTGACACTGCCGCGTCCGCTCTCCTATATGCATGACGAGGCGCGAGACATCTTACCGCGCTTGCTCGATGCAATCGGCTTTCAGCGGGGCTTGCTGATCGGCCACAGCGACGGCGCCTCAATCGCAACGGTCTATGCCGGTAGACATCAGGATCATCGCGTCGGCGGGCTTGTGCTGATCGCACCGCATTTCTTCACCGAAGATCCGGGCATCGCTTCCATCGTCGAGGCGAAAAAAGCCTATGAAACCGGCGATCTGCGCGCACGATTGTCGCGCTGGCACGCCGACGTTGACAACGCCTTCAAGGGCTGGAACGGCGCCTGGCTCGATCCGGGTTTTCGCAAATGGGACATCACCGAGTTCCTCGCCTATATCCGCGTGCCGGTACTGATCGTGCAGGGCGAGGACGATCAATACGGCACGGTCAAGCAGATCGAGGTGGCACAGGAGGAATGTTACTGCCCAGTCGAGGTCGCGCTATTGCCGGGCGCGCGTCATTCGCCACAGCGCGAAACGCCGGAGGTGACGCTCAAGGCGATTTCGGACTTTGTGGGGCAGGTGCTGGCAAGCCAGAGCATGGCGTGAGCCACATCCGCTCATTCCCGCGCAAGCGGGAATCCAAGCATATAACGCGGTCAGTCTGGGTCCCCGCTTTCGCGGGGACGAGCGGGACGTGCGACAGACCTATTCCGCCGCCTGCTTGGCGGAGGCGCCGTGCGCGGAGACGAGATAGTCCATCGCCGCCTGCACGCCGCCCTTCTTGTGCGGAATATTGGCAAGCGCGAGCGCCATTTCGGTCGCTGCCAGCCCGCCGAGCAGCATCGCGTCGTTGATGTCACCGAGGTGGCCGATGCGGAACATCTTGCCGGTGAAACGCCCGAAGCTCGCACCGTAGGAAATATTGAACTGCTCGAGCGCCAGTGCGCGGAACGCATCCGCATCGTGGCCTTCCGGCAGCAGCACGGCGGTGATCGTCGGCGAATAATATTTCGGATCGCGGCAAATGATATCAAGCCCCCACGCCTTGATCGCTCGACGCGTAGCTTCCGCAAGACGGTCGTGGCGCGCGAACACGTTGTCGAGGCCTTCCTCGTGCAGCATCTCGATGCCGACCGCGAGACCGTGCAGCATCTGAGTTGCCGGCGTGTAAGGGAAGAAGCCGACCTTGTTCATGGCGATCATCTCGTCCCAGGCCCAGAACGATTTCGTGAGCGTGGACGTCTTGTTCGCCGCCAGGGCCTTGTCGCTCACCGCGTTGAACGACATTCCGGGCGGTAGCATCAGACCTTTCTGCGCGCCGCCGACCGACACGTCGACGCCCCATTCGTCGTGCCGATAATCGGCCGACGCAAGCGAGGAGATGGTGTCCACCATCAGCAGCGCGGGGTGTCCGGCCTTGTCGATTGCTTTACGAATGTCCGCTACGGGCGACAGGCAACCAGTCGACGTTTCATTATGAAGAAAGCAGACCGCCTTGATCTCTTTCTTCTTGTCTTCGCGCAGCCGTGCTTCGATTGCGGCCGGGTCAGCGCCGATGCGCCAGTCGGTCGTGATGAATTCGGGAACGAGGCCGAGCTTCTCGGCCATCTTTTTCCACAGCGCGGCGAACTGGCCGGTTTCCACCATCAGCACCTTGTCGCCGGGCGACAGCGTGTTGACCAGCGCGGCTTCCCAGGCGCCGGTTCCGGTCGCGGTATAGATGATCACCGGGTTGGTGGTCTTGAAGATGGTCTTGATGCCGTCAAGGCACTTTTTGGCCAGTCTGGAAAATTCCGGCCCGCGGTGATCGATGATGGGCGTGTCCATCGCGCGCAAAATGCGATCCGGCAGCGGCGAGGGCCCCGGGATGTGCAGAAAATGGCGCCCAACTGTACGCGAGGAATTCTTAGCCATAGAAAGTCCGCTCCTGAACGGCAGCTTTTCGGGGATTTCGTGGCCTTGCCACGGGCGCGTTCCCGGCCAGGGAGCAACGCTTGTGGCGTTGAACTATGAATGTAACATTGCGGTCAAGCGGTTTTCCGTAAAGGCGAACTAGACCTTATGCATAGGCTTGGCGCAGCCCAAAAAGGATAAGAAACGTGGCGGTAGTCATGCCCGGTCTGGAGCGGCGGCTGAAGGCCGAATTGACCGGAGAGGTTCAATTCGACCGATTTTCGCGCGGCCGCTATGCCACCGACGCGTCTCACTATCAGATCATGCCGATTGGCGTGGTTGCACCGCGGACCATTGAAGAAGCCGATCGGGCGATAGCGATTGCGCGCAGCGAGGGCGCGACCGTGCTGGCGCGCGGTGGCGGAACATCACAGGCCGGGCAGGCGGTCGGCAAATCGCTGATCGTGGATTGCTCGAAATATCTCACGCGCATTCTCGACCTCGACGTCAAGCGCGCGCGCTGCACGGTCGAGCCGGGGATCGTCCTCGACGATCTCAACCGGCAACTCAGACCGCACGGCCTGTGGTTCCCGGTCGATATCTCGACCTCTTCGCGCGCGACGATCGGCGGCATGGCCGGGAACAACTCCTGCGGCGGCCGCTCGATGCGTTATGGCACCATGCGCGACAATGTGATCTCGATCGAGGCCCTGCTTGCAAACGGCAAGCTCGGGCATTTTGGCCGCATCGGCGGCAACCTGAAGGATGTGCCGGCACCGTTGCGTCCGCTCGCCAAGGATCTGCTCGCGATCGGCGCGCGCGAGGCCGATGAGATCGCCACACGGTTTCCAAAAGTCCAGCGGCGGGTTGGCGGCTACAATCTCGACGCGCTGGTGCCCGGCAAGAACGATATCAACCTCGCGCATGTACTGGTCGGCGGCGAGGGGACGCTCGCATTTTCCACGCGCATCGAGTTGAAGCTCTCACCGCTGCTTGGCCGCCGTGCGGTCGGCGCTTGCCATTTCGGAAGCTTCTACGAGGCGATGAATTCGGCACAACAGATCGTGCGGCTCAAACCGATCGCGGTCGAGCTGATCGATCGCACGATGATCGAGCTCGCGCGTCAGATTCCGATTTTCCAGCCGGCGCTGGAAAAATTCGTGCGCGAGACTCCGGAAGCCGTTCTGCTGGTCGAATTTGGCGAGGACGATCACGAAGTCAATCTTCGCATGCTCCAGCAACTCAAGGATTTGATGGGCGATCTCGGCTTTGGCTGGGGCAAGAGCGGAGCGAAGTGGGGCGGCGTGGTCGAGGTGCTCAACCCGGAACTACAGGCCGCGATCACGGAAGTGCGCACGTCAGGCCTCAACATCATGATGTCGATGAAGGAAGAGGGGAAACCCGTCTCCTTCGTCGAGGATTGCGCGGTGCCCCTGGAGCACCTGGCCGAATACACCTCGCGCCTCTCGGAGGTTTTCGAAAGGAACGGCACGCGCGGCACGTGGTACGCGCACGCCGGTTCAGGCTGTCTGCATGTGCGGCCGATTTTGAATCTGCGTCAGGAGAAGGACGTGCATGCTATGCGCGCGATCGCCGAAGAGGCGTTCACGATGGTGCGCGAATACAAGGGTTCGCACTCCGGCGAGCACGGGGACGGGCTGGTGCGATCGGAATTCAATGAGCCGATGTTCGGGGCGCGGCTCGCGCGCGCCTTCGAGGAGGTCAAGGACCGGTTTGATCCGAATGGCTTTTACAATCCTGGCAAGATCGTGCGGCCGCCAAAATTCGATGACCGCAGCCTGTTTCGTTATGCGTCCGATTACCACGGCGAACCGGTCCAGATGCATCTCGACTGGTCGGCCTATCCAGGCGTTGGCGGCGGTTTTCAGGGCGCCGTCGAGATGTGCAACAACAACGGTGCCTGCCGCAAACTAACGGGCGGCGTGATGTGCCCGAGCTATCGCGTGACGCGTGACGAGCGCGACGTGACGCGCGGACGCGCCAATACGCTGCGGCTTGCCATCAGCGGGCAACTTGGGTCGGCGGCGCTCATCTCCGATGAGATGGCCGATACCATGAAACTGTGCGTTTCCTGCAAGGCCTGCCGCCGCGAGTGTCCAACCGGTGTCGACATGGCGCGCATGAAAATCGAAGTGCAGGCGGCACGCGCCGCGAAATTTGAACTCTCGCTGCACGAGAAGCTCGTCGGTTTTCTGCCGCACTACGCGCGGTTTGCCTCCGATTGGCATCAATTCTTCAACTTGCGGGATCACAGCGCGATTCTGCGCACGGCGTCGCAACTGGTTGCCGGCTTTTCCTCCAGCCGCAGCCTGCCGAAATGGCGCAAGGATACCTACAGGGACCGCTCCGATTGGCGCTACACGACGGCGGAGCAGAACGCGGCAGCGCGCGAAGTTGTGCTGTTCGCCGACACGTTCAACCGCTATTTCGAGCGTGAAAATCTGGATGACGCGTTGAGCGTCCTGGTAGCAGGCGGCTATCGCGTCTACGCGCCGCTGCCGCCCGATCCCAATGATCGTCCGCTATGCTGCGGCCGCACCTTCCTGGCGGTCGGACTGGTCGATGAAGCGCGCCGTGAAATGCAGCGCACGATGGATGCGCTTGCGCCTTATGTCGCACGGGGAATACCCGTCATCGGCCTCGAACCGAGCTGCCTGTTCACCTTCCGCGACGAATTGCCGGCCTTGTTCAAGGGTGAGGGCGTGGACGCCCTGGCTGCGAACGCTGTTCTGCTCGAAGAATTCATCGCGCGTGAGCATAAGCAGGGGCAGCTCAACCTGCAGCTAGGTCCGCTGCCGAAAAAGGCGCTGCTGCACGGCCACTGCCATCAGAAGGCGTTCAACACCATGGGTGCTGTCGAAAGCACGCTTCGGCTGATCCCGCAGCTTTCGGTCGAGACGGTCGAATCGAGTTGCTGCGGCATGGCTGGCGCATTCGGCTACGACGCCGCGACGGTCGATGTCTCGCGCAAGATGGGCGAATTGTCGTTGCTGCCCGCGGTGCGCAGGGCCGCTGCCGACACTCTGATCGTGGCCGACGGAACCTCGTGCCGGCACCAGATTCACGACGGCAGCGAACGCGAGGCTGCCCACGTCGCCCGCGTCCTGGCGATGAGCGTGGCGACGGCTGGCCCGGTGGCGGCGATGCCGTCATACTAGGCGCATGGCCAAACTTCTTCCGACCTCTCTCGTTGGCTCTTACGCGCAGCCGGAATGGCTGATTGACCGGGCCAGGCTTGCGGCCCGTTTCCCGCCGCGCGTGCGCGCGAAAGAGCTTTGGCGCATTGCGCCCGACTATCTCAAGCAGGCGCAGGATGATGCCACTTTGCTTGCGATCCGCGATCAGGAGCGCGCCGGCCTCGACATCATCACCGATGGCGAGATGCGGCGTGAAAGCTATTCCAATCGCTTCGCCACGGCGCTCGACGGGGTCGATGTCGACAATCCGGGGACAGCGCTCGATCGCTCCGGTCATCCCAATCCGGTGCCGCGCGTCACCGGCAAGGTCCGTCGCCGGCATCCGGTTGAGGTAGACGATGTAAAATTCCTGCGCGCCAATACAGATCGCATGATCAAGATGACGGTGCCCGGCCCGTTCACAATGTCACAACAGGCGCAGAATGATTTTTATAAGGACGAGGAGGAGATGGCGCTCGACTATGCCGCCGCGGTGAACGGCGAAATCAAGGATCTGTTCGCCGCCGGTGCCGACATCGTGCAGATCGACGAGCCATATATGCAGGCGCGGCCTGAAAAGGCCAGAAAATATGGACTCAAGGCGCTCAACGCCGCGCTCGATGGAGTCAACGGTCCGACGGCGATTCATATCTGCTTCGGATATGCCGCCATCATTCATGTGCGCCCGGAGGGATATTCGTTTCTGCCCGAGCTAGCCGGCTCGCCGGTCAGACAGGTTTCGATCGAAACCGCGCAATCCAATCTTGACTGCGTGGTACTCGAGAAGCTGCCGGGCAAGACGATCATTCTCGGCACGCTCGATCTCTCTGATGTGGCGATCGAGAAACCCGAAACGGTAGCCGATCGCATCCGGCGTGCCCTGCCGCACGTATCCGCCGATCGAATCGTCGTTGCCCCCGATTGCGGCCTGAAATATCTGCCGCGCGAGGTCGCCTTCGGAAAAATGTGTGCCATGGTCGAAGGCGCGAAAATTGTGCGCGCCGAATTATCCAGCTGAACGGGCTAAACCGCACGATGCCAGCCAAGCTCTTTCCGACCTCTCTCGTTGGCTCCTATCCGCAACCGGATTGGTTGATCGATCGCGCGCGGCTTTCGAAGATGGTGCCGCGGGTCCGGATGGACGATCTCTGGCTGGTCGATCCGAAAGCGCTTGAAGCCAAACAGGACGAAGCAACAATTCTCGCGATCCAGGACCAGGAACGCGCCGGCCTCGACATCATCACAGACGGTGAGCAGCGGCGCGAAAGTTATTCGAATCGTTTTGCGACTGCACTCGAAGGCGTCGACATTGAAAACCACGGAACGACACTCAATCGCAGCGGCAAGCCGATTCCGGTCCCGCGCGTGACCGGGAAGATCCGGCGCAAACACCCGATTGAGTCGCGCGATCTGCAGTTTCTGCGCGAGAACACGAAAAGGGCCGTGAAGATGACCGTGCCCGGTCCCTTCACCATGTCGAAGCAGGCCCAGAACGAATTCTATCAATCCGACGAAGCCATGGCGCTGGACTATGCCGCTGCGGTCAACGAGGAGATCAAGGATCTGTTCGCTGCCGGTGCCGACGTCGTGCAGATCGACGAACCGTGGATGCAGCAACATCCAGAAAAAGCGCGCGAGTACGGATTGAAGGCGCTCGACCGCGCGCTTGACGGCGTTCGCGGAACGATCGCGGTGCATCTGTGCTTCGGCTATGCCGCTGTCGTGCACGACAAGCCAGCGGGTTATTCGTTCCTGCCTGAACTCGAAGGTTCACGGGCCGCGCAAGTTTCGATAGAGGCGGCGCAGCCAAAACTCGATCTAAAAGTTCTCGAAAAACTGCCTTCGAAGACGATCATCCTCGGCGTGATCGATCTTTCCGATATGAACGTGGAGACGCCGGACATTGTCGCCGGGCGCATCCGCAAGGCGTTGCCGCATGTGTCCGCCGAACGCATCGTGATTGCCCCCGACTGCGGTATGAAATACCTGCCACGCGACGTGGCTTTCGCGAAAATGCAGGCGATGGTGGAGGGCGCGGACATTGTGCGGCGCGAGCAGCGCGGCCATTAGCCGAACGGCGGCTTGAACTTGCGCCCAATACCCGCAAAATGGAGCTAATTAACAAGGACAACGCGGCCTATCCGCTGGTAGAACCGCCGCGAGCCTATAAAGGGAGGATGAAATGAAAAACCTTGTGTTGGCCGGCACCGCCGTTGCCGCCATTGCGCTGGCAAACTCGCCGGCCGTCGCGTGGGAACCGACCAAGCCGGTTGAAATCGTGGTGGCCGCCGGCGCGGGCGGCGCATCCGACCAGATGGCGCGTATGATTCAGGCTGCCATCCAGAAGAACAGTCTGATGAAGCAGCCGATGGTTGTCTCGCTCAAGGGCGGTGCGTCAGGCGCGGAAGCGTTGATGTACATGAAATCGAGCGACGGCGATCCAAACCGCTTGTTGCTCGCTTACTCGCTGATTTACATGCTGCCGCTCTCGGCGAAGATCCCGTTTAACTGGCGCGAACTCTCGCCGGTCGCCGTCACCGCAATGGATCAGTTCGTGCTGTGGGATAACACCACGCTGCCGTACAAGAATGTGAAGGAGTTCGTCGACGCGGCCAAGGCCGCGCCGCAACCATTCAAGATGGGTGGAACCGGCTCCAAGCGTGAGGATCACATCCTTACAGTATTCATGGAAAAGAAGACCGGCGCGAAATTCGCTTACCTGCCTTACAAGTCGGGCGGCGAGGCGGCCACCCAGCTGGTCGGCAATCACACGGCGTCCAACGTCAATAACCCTTCGGAAAATCTCGAAGTGTGGCGTGCCGGCCAGGTGCGCGCGCTGTGCGTGTTCGACAAGGAACGCATCGCCTACAAGACCAAGGTAACCGACACGCAGTCGTGGAACGATATTCCCACCTGCAAGGAGGAAGGTCTCGACGTGCAGTATCTGATGCTGCGCGCCTTCTTCCTGCCGGGCAAGGTCACGCCCGAACAGTCAGCCTTCTACGTTGATCTGCTCAAGAAGGTTGCGCAGACCGCCGAGTATAAGGACTACATGGAAAAGCAGGCGCTCAAGCCGATCTTCCTGACCGGCAAGGACATGGTCAAATTCCTCGAGGACGACGACAAGCTGAACGCGAGTCTGATGGAAGAAGCCGGTTTCGTCGCGAAGTAAAACGATCGTTATTCCGGGCCGGCACTTTTGTGCCGGACCCGGAATCCAGCGGCAGGTACCGTGTGTAGCTCTGGATTCCGGGTTCGCGCTGCGCGCGCCCCGGAATGACAAAGACAGGTAAGCTATGTCCTCCGATACCGAAATCGTCGTCGAAGATCCGGATGCGCCGGCTGAAGAATCGCCGCCTGTTGCTTCGACGCGCACGGTCGAGTGCGTCGTCTATCTGCTGTTGACGGGTCTCGCCCTGTTGCTGGCGTTCGACAACTGGCGGACCGGAATGGGCTGGGAGGCGGACGGTCCGCAGGCCGGCTATTTCCCGTTTTATCTGTCCCTCATTCTGGCCGCCGCGAGCATCTTCGGACTGGTTTCGATTTTCCTGAGCCGGATGGATGAAGGCAAAATATTTGTGACGCGCGACCAGCTTCGACGCGTAATACAAGTGTTCATTCCGACACTCCTGTTCTGTCTGGCGACGCAGTGGCTCGGGCTGTACGTCGCGAGTTTCCTGCTGATCGCAGGCTTCATGTGGAAGGTCGGACGGATCGCACTCTGGAAATCATTGCTGACCGCTTTTGTGTTCTCGGTCACCATGTTTGTTACTTTCGATATCGCGTTCGACGTCATCATGCCTAAGGGGCCGCTTGAAGCCCTGTTTGGATACTGATTCTATGGAAGCTTTCGGACTGCTCGTTCACGGTTTTGCCGTTCTGCTGACCTGGAAGACGCTGGCATTGATGATGGTCGGGCTGGTGCTCGGCGTTTTCGTTGGCGTGCTGCCGGGACTGGGCGGCCCAAACGGTGTTGCCATCCTGCTGCCGCTCACCTTCACGATGGATCCCACGTCCGCCATCGTTATGCTGTCCTGCATCTATTGGGGTGCGCTGTTCGGCGGCGCTATCACCTCGATTTTGTTCAACATTCCGGGCGAAGCCTGGTCCGTTGCGACGACGTTCGATGGCTATCCGATGGCGCAGCAGGGCAAGGCCGCGGAGGCGCTTACTGCGGCCTTTACCTCGTCCTTCATTGGCTCGCTGTTCGCCGTTCTGCTCATCACATTCCTCGCGCCCGGCATCGCCTCATTCGCCCTGCGCTTCGGGCCGCCCGAGTTTTTTTCGGTCTATCTGCTCACCTTCTGCTCATTCGTCGGTCTCGGTCGCGAAGCCAAACACAAGACCATCATTTCCATGGCGCTTGGGTTACTGCTTGCTGGCGTCGGCATGGACACGGTGTCGGGCCAGTTGCGGATGACCTTCGGTTTCAGCGACCTGCTGCGCGGCATCAACTTCCTGGTCGCGGTGATCGGTCTGTTCGGGATCAGCGAAATCCTGCTCACCATGGAAGAGCGGCTGGCGCTGCGCGGCCATGCCGCCCGGATCAGCCTGCGCGTGCTCTGGAACGTCTGGAGGGACCTGCCGCGCTACTGGGTGACACTGCTGCGTTCATCGGTGATAGGCGCGTGGCTCGGCATTACGCCCGGCGGAGCAATTGCTGCATCGTTCATGGGCTATAACCTCGCCAAGCGCTTCGCGAAGGACCCGGAAAGCTTCGGCAAGGGTCGCATCGAGGGCGTGTTTGCGCCGGAAACGGCGGCGCACGCGTCGGGCACGGCTGCGCTGCTCCCGATGCTCGCCTTGGGAATTCCGGGGTCCGGCACAGCCGCAATCCTGCTCGGCGGGTTGATGGTGTGGGGACTCAATCCCGGTCCGCTGCTGTTTGTCGAACACAAGGATTTCGTCTGGGGCCTTATCGCCTCGATGTATCTCGGCAATATCGTCGGCCTGGCGATGGTGCTTACCACCGTGCCGGTGTTTGCGGCGGTCCTGCGAGTACCGTTCGCGGCCATCGCGCCGATGATTGTGGTGTCCTGCGCGATCGGCGCCTACGCCATCCAGAACGCGATGTTCGACATCTGGTTGATGCTGCTGTTCGGAGTGGTCGGCTATGTGTTCAAGAAGGTCGGAATCCCGCTGGCGCCGTTCACGCTTGCGCTCGTTCTCGGCAGCCGCGCTGAAGACGCATTCCGTCTCGCTATGATCGGGTCCGGCGGCGATCTGCGCGTGTTCTGGGCGAATCCGCTGGTCGGCTCCATCGCCACCCTCGCCATCGTGCTGCTGTTCTGGTCACCGATCAGCAAATTTGCCGGCCGTATCGGCAGGCTGGTTCAGCCGGCCAAGCGGACAAGCTGATCAGCTGCTGCTATTCCGCGGGTCCCGGCTCGGCTGCGTGGCCGCGGCTCATCGGCGCTGTTCTTCGCACGGTTGGCATCATCAGCTTCGCCAATATCGGAATCACCAGGAGGCTGCAGATCGGTGACAGCAGCATGCCGCCAACGATCACGCAGGCGAGCGGCTGCTGCACTTGCGAGCCGATGCCGGTGGAAATTGCGGCCGGCACCAGGCCGATACATGCAGAAAGACCGGTCATGAAGATCTGACGCATCCGCGCCTGCGCGGAGCCGATGATGGCTTCGTCCTTGCCGAATCCTTCGTCCAGGCGCCGACGAATGTAAGAGACGAGCAGGATGCCATCCATTGCCGACACGCCGAACAGGGAAATGAATCCGACGGCCGCCGACACGCTGAAGTTCAGGCCGAAAAAATAAAGTCCGAGAATTCCGCCACAGGCCGCAAACGGAATGCCAGACAATGCCAGCAGGCTGTCGCGTATGGAATTGAACAAGGTGTAAAGCAGCATCATGATCAGCAGCAGGCTGAGCGGAATGATGATCGCAAGCCGCTTTTTGGCTTCGACCAGTGCGCCGAATTCGCCCGACCATTCCAGTCGGTAACCTTCCTTCAGTTCCACATTCTTGGCGATGCGCCGCTGCGCATCGGCGACAGTCGAACCGAGATCGCGGCCGCGCACGCTGTATTTGATCGGCACGAAGCGCTCGGTGTTCTGCCGGTAGATGTACGCCGCGCCGGTTTCCAGCCGCACCTCGGCGACATCGCCGAGCGCAATGTAAGCAGTGGGCGATTTCGGATCGGAATTCGGCAAAGCCACCGGGACGGAGCGGATGGCGTCGATATTGTCGCGATATTGCTGCGCCAGCCGGACCGTGAGCGGAAAGTTCATTTCACCTTCGTAGATGCGCGTGACTTCCTGGCCGCCGATCGCGGCTTGAACCACCGTGTTCATATCGCTGACGGTGATGCCGTAGCGGGCTGCTTTGGCGCGATCGACCTGGATCACCAGATTGGGCTGGCCGAGCAGATTGAATGCACCCGGGTCAGCGACACCGGGGACCTTCGCGAGCTCACTTTGCACCACTTTCGACAGACGCTCGAGCTCGGTCAGATCGCGGCCAAAGATCTTGACTGAATTTTCGCCTTTAACACCCGAGACGGCTTCCTCGATGTTGTCCTGGATGTATTGCGAGAAGTTGAAGTCGATGCCGATAAACTCGCTTTCCAGCTGTGCCGACATCTCCTTGATCAGCTTCGGCTTGGTCAGGCCATTCGGCCATTCATCAAACGGCTTGAGCGGTACAAAAAATTCAGCGACGAAGGATCCGTCCGGATCGGTGGCGTCTTCGCCGCGGCCTTGCTCGGAAACAACTGTGCGAACCGGAACATAACTGCCGATCACATTGCGGATCTTGTTGACCGTGTCACGGCCCGCTTCGAGCGTGATCGTGGGCGGGAGCAAGGCGCGGATCCAGAGATTGCCCTCCTCCAGTTTCGGCAGGAATTCGGTGCCAAGCCTCATTCCCAGGCCGCCGCAGAGCACAAGGAAGGCGAGAGCGATAATCGCCGCGATGCGCGCGTTCTTCACGGCGAGAACAAGAACGCGCTCGTAGACACTGCGAAGACCTCGCACGAGGATGGTTTCAACCTCGGTCACTCTTTCCGGCAGCAGAAGCGATGACATCACGGGCGTCACCGTAAAGGTGGCAATCACGGCGCCGAGCAAAGCGTAGGCGTACGTCCGCGACATCGGGCCGAAGATCTGGCCTTCCACGCCTTGCATGGTGAAAAGCGGAATGAATGCCGCGATGGTGATGATCACCGAGAAGAAGATCGGTTTGTCCACCTCGACGGCCGCTGCCAATATCCGGTGCAGCCGGTCGCCGCGGCTCTGCTCGGATGGATGACGTGCTGCATGCTCCGCGAGATGGCGGAAAATGTTTTCCACCATGATGACGGTGCCGTCCACAATAATGCCGAGGTCAATCGCGCCGACCGAGAGCAGGTTGGCCGAATCTCCGCGCAACACCGTAATGATCACCGCAAGGAAGAGGGCCACCGGGATCGTCGCCGAAACGATCAGGGCGCAGCGCAGGTTGCCCAGAAATATCCACTGGATGAGGAAAATCAGCGCGATGCCAAACAGCATATTGTGCATCACCGTGCGCACGGTGATTGCGACGAGATCTCCCCGATCGTAGTACGGTTCGATTCTCACGCCGGGCGGCAGGCTGCCGTCGCTATTGATGCGCTCGATTGCGACGCGTACGCGCGTCACCACATCCATTGTGTGCTCGAGCTTCTGCATCAGCACGATCCCGAACAGGATGTCGTCCTCGTTGTCACGGCCGGCGATCCCCAGACGCGGCGTAAAGCCGATCTGGTTGTGCGAGATGTCCGACAGCACGACGGGCAACCCGCCCTGTTGGCTCACGACGATATTGTTGATGTCGCTGATCGATCCGAGTGCGCCGACGCCGCGGACATTCACCGACTGCTCGCCGACCGCGATGGTGCGGCCGCCAACGTTGGCGTTGCTGGTGGAAATTGCGTTGATGATCTGCGGCAACGTCAGCCCGTAAGACCGCATGCGATCGAGGTCGATTTCGGCCTGGTATTCCTTGGTCTTGCCACCGAGCGGCGAAATATCCGCGATGCCCGGGACGATGCGCAATTTGCGCTCGACCACCCAGTCCTGGATGGTCTTGAGCTGGATCAGGTCCATACCGGGCGGACCTTTGAGCTGGTAGCGCAGGATCTCGCTGATGCCGCCGGCAGGTGAGATGACCGGCGTGACCGCTGCTGGCAGCGTCGCGTCTTTCAGGCGATTGGTGACCTGCTGGCGTACGAAATTGTAGTCGCGACCATATTCGAATTGCAGCCGGATGAAGCCGAGCGCGAACACGGTGTTCGACCGGATGTAGGTCAGTCCGGGTGTGCTGGCGACTGCGATCTCCAGCGGAATAGTGACGTAGCGCTCGACTTCTTCGGGCGACTGGCCGGGATATTGCGCGATGATTTCGATGATCGGCGGTGCAGGATCGGGATAGGCTTCGACATTGAGCACCGTGAATGCCCCAATGCCAACGGCAATAAACGCCGCAAAGGCGACCAGCGCCAGCGGGCGCCGCGACAGGCAAAACGACATCAGGTTACGCAACATGGATGCGTCAGCTTCCCGCCGCAGCGCGATCGACGAACAGGCTGCCCTTGCTCACGACGGTTTCGCCATCGCGCAGACCCTCGATGACCTGGATCATGTGTCTGTTGGACAGGCCGGTCTTGATGTCACGCCGTTCGACCGATTTGTCGGTGCGCGCGACCCAGACATGAGCCACTTTGCCATCGTAGATGATTGAATCCTGCGGTACTGCCGGAGAACTGTCCCCTTCGCCGGTAAGGATTGTTACGCTCGCGAACATTTCCGGACGGAGCAGATGTTGCGAATTGTCGATCGTGGCCCGCACGATCAGTCGGCGTGTTCCGGTATCCAGCGAGGTCGCGACATAGGAAATGTTCGCCGGAAACACACGGGTTGGATAGGCGAGAACCGTAAAATGCAGCGCTTGTCCCACGTGCACGCTTGGCGCATCGGATTCGCGCACATAGGCGACCAGCCATACGGTCGACAGATCGCCGATGACGAAAGTGGGATCGCTCGCGCTCGTGTTCTGCGATGAGGTGTTGATGTATTGCCCGGGTCCGACCTTGCGCTGGATCACGGTGCCGCCGAGCGGCGAATAAATCGTCACTTGCGGACTGACAGCACCGGTGTCGCTGAATTTGGCGATTTCATCGTCCGTCATCCCGAGAATACGCAAGCGATTGCGCGTCATCTCCAGCGAGGTCTGGGCGGAGCGCACATCATTCTCGGCGGCGCGGCTGGTTGCCTGCGACGTTTGCAGATCGCGCAGCGGGCCAGCCCGCGAGTCATAGAGCGTCTTGTTTTGCTGCTCGACGATCCTGGCGAGATCGAGCGCCGACCTGGTCTTGTTCAGGTTGGAGATCGCGGAGATAAAATCATTCTGCGCCTGCACCATGTCCGGCGCTTCGACTGTGAACAGCGGTTGACCGGCTTTCACCGTGTCGCCTGGCTTGGCGAGCAGCTTGATCACGCGACCCGAATAGGGTGAGAACACCAGCGTCGAGCGGTCTTCGTCGACGGCAATCTTTCCCTCGGTCAAATGTTCGGTGCGGAAAACGACTTCAGTGACCGGTGTAGTCGTCAATGACGCCCATTGCTTTGACGTCGGATAATACAGCGCGCCTTCGTGGCGCCCTTGGGTCGTTTCCGTTTCGCCCAACTTGTCCACGCCGGGGGTGCGCGTCGCAGCCACCGCAAGCCATGTACCGACAATGAGAACGACCGCGGCGATCACGCCATTGCGCGCGCTTAGCTGCGGTCGCAGCTGAAACTGCGCCATACTGGTCCCGACTGAAGGGTCCAAGGAATGCGGACCCCGCTGGCGTGCTTTATATTGAATTCAGGTGGGGCAGCGGCATTACCGCGAAATAAAACTTTTACCTGGGGTAAATTGGGCCGGATTAAGGGCCTGGCCGGTGCGCGCCTCGAAGAAATTGCCCGCAGCCCTTACAAGGCTATGCTTGGCGCTAATCCGGGATGGGGGTCATCCACCTGTCAGTATTTCCGAGCATAAACGTGGTTCGCCTGCGCAAGGCCACGCGTCGGGGCGCGCCTTGGTGCAGTGCAAAAAATGTTGTTGCGGCCAGTATGCGATTGCCTTACCTGCCCATTCATTGTGCAGTGCTTGCGGTTGTGGCGTTCGCCACTACGCCTTACGCGCGTGGTCAGCAAACGACGAACAGCGGCGGCATCACCGAGCCTTCGATCGCCACCAGCTTTCCGCACAATGCTGACCCGTATGGCACCCGGAAGTGGCTCTACGAGCGCGGCGTTTCATACAATTTCATCTACACCAACGACGTGCTCAGCAATTTATCCGGCGGCATCAAGCGCGGCACGATCGATCAGGGCAAGCTGGAAGCGCAGCTCTACATTGACCTTGAAAAACTGGCCGGCTTGAAGAGCTGGACGTTCTACGCCAATGCCTTCGGAATCTACAATGACGGCCGCATCCGGCGAGACTACGTCGGCGGCATGAACACGATCGCGGCAATCGAGGCAACTCCGACCGTGCGCCTGTCGGAATTGTGGCTCGAGCGCTGGTTTGGTCCCGTGAGTTTGAGATTTGGCCAGCTCGCCGCGGACGCCGAATTCTTCTACAGCGACGCCAGTCAGATTTTCCTGCAGAGCGATTGGCCGACGATCGGCGCAGTCAATTTGCCGGGTGGAGGCCCCGCTTATCCATTGTCGGCCGTCGGCGCGCGGATAAAGTACGAACTGCCGAAGGACGCCTCGTTGCTATTTGGGATTTTCAACGGCGATCCAGCGCCACCATGCGGGAACGCCGATCCCGACACCTGCAATCGCTACGGCCTCAATTTTCGCCTGAGCGATCCGGCCTTCATGATAGGCGAATTTCAGTGGAGACGAAATCGCGGAAAGGATGACACCGGACTCGCCACGACCTTGAAGATCGGCGGCTGGAGTCATCTTGGTCAATTTGCCGACAAGCAGTTCACCAACAACGGCATGCTGCTGGCCAACCCGGCCAGCAACGGCATGCCGCTGATGCACCGCGGCAATTACGGAATCTATGGTGTGATCGATCAGCAGCTCTATCGCCTTCCGGGCGGCAGCGGAGATACCGGCATTTCAATTTTCAACCGTTCCGCGATCAGCCCGTCCGACCGCAATCAGGTGAATGTCGAGATCGATGGTGGAATTGTCTTTGCCGGGATGATCCCCAAGCGTCCGGACGACAGCTTTGGCGCGAGCGTCATCTATTCGCGCTTTTCCAACAGCATTCGCGCCTTCGATCAGGAGCAGATCAATTTCGGTACCTTGTCCACGCCGCCGCGCGACTACGAGATAAACCTGGAACTCACTTATGTTGCGGAAATCATAAAAGGCTGGGTCGTGCAGCCTGTTTATACTTACATCTGGCATCCGAGCGGCACAGGCATCAGGTATCCCGACGCACACGTTGCGGGCGTGCGCACGATCGTCAGGTACTGAAAAGCAGACCCGCCCGGACGGGGACAGACCGGGCGGGTCGTCTAGATCGGCGCGAGGATGGACGGGGCAGGCGCCGATCCCAGAGGCGTGAAATCAGTAGCCGCAGACCCGGACGATGCGCACGTTGCCCCAGCGGTCGTAGCGCTCGACCAGACGGCAATCGCGATAATCGGGTGATACGTACACGGGGCCGGCATAGCTGGACGCGGCAGCCGCGCCAATCAACGCGCCGGCCGCAATGCCGATACCGACGCCGGTGCCCCAATGAGAATGAGCCTGGGCACTGCCGCTGGTGGCGACGAGGGTGCCCGCGAGCGCGAGCGCGGTCAGGGTGGCTGTCGTGATCTTTGACTTGGTCATGGCGGTCTCCATCCGGTTAAAACTGGGCAGCCTTGAGTGGCCGCGATATCCATGGGTCGCGCGGGCTCGGGAAAAGGTTCAAACAGGCCGCGCCGGCGCGGCTTGCCCGGACCCGACAGCCGTGAAAGTTGAGAAAATGAGCAGAATCACCGCGTTTTTATTGCTTTTTGCCATGATGCCGGCGGCGCAGGCGCAGCAACTGGACAAGGTCCGCTTCGGCACCAATTGGGTGGCCGAAGCCGAGCACGGCGGATTCTACCAGGCGGTCGCCGACGGCACCTACAGGAGGTACGGGCTCGATGTAACCATCGTCCCGGGCGGGCCAAACGTGAACAACCGCATCCTGCTCCCGGTCGGCAAACTCGACTTCTTCATGAGCGCCAATTCGCTGCAATCCTTCGACGCGGTCGCTCAGAATATTCCGACCGTTGCGGTTGCCGCGAGCTTTCAGAAGGATCCGCAGGTATTCGTCGCGCACCCTGGCGTGACAAAATTCGAGGATCTGAAGACGCGAACGTTGTTCGTGTCGAAGGAAGGTATGGCCAGCTATTTTCAATGGCTGAAGGCCGACTTCGGCTTCAATGAGTCGAAGGTGAAACCTTATACTTTCAATGCGCAGCCATTTCTCACCGATAAGAATTCGGCGATGCAGGGCTACGTCACTTCGGAGCCATTTGCAGTCGAGCGTCAGGGCGGGTTCAGACCCGCAGTGTTTTTGCTGGCTGACCATGGTTTCGATGCTTATTCGACGCTGATTGAATCCCGGCGGGATCTGGTGGAGAAGCGGCCCGATCTGGTGCAAAGGTTCGTCGATGCGTCGGCGATCGGATGGTATCACTACATCTACGGCGACAGCCGGCCGGGCAATGACCTTATCAAGAAACAGAATCCGGAAATGACCGATGCACTGCTGTCTTATTCCATCATCAAAATGAAGGAGTACGGTATCGTCGATTCCGGCGACTCCGTGAAGTTGGGCATCGGTGCCATGACCGATGCCCATTGGAAAAGCTTCTTCGACAAGATGGTGCGTGTTGGCGTGGTCAAGCCGGGCATCGACTACAGGCGCGCCTACACGTTGCAGTTCGTCAACAAAGGCGTCGGCCTCGACCTGCGGCCGAAGAATTGATCGCGCTGCGTCAGGCGCGGCTTACTCAGCCGGAACGGCAGAAGCACGAAATGCCTTTGCAGTCTGTTCGCGCCGCACGACCAGCCAGCCGAACTGCAGCATCGACGCCAGAACAATGAAGGATCCTCCGGCGGCAAAAGGCTGGCCGATGTCATGGCCGGTGTGAAGGAGACCGACGCCGAACGTCAGGATCACCGTACCGACAATCCAGACAGTGACCTGAACGAGCGCCGCCCGGCTGCGATCGATCGCCGGATGGAGGTGATAGAACAAACCGAACAGGAACAACGACACCCACCCGAGCAGATTAAGGTGTGCGTGAGCCGGCATGGCCGAGTGGTCGTGCGATACCGCCATGATAATTCCCCAGATCATGCCTGCCACCACCATCAAGACGGCGACAGGGAAACTCACTGACGATGCTTTCATGTTTGGTCTCCGCGATTTCCCGGAAAAGATCTTGCCGCCTGCTAATCAATGCACAATTATGTGTAACTAAATTACGGCCGGGCGTCAATATGGGGGTACAATAGCGTGCAATGATTCGGAAGCGCAGCTATACGCTTGGAAAGCGGGCAGAAAATCAGGCGGAAACCCGCCGCCGCATCGTCGAGGCGACTGTGGATCTGCACGCGGAGCGGGGGCCGGCGCATACGAGCATCACCGCCATCGCCGAACGCGCGGGCGTGCAGCGGCATACGGTCTACGCGCACTTCCCGACCGAACGCGAACTGGGTCTTGCTTGCTCGGGGCTGGCGCTTGAACGCGATCCGCTGCCGGACGAGCGTGCCTGGCGGGAGATCGCCGATCCTGCTCAGCGGTTGCGACACGGCCTCACCGAGATTTACGCGTGGTATGCCCGCAATGCCGAGCTTGCCAGCTGTGTGATGCGGGACGCCGAGATCGATCCGCTGACCCGGGATATCATGCAGTTGCGAATTGGTTCGAGGATGGATGCCTTCCAGGCGGCGCTGAGCCGAGGATTGCGGCCGGGGCGTGACTTGAACGCGGTGCTCGGACTTGCGCTGAGTTTCCACACGTGGCGCTCGCTGGTGAAGGAAGGCGGCTTGAGCACCGACGCCGCTGTGGCATTTGTATTGCGTGCGGTACAGTGTGCGGCTGAAAAGCCAAAGCGGTCCCCCAGAGCATAGTCTGTCCGTCAACAAGGCATGCCCTTGCCTCCTTCGCCGGTAACCGAACGACCAGCAGCACGACGTCCCTTCGTCGCGTTGCGTGGTGTCGGCAAAACTTTTGAACGCGGCACTGTTGCTCTCGAAGCGCTCGATCTCGAGGTTCGCGAAGGCGAATTCGTTTCCCTGCTTGGCCCGTCGGGCTGTGGCAAATCGACAGCATTGCGCATCGTCGCGGGGTTGAGCACGGCATCGAAGGGACTTGTCGAATGGCCAGACGGTGCGGGCAAAATTGGCTTCGTGTTCCAGGAGCCGACGCTGATGCCCTGGGCCAACATTGCTTCGAATGTGCAGCTTCCGCTCAAGCTCGCCAATGCCGATGAAGTCACGTCGGGTACCGCAGTCAGGCAGTCACTGGACCACGTCGGACTGACCGATTTTGCGGATGCGTTTCCCCGGGAACTCTCGGGCGGCATGAAAATGCGCGCGTCAATCGCGCGCGCCCTGGTAACCGAGCCGCAACTCCTGCTGATGGATGAACCCTTCGCGGCTCTCGATGAGATTACCCGCTTCAAGCTCAACAACGATCTGCTGGCGGTGTGGCACGCGCTGCGCCGCACGGTGATCTTCGTTACGCATTCGGTGTTCGAGTCGGTCTATCTGTCGCAGCGCATCGTGGTGATGACGCCGCGTCCGGGCCGCGTCTTTGCGGAGATTGCCATCGACGCGCCCTATCCGCGCGATGAGCGCTTTCGCACCTCTGCCGAATATGCCGGTTTCTGCCGGCAGGTAGCCGAGGAACTTGGCAAGGCCATGGCCACCGGAGGTGCGTCATGAGCGACCGCGCCTTGCGCATCGGCTTGCCGGTCGTGATGCTCGTGATCGCCGTGCTTGTTTGGCATCTCGTCGTTCAGACCTTCGCACTTCCGCCATACGTGCTGCCCGGTCCGGGTTTGGTGGCGACGACACTGATCGCTGATGGCAGCCTGTTGTGGAATTCGCTGCTGGTGACGCTGCTCACCACGTTCGAAGGGTTTCTGCTCGCAGCCGTCGGCGGTATCGGCCTTGCGATTCTGTTCAACCAGTCGCGCCTGGTTGAATATTCATTCTATCCTTACGCGGTCATTCTTCAGGTGACGCCGGTCGTCGCCATTGCGCCGCTATTGCTGATTTACCTCCCGCAACCTTTGGCGGTGTTGGTCTGCGCGTGGATCGTCGCCTTCTTTCCGGTTCTCGCCAATACAACACTCGGGCTCAGTTCAGTCGATCACAATCTTCTTGCGCTCTTTGATCTGTACAAGGCGTCGCGCTGGCAGGTGCTGTGGAATTTGAAATTGCCTTCGGCACTGCCGCAAATACTTGCCGGTCTCCGCATCGCCGGTGGCCTGTCATTGATCGGCGCCGTTGTCGCCGAGATCGCCGCCGGATCGGCCGGTGCGGGCTCGGGATTGGCTTACCGCATCGCCGAGTCCGGCTATCGGCTCAACATCCCGCGCATGTTTGCGGCATTGATTTTGTTGTCACTCGCTGGCGTAGCAATTTTTTATGCGCTGTCCGCGATGTCATATCTTGTGTTGCGCCGCTGGCACGAGAGTGCAATCGCTCGCGAGCGCTAGGTTCCAAGCACCCACTGCATGACAGCGCCGAGCGCTGCCATGGATACAACGACCTCGATCAGGCTGCGGTGCAATCCAAACGCCAGAACGGCGGCGACCGCTGCCAGCGGTGTCGCGCGCAGATCAAGCGCAAACGGATCGAAGGCATACCAGCGCAACGGACCTGCGTGCATTTCGGTGACTTTGCCGAACAACACATGCAGCGCGAACCACACCGACAGGTTCAAAATGACACCGACCACAGCCGCAGTGATGGCGGCAAGTGCGCCGGACAGCTGCCTGTTCGCGCGCAGTCGCTCCACAAACGGGGCCCCCGCGAAAATCCACAGCATGGATGGCACGAAGGTCACCCAGGTCGTCATCGCTGCGCCGAGAATGCCCGCGGTTACGGGCGAGAAGGGGGCAGCATCGCGGAACGCCGCAAGGAAGCCGACGAATTGGGTGACAAGGATAAGCGGCCCTGGTGTGGTTTCGGCCAGGCCCAGGCCGTCGACCATTTCCGGCGCCGTCATCCAGCCGTAGGTCTGCACGGCTTCCTGCGCCATGTAGGCAAGCAGCGCATAGGCGCCGCCAAAGCTCACCACTGCAAGCTTCGAGAAAAAGGTGCCAAGGCTGACCAGGACGTGGGTTGGCCCGAAGATGAGCGCGGCAAGCGCGACTGGCAACCACCACGCAACAACACCGACGATCGACGCGACGGTGAATTGCCGCCAGCGGTCCTTTGCCGGGGGCGGAACGTCTTCAATCTTTCCAGTTAGTCCGAGTTGGCCCGGTGCCTTGCGCGCGACAAAATAGCCAATCAGCGCGGCCGCAGCGACAATCACCGGGAACGGCAGCGCCAGAAAAAAGATACCGACGAAAGCCGCAGCAGCGAGCGAAAGGAGCAGGGGAGTTTTCAGCGCGCGCTTGCCGATACGGATCAGCGCCTCGATGACGATCACCAGCACCGCTGCCTTGATGCCGAAGAGCGCACCGTCGACAATAGAGATGCCGCGTCCCAGGGCGTAGAGCAGGCTCAGGCCCAGCATTACGAACGCGCCCGGCAAAACGAACAGAATTCCGGCGCTCAATCCTCCGCGCACGCCGTGCAGCAGCCAGCCGAGATAGGTGGCAAGCTTTTGAGCTTCGGGGCCAGGCAGCAGCATGCAAAAATTGAGGGCATGCAGGAAGCGCGCTTCGTCCACCCACTTCTTCTCGTCGACAGTGACTCGATGCATGAGAGCGATCTGCCCTGCCGGTCCGCCGAAATTGATGCAGCCGATCTTCAGCCAGACCATGAAGGCCTCGCCGAAGCTCGGCCGGGCAGCCGTTCGATCAGTTGCCATGCTCGTCACGCGGCTTTGGCCGGCCAGTTGTGCCGCTCCTCAGCGGCAAAGCGGAGCCAGGCAAACAAGGCGTCATAGACCATGAAACCGCGGTCGAGCAGTCCGTGGTCGTCGTCGCCGGCGAGTGCCGACAGGCCCAGCGAAACCGCGTGAAGTCCGGCTGCTTCCGCAGCGATATCAGGCCGTGCGGTGTCGGCACCACGCACGATCAAAGCGAGCCGTGCCAACGAGGGTTCGCTCTCCAGCCCGAAGAGCTTGAGCATGGTGTCGAATGAACAGCGCTCGCCAACATGGCTCAATTCAACATCCTTGATATCGAACGGCACGCCGCCGCTTTCGCGCGCAACGCCGACCACCTGGTCCGGGTCGACAAATAGAATCCGCGCCCGCGGATCCAGAAAACGGCGAATCAGCCAGGGGCAAGCGATACGATCGATTTTCGGCCGCCGCCGTGTCACCCAAACGCTCGGCCGGTTTGGCGCAAGGCGTTCTAGCTCTGCTTTGGCGACCAACGGCAGGCCTGCACTTGTCCAACCCTCATAACCGCCTTCCAGCACACGCGCGTCGACGCCGTCAGCACGCAATTGTGCGACCGCGGTCTGGCTCATTTCATGACCGGCTTTGCACGCGGCGACGATGGGCCGGGTCGCATCGAACTCGGCCTCCCAATCTTTGGCCTTCGCGGCATCGCGCCAGACTGCGCCAGGCAACAAATGCGGAGACTGTTCGTACGCGTCACGCCGGCGCACGTCGATGAGTTGCGTCGCATTGCGTGTCGCGATTGCATTCCAGAGATCTTTCGGTGAGATCGAATAGCTCGGAGACAGCATGGGTCCCCTCCGTGAGCGAAGGAGACGGTGCTTGGGCTCGCAAGCCTTGAGCGCGGGGCGACCGTCGCAGGCCCCGCAAATTGGATGTTAGTTCAGTGCAACGGCACGATCAACGT
>DASYSQ010000334.1:0-3462 GCA_036003145.1 Pseudolabrys sp.
GGGGTTGATCTCAAATCCGCGCAAGGATAACCGCGCAATTGCGGGCGATCGAGCGTTGCCTTCGTTGAATTCGGGTGATGTCCAATCATTTTATTTTACAGACTGCTAACTGGTCCCCATTGGACTTTGATCCAACGGCGCGGACGGGCGCCACGAGCCGCATTGTGCCGATGCACCTCATGGAAGGAAGCACGAATATCGTTCGTCGCCATAGCTATGCGGTTTTAAGGTCATGGTTTTTGCCTAAACTTCGCGCTATTGCTTGTCACGCTCCTCGTGCGCACCATTCGTCATCGTGACGAGCCCGCCAAGCGGAGGACGAAACTACGATGCGGTGGACCTCGCGTTGGTAGCGCGGCGACAGTGAGCGGATATAATCTGGTTTTGCAGCAATACGGCTGTTTACAGCCGCCTTACGCAAGGCGAACAATCATGACCAAACGAGAAGAACTTGAAGCCGCCCTCGCCAATGCACGCGCCGCGCGCGACTGGGGCGACGCCGAGGATGCCAGGGCCGAAGTTGGACGCCAGAAGGAACGCGCCGAATGGGAGAGAACACGTGCCGACTATCACAAGGCATGCGATGAGTGGGAAAGGGTACGCGCCGCGCCGGACAAAGCCAGCTCCGAATACGAAAAGGCCCGCGCCGATTGGATCAGTGCACGGGCCGACTGGGACAAGGTGGACGCCGAGTATTCGAGGATACGCGCCGACGATGCCGCGGTGATGGAAGAACAGCGTAAAGCAAGATTGGAACGAGATGCTGCATACAACGCCGCACTCGATGCCCTCGATGAACTGAACCAGACGGAGACCACCATACGAAAGGAGCTTGAAGCCGCGTTCGCCAAAGCCAGCGCTGACCGCGAGATCGCAACGGTCGAGTGGCAAACAGCAAAAGCCGCAGCGACCAAGGCGCGCGCCGACTGGGAAAAGGCGCGCGCCGACTGGGAAAAGGCGATCACCGAGTGGGAGGGAATATGCGCCAGGTGGGAAAAAGCACGCGGCGCCCTCGACGAGCTTGACCGCGGAGGAAGCCACGAAAAAAATACTAAAGAAACTTGAAGGTCACGCGGTCGCTCAATGAGCGGAAGCCACCCAAATGCGCGGAACCTGTGCCAGTCAAAGTGCGAAAGCCGGCGAAGCGGATAATGAGTGACAAGCACGGGCGCTGACCACTAGATCCGAAACTTGCGACGCTACAAAACCTATACTCGTGCGCGGTAACGGAGCATGCGGCGGGATGCGGGAAAGGATATTGTCCACCTACGTTGTCACGCGCCGAAAATGAAGGAGGTTCATAACCAATCGGCGTCCCAATCCGTCCGTTCGCCCGCGACTGCACTGCATATCTCATTGATCTGTACTTCTTCCTGTTCGGTCAACATCACTTCGATACCAGCCGCGTCGATTACAGTGTGCGTTTCTACGTGCCAGCCAAAAAAACCGGTGTCGGCATTTGGCGGCAACATTTCAGCGAACACGGTGCATTCCTGCCCGCGCAAGTTCACAGTAAATTCGACGTTCATATGTGCTTAGATTGCACCACTCATGTTCAAGACAAAGCACAAGACACCAGACAAAACATGTAGTTCCGTCGTCGAGGTTAAACCCTCAATGACGGCCGTTACTCATTCGATCACCTTATCGGCGCTTATCAGAAGCGACTGCGGAATCTTGAGACCCAATGCGTTCGCCGTCTTGCGGTTGATAAACAATTCGAATTTCGTGGGTTGCTCGCGAATACGGCGATATTGGCGGAATCCAGAGATGCGAGGCGAACACTCGACGACAGAAACCCGACATGCCAGACTTTGTTTTCCCGTTGAGCGAAGGACAGCGCAACGAGCAATTTGCGGCGAGTAGTCATTTGTAATTTGGTTACAGGTCCGTGTCTGGTCGCATCCCAGCCGCCCGGCTCGACTCAAGTAGTTTAGGCCAAACCCATCGGCTGCGGGTAGGGTCCGGCGCCGCCGGTTCTGATCCTGTGATCGACGTGCTCATAGCTTCCCGCTCTTTTCAAAGTTGCTCACAAATTTCATTGTAAGTTCGCACACGTCCCGGAAAGAAGCGTTCTGTTCGACAATGCTGGCACTTGCTTTGCCGACGTCGATGCTCCATAACAACCCAACCGGAGAACTCAATGCAAGCAGAGTGCCGTCTTGAGCGAACGCAAGAGCGCCAAATCCGAGATCCCATTGTTCTCTTCCCTGTAGAATGATTTCGTGCTCTTTGAGCTCGAAACTGTCTGCGTCTATCCGCCATATCCTCGGTTGCGCATTGCTGGAGATAAATGCGGAACCCGACCGGTCCAATGCCATGTCGGGCATGCAGGCAAAGTCAAACGGGACAACAGACCACTTGGGCATCGGTATTTGCCGTAGCAGCGTCTTCCTATTTCTTGCGATGTCGTAAACTCGCACATTTTCCAGGCTAAGCACCCAAAGTCGGTTGTGTTGCGTGTCTTTCCTGATACGAAGGGCGTCCCGCTTGTCGATCCCGTACGACTCCGGCCGGAGATCGGCACTATCTGCGCGGCCTGACGACGAGCTTTGAGAAGGATTTCCATTATTGCCACCGCAGCCCGCCACTCCGGCCACCGCAAACAGCAAGACCAGCCAACCGCAAACTGAAACGATTCGATTACTCATAAACACACTCCTCTCTCGCGAGATCAGAGCAGCACTTGAGACGAATCGTCTTGAGGACCGGGTGTCTGCGTTAAACCCGGCTAGGTGGCCACGAAACCAGAATCAGTAGATAATTTGATGATCTGGAATTACATTTCCACCTACGTTTGAGCACGAATAATGGAGTAAACTGGGTCCATCCGCAAAGCATCGTTTCTCTACCAAGCAATAGTTTTTCTAATGAACTGACCAATACCATGCGACGCCGCCTTCCTTCCCTCAATGCGCTCAAGGCGTTCGAGGCCACTGCACGCCAGGAGAGCTTCACCAAGGCGGCCCACGAACTGTGCGTGACGCAAGGTGCGGTCAGCCAGCAGGTCAAGGGGCTCGAAGCCGAGTTAGGCGTTCGGCTGTTTCGGCGGGAACGTCAGCGACTGATCATTACGGATGCCGGGCGATCCTATCTCGAGGTGGTGCGCGACGCGTTCGACCGCCTTGGGATGGGGACTGAGCGTCTGTTGCAGCGGGAGAAGTCCGGCATTTTGACTATCACTACTTCCCCTAATTTCGCCGCCAAATGGCTCGTGCACCGGCTCGGTCGATTCTCCGAGGCTCACCCCGGGATCGATTTGCGCATCAGCGCCTCAGTTCAACACGTCGATTTCGCGCGCGAGGATATCGACCTGGCCATCCGCCATGGAGACGGACAATGGCCCGGAATGCACGTGACACGACTGTGCACGGAGGAGCTATTCCCGGTGTGCAGTCCGAAGCTGTTGAGTGGAAGCGGTCCGCTGCGCTCGCCTCGGGATATCAAGCATCACACGCTGCT
>DASYSQ010000335.1:0-10756 GCA_036003145.1 Pseudolabrys sp.
TTGGTCGTGGTGACCATCATGCCGTGGGGATCGAGGGAAACGGTGGATGGGGTTTTGCCAACGGTCGGTTCGACTGACCAGGCGGTGAATGCGACGAGGGCTACGATCGCGATGCCGAACAGGATACGCATGGGTATCTCCTTTTGGGGTTTTCGCCAGCGTCTAGCGCTCTTGAATTGACATTGACCCTAATTGCGTTCGTCTCGCTTGGCTGTGCCGTGCATCACAAAAAAACGCATTTGCGCGGTATTGGCGTAGTCGCGTTTGCGATTCGGTCGCGGAACCGTCGCTAACGTCATTGGCCTCCTCATCAATGTCGCTGGTCGTCTCCCTAACGACTGGCGTCCGGCATGACCTGCAGGAGCGGCCCGGGCCCAACTGAGATTTCGCCCGTGAATGGCCGATCGTGCGCGGCGATTAGCAACACGGACGCGGCCACACCGGTTGCAAAGAGACCGACCGTGATGGCAGAGGCGATCCGATTGTCGCAGTGGATCATGGCAATCGCGAATAACGCAGCAGCCGCCTGCACGAACAAGCAGAGCCACTTCACCAAATTGACTTGCGACTGACTAATGATGATACGTTGCCGACGGGCATCGAAGGCAGTTTCGAGCGCAGTTACGATTTCACGCTGTGCAATTTTCTGGCCTTCGCTATTGGGGGTCAAAGCAAGTGTCAACTGGAGCGCCTCGGCAAGCAAGGTTGGCGTAAACCGCAAGGTGGCGGTGCCTCGAGCCATCATCGGCCATTCCTGAGTTACGGCTTGATCAATGTGGCGTCGGACGAGGGCGCGGAATTGCGATTGCGGTTCGCCCGGAAAAGTAGCGGCAAGGACCACGACGGCTCTGAGCGCGCTCGCCTCGCGATCGACCGCCGCGTTTGCCCGTTCGTTGTCGTTCCAGACCTGCGCAGCAGTGAACGCGACAAACAGCCCGAAAATAATGCCCAATGGCGGCAGCATTCCGGGCGAAATTGCCTTGAATCCACGGGCTCGCTCGCCCTTCGAGAGGCCCGTGACGAGCCAACAGATTCCTGCAGCCAGCAAATACGTGAAGCCGAAAACGACCAGCGCCATCCAAACAATTGGCAAATTGTGCAGCCAGTCGCTCATGTTTAGGTTCCCTCTTGCCAATCGTTGAAAATTATTAGATTGGCCAATGCATCGCCCGATGATGTCTGGTTTGGCACAAAGCGGACAATGCAGCCGCGCCGACGCTTGTTCGCTTCTGAACCAAAGCGGACAAAAGCCGGCGACGTGCTGTCCGCGAATGACCTAAAGTGGACATCGGCGGCTGCGCTGCGTATATCACGGCTTAGTCTTTATCGGACCAGTCAGGGTTTTGCCAGAAGCGCCAATGGCCGTCCTGCTCACGGCGCCAAGCGCCACCCCGGACCTGCGTGGCGCCTTTGGAAATCAGATCGGCGAAGCTATCGGCATCTTCGTCGTCCAACATTGTCCGCAGTTCAGCTTCCGTGATGACCTGCTCGGTGCGCTGTAGTTTTTCGGTCATGCTGTTCATTCCTTTGCCAAATAGGTCAAGAAGTGACCCAGCCAGATAGCGGATTTTTTTAGCGTACTTGGGTCATGTCGAGTTGGCCCAAGGTCCAACGCTCGGGCAGGAACCGGGGAGAGCGATTTTGCGCCAGAGTTTCCACTATTGCCCCTGGCGGACATCATAAGTTGTCGATTTATGTCTGCTTTCGGGGAACAAAGCGGAAGACGCTTGGAAAGGGTCCAATGTCCGCTAATGACGCCGAGCTGACATTGTCAAACTGAATGGGCCGGATCAGAATTGAATCTCCGGAGGAGGGTTGAATGCTGCTGGGTCAAATAAAATGGGCACCGAAAGCGTGGACTTGATTGACGCGTGGCACGATCTCTACGTAATGCTGGGCACATCGTCAGCCGCGCTCATTGGCCTGCTTTTTATCGCTACATCGATTCATCTCGGCGAGGTCGTGAGCAATCCCGGGTTTCGCGTTCGCTCCTACAACCAAACGCTTTATCTTCTCACATTACTTGTAGAGGCAGTTCTTATTCTCGTTCCTCAGCCGGTATTGTTCCTCGGTGCTGAGCTAATGGCCCTTAACCTAGTGGGACTATGGATTGCTCTCAGCACCTCTTACATTTTCATTTATAAACACCGGGACGACAGGCATCGCGGCGGCATGAAGATGTCCCGCGCGATTCCATTAAGTGTGTCATATCTCCTCGGAATAGCCGGTGGCATCGCCCTCATCCAGGACTCTCGCTGGGGGATGTACATCGTGACTGTTTCGTACACCACACTTCTCGTCACGGTCGTATTGGGTGCCTGGTCGACCATGTTGGGCATTGAGCAAAGGCAATTGGACGTAGAGCAAAGGGAAAAGGCAGGCAGCTGACCTGTAGCCGCCGGTACATGTCCGCTTGCAGGGGCAGAGCAGACATCACGCTTCGCTTATGCACCGTTGGATTTCTCTTCCGCCTGCGTCACAGCGGAAGGTTCGCGCCTACTGACTGCTTCGGCACCATTCTTGTCTCGTTCCCAGATGCGCCGAACGATAGTGTAGGTGATCAGCCCCACAATTGGGGGAACGATTAGTGTCACTAAGAACTGGCCCATGGCCGCGGCCTTTTAATTGCCGAACAGCGTAAACCTGTTTTGTGCGTTTCGCTACGTGGGTGTAGGTCGGACCGCTGCTGGGGCCTATCTGAAGTTCATCTAAAGCCCGGAAGGCCAGAAAATTTCGGCCAAGAACTATTACCGCCCGCGCAACTCAGCGGTAGCGAAAAAATACGTTCACGAGCTGTCACAACCATCACAGCACAGTTACGTTGTTTCCGCGACCGACTGGAGGTCGAGATAGCGCATACGTTTGGCTTCGCGCCGGCTGCGCGTGACCGCATCGAGTACAAACCCAATGGCGAAACTGAGTACGCCGAGTTGTACGATGCCGGTCGCAAGGATGGCGGTCGGCAGGCGCGGCACAAGTCCCGTCTCCAGATAAGTCCCGGCGAGGGGAAGAGCAAGTCCGAAAGCCACGAGCGTCAAACTCGTCCCAATCGCGCCAAAGAATGATAATGGCTTGAGTTCCTTGTAAAGCAGCAGCATGGTGCCGAAGATGCGCAAGCCATCACGATATGTGCGCAATTTGCTGTGTGAGCCGGCCGGCCGCGCGCCATAGCGTAGTGGAACTTCGGCGGCTGCGATCTTGAGGTCGAGCGCGTGCACAGACAGCTCGGTTTCAATCTCGAAGCCAGTTGAGGTCACTGGGAACGACTTGGCGAAACGCCGCGACAGCACACGATAGCCAGACAAAATGTCGGAAAATCCCGGCCCAAAAAGGTGTTGAATGACGAGATTAAAAAAGCGGTTGCCGGCTTGATGGCCCTGGCGGTAAGCACCCTCAGCGGCCGCGCGGGTGCCGACGACCATGTCGAGATTGCGTGTTATCAGGACATCGATCAGCTTCCCAGCGGCGTCCGTATTGTAAGTCGCGTCGCCGTCGGCGAGCACGTAAATGTCGGCGTCTACGTCTGCCAGCATTCGGCGTACGACATTTCCTTTACCCTGATAGGGTTCGGTGCGAACGATCGCACCCGCCTTTTCCGCGGTGGCGCTGGTATCATCGGTCGAGTTGTTGTCGTAGACGTAGATCTGTGCCGAAGGCAAAGCGCGCCGGAAATCGCGCACGACATCTGCAATGGCGGCAGCTTCATTATAGCACGGGAGCAGAACAGCAATCGAACGACCGCTGACCCACGAGGTCTGCGGGAACAACTCGCTGATCTCCTCGCGAACATGGTCAAGCTTGGGCAAGGCTTACATTCTCCCGTGGCGGAGTGACTTCGTGGCGGGCGCGATCGAGCGACATGCCAAAAAGCACGATCTGCGCAATCAGGCCGAGCGGAACACCCGAGACCTCAGCGAGCGGGCGCGCCAGTAGCGGTGCAATCGAGACAAAGGCCAACAGTGACAACTCGAAATCCCGGAAGCCGCACGCGAGGCTGTGGCGGGAATAAAACGCGATCGCCACGGCGAGGATCATCAGATCGTAGTCGAGGACATAGGGCGTGGCGATCAACGTGGCGACGGCGAGCCCTGCAGCTTTGAGGTCGAAGGCTGCCTCGCTGCGCCAAAGCCATATCAGGCCGGCGGCCACGCCGAGTGTGAGACCGCCTTGCGCGGCATAGGCCAGATCAACGCTGCCGCCCCACATGCGGACGGCCGAAAATACACTCTGGATTTTTTCCCAGCCGGTATCGCCTGCCTCGAGAACGATATGACGGGTCAATGTCGTGGAGACCGCAAAGGCAATCCACACCTTGGTGCCAAATAATGCGAGTGTTGCCACACACGTGGCGAGTACGGTTACTGCCGCAGCAGCAATGACAGTCCAGCGGGCAGTTGCGAGCAGCACCAACGGAATCAGCACGCCGAATTGCGGTTTGTACGCTAGCAGGCCGATCAACAATCCCGACGCGACGGGACGGCGATCAATTAGGAACAACGCACCGCCGAGCAACGCGGCGCTAATGAAACCATTCTGGCCGTGGCCGAGATTGACGAAGACCGCTGGGTAAGCGAGTGCGATCAAGGCCGTCATTGGATGCGGCACGATCGCCCTGATCACCACGATGTAAGCTGATAACGTTGTGGCCATCCACAGTGCCACCGCCCAACCGTAAGGAAAAAGTGCCAAGACGGCCGCCATCATCAGGAATTGCGGCGGATAATGCCAACCGAAGAACGGCACATCCTGCCCGAACGTGGCCTTTTCGACCGCATGCTCGCTGGGCCAGTCGTACGCGAGGTCCGGCTTGCCGACTAACGTCAGCGTGCCTGCGGCATAAACATTGGAGAAATCAGTACCGATTGGCTTGTTATTTCGGTCGACCATGCCGTGGGCCAAGCCGATCCAAAGAATTGCCGCGACCAGGTAAGCGGCCAACAAGAGCACCGAATAGCCGCGCAACCGTTCTGGAGTAAGCCACGCGCCAGTCCTGATTTCCTGCCAGACGGCCGCCATGGGACGCTCGCTCTGCTTATCTGCTGATTGGATTGAGGATGGCGATCATCACGACCGAGATCCCGATAGCAACCAAGAGCCATTCAATCGCCGTGGTCGGTGATCTGTCCTGCAGAAAAGCAATAACCCTCACAAAGGGGCATTCCTCTGTGCCGCGACCTCAGCGTGTAGATAGCCTACGGATTAAAAATTAATAAATTATACCATTGACGACCGCCACCCCGGTCGCCCAGGCGAAGATCGAACCAGTCTCCACATCTCGACTCCGCAAAAGGGGAATTTCTTAGAGATAGCCAGAGCCTTCGCGACAAGATGACCGAGCAACTGCGCAGCCGCGTTGGTGTGAGCCATGCGCCTGTTTTGCTTTCCCGCCAAACAGCCGCCATGTCCGGCTCGCAATAATTCGAACTGCGGCGGAGTTTAAAAGCCGCATATCTGATACTTCGTCAGCTAGCTCGCAGGGTTGGCCGGACGACTAGATATAATTTTAATTCGCGAGTCGTGCCTAAATCTTAATTCCTTGATTCTGTGTAATGCGCGCTGCCCGAAAACAAGGGAGCGCTCCGTGCTGCAGCCGTTTGTTTTTGAAAGACAAGTCAGTCGGCGCTGGCGTGACGCTTAAGCCTTTAGCAATCGCCCGATCGTACGGTACCTGAGGTTTTGCGGCACAATTCAGTGGAAGCGGCCCAAGCATGTCTGAATCCGCGTTACCACCATCTGCCCCTAATAGCCTTTCGCGGTCCGCGCGCTTCGAGCGCCGCGTTATAATCTGCCTAATCTGGTCGGTCGCCGTCATTTGCCTCTGGCTTTCGTTTGGGACAAGCAGTCCATCGACCGATGATGCGACGCGACTGGTGGAGATACGCGATTTCCTCGCTGGGCAAAGCTGGTTCGACCATACCCAGTATCGTCTAAATCCGCCCGAAGGCATCGTGACCCATTGGTCAAGGCTGGTCGACCTACCAATCGCTCTTCTGATCAAAACCGCGGGAACAATGGTGCCGACTGCGCTCGCTGAGCGCATCGCCATGATGATCTGGCCGGCCGCGCTGCTCGCTGGTCTGTTAGTCGGAATTTCGCGGATTGCAGGCGCTCTCGCCGGCAATGGTGCGGCCTGTGTGGCTGTAGTCATGGCCGCACTGATGGCGCCGACACTGCAGCACTACCGATTTGGTTCCATACACCATCACAACATCCAAATCGTACTGATCGTCTGGTCGCTCGCCTTCTTCATTGATAACCCGCGGCGTCCAAATCATGGCGCGCTCGCCGGTTTGTTCTGCGCCCTTTCCGTCGCAATCGGCCAGGAAACGGCACCTGCACTTGCCGCACTGGGAACCATTGCTTCGTTGCGCTGGGCGTTCAACGGCAAGCCATACGCGGTAACGACCGTTGCTTTTGCCGGCTCACTCGCCACGGGAACCATTGTGCTTGCCGCTGCTACGATTTCACCTGCTGACTATTTCTCGGTGCATTGCGACACGATTTCGATCGCCCAAGTCGGTGTGCTTGCAGTTGGCGGATTAGGGTTAGCGGCTTTGGCCGCAATGCCCTGGCTTACCTCAGTGTCGCACCGCTTGGTCGCCTCGTTCGGCCTAGCAATATTGCTCGCCATATACACGCAATTCGTCGCTCCACATTGCCTAGGCGATCCGTATGCACAGCTTGATCCGAAGCTCGTCGATTTGTGGCTTTCCTCGGTTTCAGAAGCTCGCAACCTGTGGTCGATCGCACATGACCTGCCGCAACAAATCCCGGTCTATTTTGGCATCCCTTTGGCCGCCCTTTTGCTCGGAATTATTTGCTGTATGTGGGAGGAGAGCGATAGGCGTTGGAACTGGATAGCCGTGGCTGCCGTGCAATTGGCTTTTGTCCTCGTCTCATTTTGGCAATTACGAGGTGCCGGCGGCGCCAATGCAATTGCCGCCGCTTTGTTTCCGGCCGCCTTGCTGCGGGCAATCCCTGCGGCGGAAGGCCGCCCGACTTATTTCGGCATGACCCGTATCACTGCGCTGGTTATGCTAGTTTTCAATCCCGCTACGCTTTTGGCTCTTGGTACCGGTGCAACGCATGCATTCGCCGCCCCCACCCAGACGGCCCGACGCATTATCAGTAGCGGCGATGCAGGCACATGTCAGCGGGCAGACGACTATACACCGCTCGCTCGTCTGCCTCGCGGGCGCATTTTGGCTTTTATCGATTCTGGACCGTTCATTTTGATGCAATCCGAACACTCTGTTCTGGCAGCGCCTTATCACCGCAATCAAGCCGGTAATATTGCCATGCTTGACATGTTTCTCGGCAGCCCGGACGACGCTAGAATTCAAATGGAGCGTCACGGCATCGATTATGTGGCGTTCTGCCCCGGCGCTCCCGAGCGCTATCAATACGCCAGCTTGGCTCCGCGCAGTCTAGCGGCAGCGCTCGCCTCAAATGAACCCCTCAGATTTCTCGAGCGGTTGAGGCTCGTGGGCACGGACCTCGCCGTTTACCGTCTCGTGCACTGACTTGTGGTCCGCAACACTAGCGATTTTCGCACTGAGCTCAGGGCAGTGTATTTGCGGGGCTCCACTGATTGGTTCCGCCTTGCAGTGCATGAAGTGATGACAGGTTCTCGAAAAGCCTCGTCGCCAGTCGCTAGAATAACGATGACGTCTGCCCAATTCTTACGACGTGCTCAGTTCGCGGTCGGTTAGTGCTCGACGAGACCGCACGAAGCCAAGCGCATGCCGTCTCGACTCCAGGCAGTCGCTAAAAGCTCATAGCCAGAGCCCCTGGCGTTTTCGAAGTCAAAGCTCATTTGTTGTCAAAAAGAGGCGGCATTTCGAATGCTATTGATGGACGGTAGACAGCATCAACTTGCGCCAGAACGCGCCGACTATGTTTGAATAGTTGTCGGTCCACACCCTTTTGCTCGTGTCGGGCGCGGTCAGTGTCCAGCGATCAGACTTTGCGATCGAGCCAATATCCTCCGGCTGTTCCGCGGAGACAACGACTTCCGATGGGTACATCATTCGCCCAAGGTTTATGCCAAACAGGGGATCGTTCCACGCCCACGATTGCATTCCGTTCGCGGCCGCAATATTGACTACAACGCTTTTGAGTTCGAGATGGCGGTTAGAAATGTGCATCACAACGGCACCATGCGGCGCGAGCTTCGACTTGTAGATTGCCATTGCTTCGCGTGTCGCAAGATGCACCGGGATCGCATCCGATGAATAGGCATCAACAATGATCAGGTCGTAAAACCCTGCCTGTTCGGCGCTCATCGTCAATCGTGCATCGCCCAATGTGATCGGCAGGTCTGGCGCGCATTTGCTGACGAAACTGAATCGATTCGGATCACGCGCAATCTCTATCACGATTGGATCGATCTCGAAAAACCGCCAGGTTTCTTCTGGCGCGATGCGACAGGCGAGAGCTCCGGCACCGAGACCGATGACCGCAACGCGCAACGGGGCGGCTTTGCTGGCGCGTATCGCGTCGATCGCGGCTGCGATGGCCCCGCCGTCGTAATAGTAAGTTAACAACCGTGGTTGTCCGACCCAGGGTTTGCCATCGTCCGCGACAAGCTGCTGCGCGCCGTGGATCGTCGATCCGTGTTCGAGAATGCGGAAACGTTTATCGGCAGTTTCGTAAATGCGGTGGACACCGAAAAAACTGCGCATCGAATCGGTGTGACCTTCGCGAGTCTGGCTCAGATGTATGGTCGTCAGTGCCAACACCACAACCACGGCCGATTTGCGCGCATCGCGCATGATCAGGATGGAAAGCGCTGCGAGACCGAGCACCGAGATGTCAAGCTGCCTTGCCGTCACGTTTGGCAAGTTGGCCAGAACATAGCCGGACACGATTAGCGCAGCGGCGAGCCCCACGGTCGTCAGCCAAAACAATCTTTCGTTCTGGCGGTTCGACGTCTTAGGCCGGCAAAGCACGGCTAAGGTAATGAGGATCGGGTACTCAGCAATCCAGGAAAAAATGTAAGGCGCGAGTAAGCCAGCGAAGAGCCCGCCAAGCATCCCGCCAAACGATAAAGAGACGTAGAACGAGGTAAGGTCCGCCGGTGCCGGCCGGCTGCGCGCAAGTTCGCCATGGCAACTCATTGCTACGATAAAGAATGCCAACAGGTGTCCGGCCAGGCCGGGCAGCACCGGTACGCGGTTGCCTAGATAGAGCAATGCCGCGATCCAGGCCACGGCGAACGGCTGCAGAAGGAGCACGAGCTGATGCGAGAATGTCGGCTTTCGCTGAAAAACCAGGACCCACGTCAAGAGGTAGAGCGACAGAGGCATGACCCAGAACAACGGCGCTGAGGTAAGGTCGGCAGAAATATGGGCTGTGACGGCAACGAGCAGGCCGGATGGTACGGCGGCGAGGAGGACCCAGCGGCCGATCCTCAACCAACTCGGCTTGGCGACAGCCGTCTCCGTTAAATGTTCGGGAAGAGTCTCCGAACAAAGCATTCGCGCGGCACAGCCTGCGATCAAAAGGACTAGCACCACAAAGCCGCCGCTCCATAGCCACCCTTGCGTATGCAGCGAGAAGGCCGGCTCTAGCAACAGCGGGTAGGACAGCAGGGCCAGGAAACTTCCCACATTGGACGCGGCGTAAAGGAAATAGGGATCGTTGCTGTCACGATGGCCCGTGCGAACGAACCAGATTTGCAGTAACGGATTGTTCGCGGCGAGTGCGAAGAACGGCAAGCCAATCGAAATCGTGAAGAGGCCGAGCAGCCATAGGGCCGTTCCGGACGCCGGAGGGTTGCCCCAACCTTTTGCGACGGACAGCGGAAGCATCAAAGCCGCGCCGACCATGAGACTGAGATGTACAGCCGCGGCCAGCCAACGCCTTTGCATCTGCGTAAGCAAATGTGCATAAGCATAACCAGCCAAAAGCATCGACTGAAAGAACACCATCGCGACTGACCAAACCGATGGCGAACCGCCGAGCTGGGGAAGGACCATCCGTGCGAACATCGGCTGCACGCCGAACAGCAGCAACGCGCTCAAAAGCACGGCCGTAGTAAAAAGCCACAGCACCAATGTTCCGCCACGCCCAATGGCGCTCAGATCCGTCGACAGTCGGCTCATTGTTGAATCCTAGGCGGGGCGAAGAAGCGGGCGAAAAGCGACTCGACGGCAGGTCGCACAATATAGATCGGCCCCTATCAGTGGCATCATAAACCGGACTAGTTAGCTAATCGTTTCCCGCTTCTTCAGTCGCTCCGCAGCCTTCCGCACGTCCTTGATAGATCAGCCCGGTTTGAGATTAACTTCAGTGGACATGGTGGATCCGATCGCGCCAGAGAAGCCGTCGCCCTTTGGCAACAAGAGTTTTTTCGTTGTGAACTCGATCACCATTGCCTAATGCGGACGGCTGTTTAGGGGCAGTCTACCTCAGATCGATGCCCACAATTGGCACAAAGCGGACATGCCAGTTCATCCGAGCATGGTCCGCTTTCGGGGTAGCAGCGGACATCGCGCGTATTGTCGCCATGTCTGCTAAATCAAAAGCAGACATCGACCACAGGATGTAGGCGATATCGCTGTTGCCAGTTCATCGACACAATTCCTGCCGTTGAACTGGATCATTCACAGTGAATTCAGGACAGAAGATTGCAGCTCTGACCAATGACGGCATTGCCGGTACGTTGAACTTTGTCGAAATCGAATAAACAATTTGAAAAAGACAAATGAAAAAGTGTATTCGCCGCTACTCCTGGGTTAACCGCGCTGCCTGA
>DASYSQ010000336.1:0-8365 GCA_036003145.1 Pseudolabrys sp.
CTTCACGCGCAATGCGGATTTTTCTTTGCCGACCGAGCGACTCAAGCGCGCCATTGTTGGTCACGCAGGCCGGGACCGCAGCCATTTCGTGGATGCCGGGCGTCTCGCAACTGCGCTGCTCGGCAACTCCATCGGCTCCAACATGTTCATGCTCGGCTATGCCTATCAGCTCGGCGCTCTGCCGCTGTCGGCGGACGCGATCGAGCGCGCGATCGAGATGAACGGCGAAGCGGTGTCGATGAACATTTCGGCATTTCGTTACGGACGCCGCGCGGCAGTCGATCCCAAGGCGGTCGAAGCGCTGATTGAGCCGCGTCCGCAGGAGCAGAACGATTCTCTCAGGCTTTCGCAATCATTTGCCGAGACGGTTGATCGTCGTGCTGCATTCCTGACCGACTATCAGAACGCTGCCTACGCGAGGCGATATCGGAATTGGGTGGAAAAAGTACGCACCGTGGAGGCGGAAAAAGCGCGGGGCCAATGCGGGCTGGCGGAAGCAGTGGCGCGCTATTTGTTCAAACTGATGGCTTATAAGGATGAATACGAAGTTGCACGGCTTTACAGCGCGACGTCATTTCTCGAGCGCGTGAAGTCATCATTCGATGGCGACAGGCTGAGCTTTGAATTTCATCTGGCCCCGCCCTTGCTGACCCGGCGCGACCCGCAAACCGGTGAGCCGAAGAAGATGTCGTTCGGTCCCTGGATTCTGCGAGCTTTCGCCGTGATGGCGAAATTCAAGTTCCTTCGCGGTACCCCGTTCGATCCGTTTGGGTATACCGCCGAGCGTCAAACGGAACGCCGGCTGGTCACTGAATACGAGCAGCTGCTCGACGAGCTATGCGGGCATCTGACACCGGGCAATCATCGTATTGCGGTCGAGCTTGCGATGATCCCGGAGAAGATTCGCGGCTTCGGGCCGGTCAAACAGCGGCATTTGGCAGCAGCAAAGGCGGAAGAAACGGCGCTGTTTGAGCAATTCCGCGCCGGAGCACCGACCCTTCTCCGGGCGGCGGAATAGCCGGCCGCCCCTCTACAACCAATTTACGTGTGATCTGATACTTGACCGCCTTCTGGCGGTGTTTTCATATCGAGATAACAAGATCGTCCATAAGAGACGACGAGGGGTTGAAAGCCGCGCCCGTTGACGCGGCCGCACGGGAGGACTGGGGCTGTGGCGACCAAAGCCGCCGCGAGCGCGGATACATTTCCCAAGCTGCTGATCCGTAATGCCGGCATTTACGGGGCGCGGCCGTCCATGCGGCACAAGGATCTCGGCATCTGGCAAACATGGACCTGGAGCCAGGTCCACGACATCGTGCGCGCTTATGCCACTGGCCTGCATCGTTTGGGTGTCAAGCGCGGCGAGACGATCGCGATCGTCGGCGGCAACCGGCCGAGACTCTATTGGTCCGTGATGGCGGCCCAGGTGCTGGGCGCGATTCCGGTGCCGGTCTATGCCGACGCGGTGGCCGACGAACTCGCCTATGTGCTGGCGCACGCCGACGTGCGCTTTGCCGCCGTCGAGGACCAGGAGCAGATCGACAAGATTTTGTCAGTCATGGCGCGTGTCCCCAAACTTGAATTGATGGTCTATGACGAAAAGCGGGGCCTTCGCGACTACGATCACAGCCGGCTGCGATCGATGGACGACGTCATCGCGGAAGGACGCAAAGCGCTCGCAGATCCCCCGGTCGCCGATTGGCTCGACAAGGAAATTGCCGCTGGCAAGGGTTCCGATCCCTCCATCATCCTCTACACATCCGGCACCACCGGCGCATCCAAGGGTGTCGTCCTCACCAACGAAGGCTCGATCCGTGCCGCAGGCGACACGGTTGCCTTCGACAAGCTGACAGAGAATGACGTGGCGCTCGCTTATTTGCCACTCGCCTGGGTCGGCGACCACTACCTCAATTACGCGCAAGGCATGGTTTCCGGGTTCTGCACCGCCTGTCCCGAAAGCCCGGACACGGCCATGGCCGATCTGCGTGAGATCGGACCAAGCTTCTATTTCGCACCGCCGCGCACGCTCGAATTGTTGCTCACGCGCGTCATGATCCGCATGGAAGATGCCGGCACCATCAAGCGCAGGCTGTTTCACTATTTCATCGGTGTGTCGCGTCGCTACGGAGAACGCATCCTCAACGGTCAGCCCGTGCCTCTCATGGGTCGGCTGCTCTATGGCATCGGCAATCTCCTCGTCTACGGACCGCTCAAGAATGTGCTCGGCTTCTCGCGCGTGCGTGTTGCCTACACCGCGGGCGAAGCAGTTGGGCCGGATCTATTCAGTTTTTACCGTTCGATCGGCTTGAATCTGAAACAGCTCTACGGACAGACCGAAGCCTTTCTGTACGTTACCGCACAGCCCGATGGCGAAATTTATTCGGATACGGTCGGGCCTGCGTGCCCCAACGTTGACCTTCGCATAGCCGAGAATGGCGAGGTGCAATTCAGATCACCCGGCATGTTCTCGGGCTATTTCAGGGACGATGCCAAGACCGCCGAAGTGATGACCCCGGACGGTTACGTAATGACCGGCGATGCCGGCTTCTTTGATGAGAAGACCGGCCACCTCAAGATCATCGACCGCACCAAGGATGTCGGCAGGCTCAATGACGGGACGATGTTCCCGCCGAAATATATTGAGAACAAGCTCAAGTTCTATCCCAATATCCGCGAGGTGGTAGCGCTCGGCGACAAGCGAGATTTTGTCTGCGCGATGCTCAACATCGATCTCACGGCCGTGGGAAGCTGGGCCGAGCGCCATAACGTCGTCTACGGCTCCTATCAGGAGCTGGCCGGTCATCCGCTCGTTTACGACATGCTGGAAAAGCACGTTGCCGAGGTGAACCGCTCGCTCGCCGAGGACAAGGTGATGGCCGGTGCGCAAATCAAGCGGTTTCTTATCCTGCACAAGGAGCTTGACGCCGATGACGGTGAGCTCACCCGCACTCAGAAAGTGCGTCGCGGGTTCATCGCCGAGCGATATGCTCCACTGATCAAGGCGCTCTATGACGGCTCAAAGGATGCTGACATTTCGACTGAGGTCACCTTCGAGGACGGCCGTAAGGGCACGATCAGCGCCCGGGTGAAAATCCGCGACATGAAGAGCGAACCCGCTCCCGTGGGGAAAGCCGCATGAGGGCGACCGGCAGTCCCGAAGCTGCGGTCGGGGATGTGCTTTTGTCGGTGGAGAACGTATCGCTCTCGTTCGGCGGCGTGAAAGCGGTGAGTGACGTCTCATTCGATATCCGTAAAGGAGAAATCCGGGCCATCATCGGCCCGAATGGCGCCGGCAAGACGTCGATGCTCAACGTCATCAATGGGTTTTATCACCCGCAGCAGGGGCGCATCACATTCAACGGTGAGACGCGCGCCAAAATGCGTCCTCATGAAGCGGCCTATGGCGGCATCGCCCGCACATTTCAGAATGTCGCGCTGTTTCGTGGCATGACCGCGCTCGACAACATCATGGCCGGCCGCACACTCAAAATGCACTCGGGCTTCTTCTGGCAGCTGTTCCGCTACGGTCCGGCCATGCGCGAGGAGGTCGAGCACCGCCACCGCGTCGAGGAAATCATCGACTTTCTCAAGATCCAGGAAATCCGGCGGGTGCCGGTGGGCCGGCTTCCCTACGGCCTGCAAAAACGGGTGGAGCTTGGCCGCGCACTCGCCATGGAGCCTGAATTACTTTTGCTCGATGAACCGATGGCCGGGATGAATCTCGAGGAAAAAGAGGACATGTCGCGCTTTGTGCTCGACGTGAACGATCAATACGGCACAACCATTGCGCTGATCGAGCACGATATGGGCGTGGTGATGGACCTGTCCGACCGTGTGGTCGTGCTCGATCATGGCATCAAGATCGCCGATGGAACGCCCGATGAAGTCAAACGCAACCAGGCGGTCATCGACGCCTATCTTGGTGTGGCCCACTGAGGACATATGGACATTCTCTACAAAGTCTTTGTCGATCCTTTCGTGCAGATGGGCACCGCGCCCGACCTGCTCGTACAGACGTTGTGGGAAGGGCTTGTCGCCGGCGTCCTCTATTCCCTGATCGCGCTTGGCTTCGTCCTGATCTTCAAAGCCTCGGGCGTATTCAATTTTGCGCAGGGGATCATGGTGGTGTTTGCCGCCCTCACATTGGTGGGTTTCCACGAACATGGCGTGCCCGCCTTCCTGGCACTGGCGTTGACGATCGCTGTGATGTTCGGTCTCGCCTTTGCGGTCGAACGTCTGATTCTCAGACCGCTGGTCAATCAGCCCGATATCATCCTGTTTATGGCGACGTTCGGACTCACGTATTTCCTGATTGGCTTCGGCGAACTGATCTTCGGCGGCGAAACGAAAGTGATGATTGCCGACCAGCTTCTGCTCCCGCGCGGCGCGATCGACATCAAAATGGCCGGGGGCTTCGTGTCGCTTCAGAAAATCGACATCGCGGCGGCAATCATTGCATCGCTAATGGTCGCAACTCTCGCAATATTCTTCCAGCGAACGCGTATTGGTCGCGCGCTGCGTGCGGTCGCCGATAGCCACCGCGCGGCGCTGTCGGTCGGCATCTCGCTGGAGCAGATCTGGGTCATCGTCTGGTTTGCCGCGGGCCTTGTGGCGCTCACCACAGGGATCATGTGGGGCGCGCGCTCCGACGTTTCATTTGCGCTCGAAGTGATCGCATTAAAAGCCCTGCCAGTGCTCATTCTTGGCGGGCTGACGTCGATTCCGGGAGCCATTGTCGGCGGACTGATTATCGGCGTCGGCGAAAAGCTGGGCGAGTTCTATTGGGGCCCGCTGATGGGAAGCGGCATTGAATCCTGGTTCGCTTACGTCATCGCGCTCATCTTTCTTCTGTTTCGCCCACAAGGTCTGTTCGGCGAACGCATTATCGAGCGGATCTGATCATGTTTTATCGTGAGGCGGGCCAATTCAAGACGAACTACGCGGCGGACCTCGCCGTATTTCCGATCATGCAGGACCGGATCGGATTGGCGATCATCCTGTTCGTTGCAGCCGTGATCATTCCCTGGTTCGGCAGTTCGTTTTTGATCCAGGCGGTCATGATCCCGTTCCTGATTTTCTCGCTCGCCGCCATCGGGCTCAATCTGCTGACCGGCTATACCGGACTTCTGTCGCTCGGGACCGGCGCCTTCATGGGCGTTGGCGCCTATGCCTGCTACAAGCTCACCTCGTATTTCCCGAGCGTGAATATCCTGATCTGGATCGTCGCGTCGGGCTTTTTTTCGGCGGCTGTCGGCGTTCTGTTCGGATTGCCGTCGCTGCGGATCAAGGGATTTTATCTGGCAGTGGCGACGCTCGCCGCGCAGTTCTTTTTGTCGTGGTGCTTCATCCGGCTGCCGTGGTTCTATAATTACAATGCATCCGGCGCGATCGAGGTCCCGACGCGTACACTCTTCGGAATACCAATCACCGGTGCGACCGCGGCGGATACGACGCGCTATTTCGTCGTGCTTGGTTTCGTTGTCGTGATGACCTGGGTTGCATCGAACCTCGTGCACGGCCGGATAGGGCGCATGTGGATGGCGGTGCGGGACATGGATCTTGCGGCCGATCTCATTGGCATACGGCTTTTGCAAACCAAGCTTCTCGCATTCGCGACATCGTCGTTCTACTGCGGCGTTGCCGGCGCACTTCTGGTTTTCCTTTGGTATGGCGGTGCCGAACCGGCCGTATTCGATGTCAATCTGAGCTTCTTCATTCTCTTCATGGTCATCATCGGCGGGCTTAGCAGTTTGACCGGGTCGTTTTTTGGCGCTGCGTTGATTTTCATAATGCCGATCGCGCTGCGTTATTTCCCTCCGAAGCTCGGCATCCCGGTTCACCCTGCGACAGTTGAGCACATCCAATACATGATCATCGGTGCGTTGATCGTGCTTTTCCTGATTGCCGAACCGGCCGGACTCGCGCGGTTGTGGCAGGTTGGCAAGCAGAAATTGAGGGTGTGGCCTTTCCCATATTAACGGGGCACAATCTCAACCAACACCCCGGTCCAGACGGGGCGGCCCGCGGATTTGAGCCGAGGGCCGAGAGATGAGGGGCGGCCTTGCCGCCCGGGAAACGAAAGGGAGGAAGGCAATGCGATTGTACCATCGACTGCTCGGAACGGCCTTTGCCGTCATTGTCGGCGCGTCGTTCGCGCCTGTGACTGCGAGTGCAGCCGACAATATTTTCGTTCCGCTGCTGTCATACCGGACCGGCCCGTTTGCGGTTTCGGGCGCTCCGATCATGAACGGCATGGCCGACTATCTGAACATGCTCAATGAGCGTGATGGCGGGATCGGCGGCGTGAAAATCCTCGTCGAGGAATGCGAGACCGGCTACGACACAAAGAAAGGTGTCGAGTGCTACGAGCAGGTCAAATCGAAGAATCCGGTCGTGATCAATCCATATTCAACCGGCATCACGCTGCAAATCATCCCGAAAGCGGCGGTCGACAAGATTCCGATCCTGTCGATGGCCTACGGCCTCTCGGCGTCGGCGGACGGCACGACGTTCCCGTGGATTTTCAATCCGCCCGCGACCTACTGGGACGGCGCCTCGATGTTCATCCGCTACATCGGCAGCAAGGAAGGCGGCCTGGATAAACTCAAGGGCAAGAAAGTCGGCCTGATCTATCTGGATGCGCCTTACGGCAAGGAACCAATCCCCCTGCTCGAGGCGCTCGCCAAGGACTATGGCTTTGAGCTCAAGCTCTATCCGGTGCCGGCAGCGGAGATGCAGAACCAGTCATCGCAGTGGCTCAATATCCGCCGCGATCGTCCGGACTGGATCTATATCCAGGGCTTCGGCACGATGAATCCGACTGCGGTCAAGGAAGCGGCCAAGAACAACTATCCGATGGATCATCTCATCGGTAACTGGTGGGCCGGAAGCGACGACGATGCGCGCCCTGCCGGTGACGCAGCCAAGGGTTATCTGTCGCTCGACTTCAACCAGGTCGGGACCAATTTCCCCGTCATCAAGGACATCCAGAAGTACGTCGTGGATAAGGGCAAGTCCCAGACCGCCAAGGATAAGGTTGGCGAAAACTTCTACAATCGGGGCGTGCTCAACTCGATCATCATCGCGGAAGGAATCCGCAACGCGCAGAAGATCACCGGCAAAAAAGTGATTACCGGCGAAGACATGCGTCGTGGTCTGGAAACCCTGAACATCACCGATGCCCGGTTGAAGGAAATCGGCGCCGAGGGTTTTGCCGCACCGATGAAAGTCGCGTGCGAAGACCACAACGGTCACAACTCGGCCTATATGGCGCGGTGGGACGGCACCAAGTGGACGCAAGGGTCTGATTGGATCGCGCCCCTCAAGACCAAGGTCCGCCCGCTGATCGAATCGGCGGCCAAGGACTACTCGTCGGCTAATGCCGGCTGGCCGAAACGCACTGAACCTTGCGACAAGTCATCCTAAGCGCTTGAAATATCCCTCTCCTCGCCATCACGGCGGGGAGAGGGGCCTTTTGTGGAGCGGCCATGTCGGCGGCAACGCAGACCGAAACCACGGCGCCCGCCAAAGCGGCGAAGATCCTTTCGGTCAATAATATCGAGGTCATCTACGATCACGTCATTCTGGTGCTCAAGGGCGTATCGCTCGACGTGCCGAAGGGCGGGATTGTCGCGCTGCTGGGCGCCAATGGCGCGGGCAAGACCACCACCCTGAAAGCCATTTCCAATCTGCTCCACGCCGAGCGTGGTGATGTCACCAAAGGCTCAATCGTGTTTGATGGCGCGGAGGTCCAGGATCTCTCGCCCAGTGAGCTGGTGCGCCGCGGGTGCATACAGGTGATGGAAGGGCGTCAGTGCTTCGCTCATCTCACCATTGAAGAGAATCTGCTGACTGGCGCTTTCACGCGCCGCGATGGCAAGGCGGCCATCAAACGTGACCTGGATCTCGTTTATTCCTATTTTCCAAAGCTTGACGAACGAAAGGGCTCGCTCGCCGGCTACACTTCGGGCGGAGAGCAGCAAATGTGCGCCATTGGCCGCGCGCTGATGTCCCGGCCAAAGATGATCCTGCTCGATGAGCCTTCGATGGGACTTGCCCCCCAGATCGTTGAGGAGATTTTCGGCATCGTGAAGGATCTCAACGACAAGGAGGGCGTCTCATTCCTTCTGGCCGAGCAAAATACGCACATGGCCCTGCGCTTTGCGCGCTACGGCTACATTCTTGAAAACGGCCGTGTGGTGATGGATGGCGAAGCGGCGGCCCTCGCCGAGAATGAGGACGTCAAGGAATTCTATCTCGGAATTTCCGAAGGCCGGCGCAAATCCTTCCGCGAAGGCAAGCACTACCGCCGCCGCAAGAGGTGGCTGGCGTAAGCCATGTCCGAACATTTCGACGCCCTGGAAAC